>JBBSBE010000030.1:0-34394 GCA_038251625.1 Rhodobacterales bacterium
GAGGCCGATCACCAGGGGCGGCACGCGGAACCGCACCGCAAGGCCCGATGCCCCCTTCACCAGCCAGTCGCCGCCGACAAACAGCCCGGCGACGCCGAGGGCGAAGAGGAGGTAGACCAGGATGAAGGCTCCTTGATGGTGCCGCGTCCGGACGGGCTAGCGGCAAGTGGGGCGTTTTGGTCAATTGCTCAAGGGGGTGGCAAAAACTCCCCCACAGCGCGGAGTCAGCCGTAGTGGACGGCATTGATCTTGTTGCCGTCGGGGTCGCGAACATAGGCGGCATAGAAAGCGGGGCCGTATTGCGGGCGCAGACCCGGGGCGCCTTCGTCTGACCCGCCTGCCACGAGCGCTGCACGGTGGAAGGCATCGACTGCGGCGGGTGAGGGCGCGAGGAAAGACAGCATCACACCGTTGCCAACCGTCGCGGGGGCGCCATCGAAAGGGGTGGTGACCCAAAGATGCGGGCCGGGATCGTCAAGGCCCCAGGCGGATGAGGTGGCATCGTCGTATGCGGCGATGCGGGCATGGCCGAGGGGCGCCAGCACCGCATCCCAGAAACGGCGCGCGCGGGGGAGGTCATTGGTGCCAAGGCAGGCGTAGCTGAACATGCGGGGCCTCTTCTTGTGGGTTCTGGTGGGTTCACGTTGGTTCGGGGCCGCCGATATCGTCGGGCGCGATCGCCACGGATTTCATCACGGCATAGCACGATGTGCCGGGTGCCAGCCCCATGGCATCGGCCGAGCGGCGGGTGACGCGGGCCAGAAGCGCCTCGCCCCCCGCATCGAGCGCGATGAGCGCGCCGGGGCCGTCGCCCGCCCGCACGCCCGTGACGGTGACGGGCAGGATGTTGAGCGCCGACAGCCCCTCGGGTCGATGCAGGGCAAGGATCACATCCTGCGCGGCGATGCGCACCCGCAGGCGGCTGCCCGGGGCGGCGGTGATGCGCGGCAGGAAAAGGCGCCCGCCGCCGGCGGCAAGTTCCGTCAACCCGTCATCGTGGTGCTGCGTGATGCGGGCGGACAGGACCGCCCCCGCCGCGCGGATGCCAAGGCCGGGGGCGGTGGCAGGGTCGCCCAGCACCTCGGCCGCGGGGCCGGTGGCGATCACCCGGCCTGCGCGCAAGACGACCACGGTGGTGGCCAGACGCGCAACCTCGGGGACGGAATGACTGACGTAGAGGATGGGGATGCCCGCCTCATCCCGCAACCGCTCGAAATGGGGCATGATCTCGGCCCGGCGCTGGTCATCGAGGCTGGCGAGGGGTTCGTCGGCCAAAAGGATATCGGGCGCCGACAGAAGCGCGCGGCCAAGGGCGACGCGGGCCCGTTCGCCCCCCGACAGGGCGCCGGGGCGGCGGTCGAGCAGTGGGCCTAGGCCAAGAAGCGCCACGATCCGGTCAAGGCTTTCGCGGCGGGCGTGGCGGGGGGCGAAGGTCTGGCCGTAAAGGAGGTTCTGGCGGACCGACAGATGGGGAAAAAGCCGCGCATCCTGGAACACATAGCCGATGCGGCGGCGGTGACGGGGCAGGTTCAGCCGCGCCTCTGTGTCAAGGAGCGTCCGCCCCGCCACGGAAATGCGGCCCGCGTCGGGGGTCAAAAGCCCCGCAACGGCGTTGATGACGCTGGTCTTGCCCGAGCCTGATCGCCCGAAAAGCACGGTCAGGCCCGGCGGCGCCTCAAAGGCCAAATCGAGCGCGAAATCCCCAAAGCTGTGCCGCAACGAGACCGACAGCATCAGCGCCCCGCCACGCGGGCCGCGACGCGCTGGCCCAGCCATTCCGACAGCAAGAGCGCCCCCATCGCCAGCACGATGGCCACAAGCACCAGCCGCCCCGCCGCCGTTTCCTGCCCCGGAACCTGCAACAGCGCATAGATCGCGGATGGCACCGTCTGCGTCTGCCCGGGGATGTTGGAGACGAAGGTGATGGTGGCCCCGAACTCACCCATCGCCTTGGCAAAGGCGAGGATCGCCCCCGCGACGATGCCGGGGGCCATGAGGGGCAGGGTGACGGTGGCAAAAACCCAAGGGCGCGAGGCGCCAAGGGTGCCCGCAGCCTCTTCCAGCCGCTGGTCCACCGCTTCGATCGACAGCCGGATCGCGCGCACCATCAGGGGAAAGGCCATCACGGCGGCGGCAAGGGCGGCGCCGGTCCAGCGAAAGGCGAAGACGAGGTTGCAGCAATCTTCCAGAAAGCCGCCCACCGGCCCGCGCCGCCCGAAGGCCAGAAGCAGCAGATAGCCCGTCACCACGGGAGGCAGCACAAGGGGCAGGTGGACCAGACCGTTCAGCAGTTGCCGGCCCGGAAAGCGCCACCGCGCCAGCGCATGCGCCACAAGCACGGCAGGCGGCAGGCTGAAGAGCGTGGCATAGGCCGCGACCTTCAGCGACAGCGCGATGGCCTGCCATTCCGCCGGGCCGAACCAGGGCTCTGCCATCAGCGGGCATCCGGGGGGCAGGGGCAGGCCATCACAAGGCTCCGGGTCTGTGGGGTCGCGCGGCAGGATAGGGCGCGGCGCGGGGTGGCGGCAAGGCGATTGCGGCATCGCCCCCTTGGGCAAAAAAAGAGACGGAGGGGTATGCGACGGCACGTGCAATCATCGCAGCCCGCGCGCCCAGCCCCTAGCCTTTCCCGCAATGGCCGGGGTTCCGGCTTGCGCGCCCGAGTGGCCCCCCTTTGGCGCGGGAGGAGCAAGAAAAGCGGGGCGGTCCTGGGAGGATAGACATGAAAAAGCTACTCATCGGCACGGTGTCAGCGGCCGCTCTGCTGCTGCCCGGCGCGGTATTTGCGCAAGACACGATCAAGATCGGCATCCTTGTCGCCACCGAAGGCGCCTTTGCCGAGGGCGGCAAGGACGGTATCCGCAACGTGGAACTGGCCCTGAAGCAGGTCGGCAACATGGCGGGCGGCAAGACAATCGAGACGGTCGTCGCCGCGACCGACACCACGCCCGACACCACCATCCGCCAGGCGCGCAAGCTGATCGAGCAGGACGGCGTGGATATCATCGTGGGGCCGCTGTCGGGATCCGAAGGGATCGCGATGCGCGACTATTCCAAGACCATCCCCGGCAAGACTGTGATCAACGGCATCTCGGGCGCGCTGGAAACTACCTGGGTCGATCCGTCGCCGAACTTCTTCCGCTTCAATCTTGACGGCGCGCAGTGGGGGTCGGGCCTTGGTTCTTATGTCGTGAACGAAAAGGGCTGGAAGCGCGTGGCGACCATCGCCGCCGACTATTCCTTTGGCTACACCAACTTTCTGGGCTTCGCCGTCGACTTCTGCAAGGCGGGCGGCGATATCGTCGAGCGGTTCTGGGTGCCGCTGGGTTCGTCCGACTTTGGCGGCGTGATCGCGGCGCTGCCCGATGACGTGGATGCGATCTATCTGGGTGTGGGCGGCACGGATGCCATCAACTTCCTGAACCAGTACGAACAGGCGGGTGCCGAGACGAACCTGATCGGCGGCACCATCATGGCCGACCAGACGGTGCTGACCTCGAAGGGACGCGCCAAGGAGGCGCTGGTGGGCACGCCCACATCCGGACCTTTGGCCGACGACAACCCGGCGCCGGAATGGCAGGCCTATGTGAAGGCCTACCAGGACGCCTTCCCCGAGGCCGAGCGCTTCCCCTCGCCCTCGCTGTTCGGCGTGGGCTACTACAACGCGACACTGGCGGCGATTGCGGCGCTGAACGAAGTGGGCGGCGATCTGAGCGACGGGCAGGCGAAGTTCCACGACGCCCTGTCGAAGCTGAGCCTCGCAACGCCGCTGGGCGTGGTGACGCTGAACGAAAACCGCCAGGCTACGGGTTCGGTCTTTGTGAACGAGGTGGTCGAGGCTGCGGACGGCTCGCTCAAGAACGAGTTCAAGGCGCGGACCGACAACGTGAACCAGACGCTGGGCATGTCGGCGGACGATTTCCGCGCCATGGGCCTGCCGTCGCGCGACACACCCGACTGCGCCAAGCTGCGCGCAGGCGGCTGAGCAACGTCTGAAATCAGACCTTTCGGCCCGCGCGCGACGCCGTGCGGGCCGATCCCTGCTTTGCCGCAGCCCCGGTCAACGCATGTCCCTTATTGCCTATGTCACGCGCATCCATTTTGCCGACCGCGTTCTGGAGGACGCGCTGCCGGAAGAGCTGCGCAAGCTGGCGCTGACGCGGCTTTTGATCCTGACGGATGCGGCAGGCGAGGCGGATGACGCGTTTGACCGCGTGGTCGATGCACTGCCTGCAGGGGTGACGCACGCGGCGTTGCGCGACTTGCCGCTGCCGCCCCTGGCTGAAGATGCCGCCGCTGCCGCCGCGCTTGCCGCCCACGAGGGATGCGATGGGCTGGTGGCGGTGGGGGGCGCACCGGTGCTGACTTTGGCGCGCGCGGCAGGGTTGGCGGCGGGATTGCCGGTTGTCGCCATTCCAACAACCACGGCGGGCGTGGGCCTTGGCCCGATGCCGCTGCCGTTCGGACCGGCGCCGGTGCCGGCGCTCATCCTCTGCGATCCCACCCTGACGCTTGCGACCGGCCCCGAGGCGACGGCGGCGGCGGGAATGGATGCGCTGACGCACTGCCTGGAGGCCTATCTCGGCACCACCTGGAACCCGCCTGCGGACGGTATGGCGCTGGAGGGGCTGCGCCGGGCGGCAGGGCATCTGGAACGCGCTGTGCTGGCGGGCAACGACCTGAACGCGCGGCGCGAGGTGCTGGCTGCGGCGCTGAATGGGGGGCTTGCCTCGCAAAAGGGGCTGGGCGGGGTGCATGCGCTTGCCCATGCGCTGGAGGCCGAGGCGGGGCTGGCGGCGCGGCACGGGATGCTGCATGCGGCGCTTTTGCCCCCGGTGATGGCTTTCAACGCGCCCGCGATTGCCGGACGGCTGGATCCCGTTGCCTGTGCGTTGCGCCTGTCGCCCGGTGCCGATGTGGCCGCGGCTTTGGCGGCGCTGGGGCGCAGGGTGGGTCTGCCCGGCGATCTGGGCGCGCTGGGGCTGGACCGGCAGGCGATGGGCCGGGTGGCGAAGGTGGCGGCAGAGGATGCGGCCAACCGCACCAACCCGCGCCACGCCACCGCAACCGATTATCTGGCCATGCTGGAGGCGGTGGTATGACCGCGATGCCGCAGCGCGGCGGGGATTCCTGTTGGCGGAATGAGGAATTGCCGTTAGCGTCAACGGTCTGGACGCATCGGGAGGGTGCGGAAGGGAGGACACCATGAGTACGTCGATCGCCGTTTTCCACGGTGCGTTCGGGCGCGTCTGTCTCTATTCTATGGATCGCCCGATGGTGCCGCACGGCCACCGCGAGGGGCATCTGATATTCCACGTCCAGGGCCCGGCGGGCGAGGTGGTTGTGGATGACCGCGCCTATCCCATGGCCCCGGGGCAGGCGGTGGCGATCAGCCCGTGGCAGACGCATTTCTATCGCCCCGTGGTGGATACAGCGCCCACGCTGGCGCTGGTCCTCTACATCCGGCCCGGCTGGTTCCTCGAGGCCGCGCGCCATGCCTCGGCCAGCCTGCGGTTCGGGCGGGTGGGGGTGGAGGTGACGGATTACCTTGCGCGCCTTGTCTATGCCGTCGCGCAGGGCATGCTGGATGCCGACGATCCGCAACTGGAGGATCCGCTTTGCACGCTGACGCAAGGCGCCTTCGACCAGTCCTGGCAATGGACGGCGCGGGGCGATGCCTTTACCGGCGATGCGTTCCCCAAGCGCGACTACCGCATCCGCAACGCGCTGCGCGTGTTGCAGAACCGGATCGGCGATCCGGTGGAACTGGATGAGGTGGCGCGCGAGGTGGGCCTGAGCCGCCCGCATTTCTTCAAGCTTTTCCGCACCCAGGTGGGGGTGACGCCCAACATCTATCTCAACGCGCTGCGGATGGAGCGGGCGATCGACCGGCTGGCGGTGACGCAGGAAGCGGTGGCCGAAATCGGGTTCGATCTTGGCTTTTCCAGTCAGGCCAGCTTTTCGCGCTTCTTCATCGCCAATGGCGTGGTAGCCCCCAGCAACTATCGCCGTACCGTCTGTGTCAGGGCGCTGGCCTGACGCCCTTTTCCCGACGCCGGGCGCTTGGATCAGACTGTCGGGTATGCCCTTGCGGCCCCGCCCGTTCTAGCCTGCGCTGACCGGCAGGCCGTGGCCTGACAAACGACCGCCGGGGGGAGGATACATGCAGCGGTTCGCGGCGCGCCATCCGGTCTGGGCTTTCATCATCCTTGTAGGGGTGGCGGGGCTGCTTTGGCTGGTCTTCGCGCCTTGGCCCGAGGGGCTGGAAAACGCCCTGGGGCGCAAGAAGATCTTCCTCAATGCAGTGTTCGGCGGGGTCACGCTTGGCGCGCTCTATTTCCTGGTCGCGGCGGGCTTCACGCTGATCTTCGGGCTGATGCGGAACGTGAACCTTGCACATGGATCGCTGTACCTGCTGGGCGGCTATCTGGGCTTCGAGATCACCGAGGCGACCGGATCGTGGCTTCTGGCCTTTCCCATCGTCTTTGTGGTTGTCGCCGCACTTGGCCTTGTGCTGCAGCATCAGGTGTTTCGCCGGATGGAGGGCGAGGAATTGCGCCAGACGCTGGTGACCATCGGGATCTCGGTGGTGCTGGCTGACATCATGCTGTGGATCTGGGGTGGGCAAAGCTACACGATCCTCACGCCAGACTGGCTGTCGGGCCCGATGACGCTGCCGGTGGTGTCGGCCGTCAAAAGCTCGGGCGAGGCGGTGTGGATGAAGTTTCCCGCCGTGCGCGTGGCCATCCTGATCGCGGCCATCGTGATGGGGGTTGCGATGTGGCTGGTCCTGAACCGATCCCGCCTTGGGATGCTGATCCGGGCTGGCGTGGATGACCGCGAGATGCTGGCCGCATCCGGCGTGCGCATCCAGTATGTGTTTTTGGCGGTCTTTGCCTTTGGCGCCGGGCTGGCCGGGATGGGCGGGATCGTCGGGGGCACGTTCCAATCGCTTTCCCCGGGCGAGGATACGCGGTTTCTGCTGGCATCGCTGGTGGTGGTGATCGTGGGGGGGATGGGGTCGATCCCCGGGGCCGCCATCGGCGCGCTGGTGATCGGCCTGAGCGAGCAGTTGGGGCTGGTTTACGCCCCCACCTATTCAGTGGTTTTCACCTTCCTAATCATGGCCGTCGTGCTGGCGTTCCGCCCGCAGGGCCTGTTGGGGAGAGCGTGATGGCGCTGGCCGAGGATCGCCCCGCCCCGCAGCCCACCCTGATCGACCGGGTCGATCCGGCGTGGTGGGTGCTGGGGCTGATCCTTCTGGTGATGCCTGCGCTCGCCAATGATTTCGTGCTTTTTCAGGTGTTTGGCTGGACCTTCATTCTGGGCATGATCGCGCTTAGCCTGATGTTTCTGGCGGGTTACGGCGGGATGGTCAGCCTGATCCAGATGTCGGTGGCGGCTCTTGGGGGGTACGGCGTGGCGATCCTTGGCACGTCGGGCGTGGCGGCGATCAGCCTGGGCCTGCCGTGGTGGCTGTATATCCCCGCCGCGATCCTGATCGCCACGATCTTCGGCACGCTGGTCGGTGCTCTGGCCGTGCGGACGGAAGGCATCTACACGATCATGATCACACTGGCGATCGCATCGGCGTTCTTCTACTTCACGCGCCAGAACTACGACATTTTCAACGGCTATTCCGGCTTCAACCTTGTCGTGCCGCCGCAGCTTTTCGGGGTGGACTGGCGGCAGGCGGTGCCGTTCTACTATCTGACGCTCGGCTGTGCGGTCATCGCCTATTTCGTGGTGGTCTACGTCAGCCGCTCGCCCTTCGGGCTGGCGTTGCAGGGCGTGCGCGACAACCCGCGCCGGATGGCCGCCCTTGGATATTCAGTGAACGCGCACCGCATCGCGGCCTATGCCTTTGCTTCGGTCATAGCCGCTGTGGGTGGCATTCTTCTGGTCTGGCAGAACGCGCAGATCAGCCCCGGTACGGCGGGCATCCCTGCGGTGATCGACATTCTGGTGATCGCGGTCGTGGGCGGGGTCAAGCGGCCCATCGGCGCCTTCATCGGGGCCTTCATCTATGTGCTGTTGCGCACCTTCACGCCCGACGTGCTGACGGCGTTCGACCTGTCGGGCGAGCGGTTCAAGACGCTGATCGGGATGGGGTTCCTGCTGATCGTGTTCTTTTCGCCCGATGGCGTTCTGGGCCTTTGGGAAAAGTGGCAGGCACGCCGGGGCCGTGACCCGCTGACGGGGGAGAAGCGCTGATGGCCGAAGCCCCGACGCTCGCCTCTGTCTCATCGGGCAATGCGCTGGAACTGCGCGGTGTGGGCAAGATGTTCGGCGCGCTGGCCGCGATATCGGACATCACGCTCAGCGTGCGCCCGGGCGAGCGGCGGGCGGTGCTGGGGTCGAACGGGGCGGGCAAGACCACGCTTTTCAACTGCGTGACGGGGGATTTCCTGCCCACCACCGGCACGATTCGGCTGTTCGGCGAGGATGTAACGGCCTTCCCGGCCTATGAGCGTATCCGCCGTGGCCTTCGCCGGACCTATCAGATCTCGCTTCTGTTCGGTGGCCTGACGGTGGCCGACAATGTGTATCTGGCCTGCCGGGGCGTCAGTCGGGGGCGGTTCTCGTTCCTGCGCCCGCGCCGGGGTGATGTGCTGGTGCAGCGCTCTGCCGAATTGATCGAGGCGGTGCGGCTGACAGCGGTGCGTGATGCGCTGGTGGCCAATCTCAGCTATGGCCAGCAGCGGCAACTGGAGATCGCGCTTGCGCTGGCGGGTGCGCCGCGTTTCATCCTGTTCGACGAACCTGCGGCGGGCCTGTCGCCCACCGAGCGGCGGGAACTGATCGGCATCCTGACGGGCCTGCCGCGCCACATCGGGTTCATCATCATCGAGCACGACATGGACGTGGCTTTGCGCGTCTCCGAAAGCGTGACGATGATGCACAACGGGCGCATCTTCAAGGAAGGCACCCCGCAGGAGATCGAGGACGATCCCGAGGTGCAGGAACTGTATCTTGGCGACGGGAGCCATGCGCATGGCTGAACGGATGCGCGCCCCGGCCTTGGAGGTGAAGGGCCTCAACGTCTATTACGGCGCGAGCCATGCGTTGCAGGGGGTGGACCTGCGGCTGGAGGGGGGCGTGCTGTCTGTCGTCGGGCGCAACGGGATGGGCAAGACCACGCTGTGCAAGGCGATCATGGGGCTGGTTCCTGCCGCATCGGGATCCATCACCTTTGGTGGGCAGCCGTTGACAGGGCGCAGCCCGGCCGAGATCGCGCGGATGGGCATCGGATATGTGCCGCAGGGGCGCAGGCTTTGGCGCAGTCTGACGGTGGACGAGCATCTGCGGATGGTGGCCACGAAGGGTGGCCAGTGGTCGATCGAGCGGGTCTATTCCACCTTCCCGCGTCTGGCCGAGCGCAAGTCCAACGGCGGCGCGCAGCTATCGGGCGGCGAGCAGCAGATGCTGGCGATTTCCCGGGCGCTTTTGATGAACCCGCGCCTGCTGATCATGGATGAGCCGACCGAAGGCCTGGCCCCCGTGATCGTGGCGCAGGTGGAGGACATGCTGATCCGCCTTGGCCAGGAAGGCGATATCGACGTTCTGGTGATCGAGCAGAACATCGGCGTGGCCTGCGCAATCGCAGACCGCGTGGCGATCATGGTGAACGGACGGATCAACCGCGAAGCACCGGCGCGCGAACTGGCCGCGGACCGCGAGTTGCAGCAGCGGCTGCTGGGTGTGGGGCGTCATGGGCACGACGAAGACGCGCCCGTCACGGGGGAGGTGACCCCGGCGTCGAAGGTGACTGCGCCCAAAATCTATCTCTCCAACCCGGTACGGCCCAACCGCTGGTCGCAGCCTGTGCCCGTGGCGCGGCTTGAGGCGATGGCGCGTGTCGTGACGACGCAGGCCATTGCGACCCCGCAGGCCGAGATCCGCCCGCTGGCCAGCCTCGGCGATCCGGTCGTGCTGGTTGCCGGAACGCTGGACACCAAGGGCGACGAGTTGCGCTACATGCGCGACCTGATCAAGGCGGCGGGGGTGGCGGTGCGGATGGTGGATCTGTCCACCTCCGGTGCGCATTCGGGCGCTGAAATCCCCGCGCATCTGGTGGCGGCTTTCCATCCGCGCGGTGCGGCGGGCGTGTTCACCGGCGACCGGGGGCAATCGGTGGCGGGCATGACCGAGGCCTTTGCCCGCTGGATCGCGCGGCAGGAGGGTATTGCCGGGATCATCTCTGCGGGTGGATCGGGCGGCACCGCGATGGTGACGCCCGCGATGCGGGCGCTGCCCATTGGCGTGCCGAAGGTAATGGTCTCGACCGTCGCCTCGGGCGAGGTGTCGCAATACGTGGGCCCCGCAGACATCATGATGCTGCATTCGGTGGCGGACGTGCAGGGCCTGAACGCGATCACGCTCGAGGTGCTGGGGAACGCGGCGCAGGCGATGGTGGGGATGGTGCGCGCGCGCAAGGCCGCAGCGCCGCGTGCGGCCACGAAGCCCGCGATTGGACTGACGATGTTCGGGGTGACCACGCCTTGTGTGCAACAGGTGGTGGCCGAGTTGAAGGACGACTACGACTGCCTTGTGTTCCACGCCACCGGGATCGGCGGGCAGTCGATGGAAAAGCTCATTGATTCCGGTAAGGTGGCGGGTGTTCTTGATGTCACGACCACGGAGGTGTGCGATCTCATGCTGGGCGGCGTGTTCCCCGCCACCGAAGATCGCTTCGGCGCCGTGATCCGCACACGGATGCCTTACGTGGGTTCGGTCGGCGCGCTCGACATGGTGAATTTTGCCGCCCCCGGCACGGTGCCCGAAAAGTACCGGGGCCGGACGTTCTATGAACACAACCCGCAGATCACGCTGATGCGTACCACAGCTGCTGAATGCGCCGCGATGGGGCGGTGGATCGGCGCGAAGCTGAACCAGATGGAGGGGCCGGTGCGGTTCCTTCTGCCCGAGGGTGGCGTGTCGGCGCTGGATGCCCCCGGCAAGCCCTTCCACGATCCTGCCGCCCGTGCCGCGCTTTACGACGCGCTGGAAGCGACGGTGCGCCAGACCGCGAACCGCCAACTGGTCCGCCTGCCGCACCACATCAACGATCCCGCCTTTTCCGCCGCCCTCGTCGCCGCGTTTCGCGCGCTGCATGGCGGCCGCCCGCAACGCAAAGCCCCCAAGGAAGCCCGCCGATGATGACCCGACCCCAGATGCTGGAGAAATTTCGCGGCATGATCGCGCGCGGCGAGCCGATCGTGGGGGGCGGTGCCGGAACCGGGCTTTCCGCCAAATGCGAAGAGGCGGGCGGGATCGACCTGATCGTCATCTACAATTCGGGCCGCTACCGGATGGCGGGGCGCGGCAGCCTTGCAGGACTGATGCCCTACGGCGACGCCAATGCCATCGTGATGGACATGGCGTCCGAGGTTCTGCCGGTCGTCAAGCACACGCCGGTGTTGGCGGGCGTCTGTGCGACCGATCCTTTCCGGGTGATGGACCGTTTCCTTGATCAGGTGAAGGCGGCTGGGTTTTCGGGCGTGCAGAACTTTCCCACGGTGGGCCTGATCGACGGCAACTTCCGGGCCAATCTGGAAGAAACCGGCATGTCCTACGCGCTGGAGGTGGACATGATCGCATTGGCCCATGCAAAAGACATGTTCACCACGCCGTACGTCTTTTCCGAAGCCGATGCGGCTGCGATGGCTAAGGCGGGCGCCGATATCATCGTGTGCCACCTCGGGCTGACGACCGGAGGCTCCATCGGCGCGGAAACCGCGCTGAAGCTGGCCGATTGCCCCGCCATCGTGGATGCCTGGGCCGCAGCCGCGCTGAAGGTGCGGAAGGATGCGATCATCCTTGTCCATGGCGGGCCGGTGGCCACGCCCGAGGATGCCGAATTCGTGCTGAAGAACACCAGAACCTGCCACGGCTTCTACGGCGCCTCCTCGATGGAGCGGCTGCCGACAGAGGTGGCGCTGACCGAACAGACCCGCAAGTTCAAGATGATCACGGGCCGCTAAGGGGGGAAATGTCATGACCGGACAACTTATCGGACAATTGATCTTGTGGCTGATCGTGGCCGTTGTCGTCATCGCGATCATCTACTGGGTGATGCAGTGGCTGTATCGGCGGTCCACCAAAGAGGTGGCGTTCGTGCGCACAGGGTTCCTGGGCGAAAAGGTGGTGATCGATGGCGGTGCCTTCGTCTGGCCCATCGTGCACGACATCACGCCGGTGAACATGAACGTGCTGCCCCTGCGCGTCAGCCGCACCAAGGGTGACGCGCTGATCACCAAGGACCGCATGCGGGTGGATGTGGATGCCGAGTTCTACGTTCGCGTGCGGCCCGAGCGGGCGTCGGTGGCGATGACAGCCTCCACCCTCGGGCGGCGGACGCTGGAACCTGAAACGCTGCATGCGCTGCTGTCGGGCAAGTTCGAAAGTGCGATGCGCGCCGTGGCCGCCGAGATGGACATGGGCGGCATGCACGAACAGCGCGGCACCTATGTGGCCCGCGTGAAAGAAGCCGCGCAGGAGGATCTGGCGCGCAACGGGCTGGAGCTGGAATCGGTGGCGATCCTCGATATCGACCAAACGGCGCTGGAATATTTCAACCCCTCCAACCGGTTCGATGCCGAGGGTCTGACCGTGCTGATCAAGGACATCGAGGCGCGGCGGAAGCTGCGCAACGATATCGAGCAGGACACGATGATCCAGATCCGCGCGCGGAACCTGCAGGCCGAAAAGCAGGCGCTGGATATCGAGCGCGAAAGCGAAGAGGCGCGGCTGGGGCAGGAACGGGATGTGGAGTTCCGCCGGGCGCAGCAGCGGGCGGAGCTGGCGCGCGAGCGGGCCGAGCGGGACACCGAGGCTGAGAGCGCGCAGATCACGGCACGCGAGACGATCGAGAAGGCGCGCATCTCGAACGAGCGTGGCATCGCCGAGGCTCGCATCGCATCAGAGCGCGACATCCGCAGCCGCGAGATAGCGCGCACGAAAGCCGTCGAGTCCGAAGAGATTGCCGCGCAGGAAGAGGTGCAGCGAGCGCGTATCCTGCAGGAACGCGCGTTGAAGGAAGCGCGGATCGAGAACGAGCAGGAAACCCAGAGCCGCGAGATCGCGCGGGTACGCGCCATTGAGGAAGCCGAGATCGCTGCGCGCGAATCTACCGAAACCCTGCGCATCGCGCAGGAAAAGGCGGTGACCGAGGCCCGCATCGCGCGCGACCGCGAAACGCAAGCCGCCGAGATCGACCGCCAGCGCGCGACCGAGCAGGCAGAGATCGTGGCCACCGAGGAAACCGAAAAACGCCGGATGGCACGTACGCTGCTGATCAACCAGACCCGCATTCGCGGCGAGGAGACCGTGCGCAAGCAGGAAATCGAGCGGCAGAAAACGCTCGACAGCGCCGAGATTGTGGCTCGGGAAGAGGTTGAGCGGATGCGCATCGCGCAAGCCGCAGACGTGAACGAGGCGCGCATTGCCGAAGATCAGCGCATCCGCGCGCTGGAAATCGCACGCACGCAAGCAGTTGAGGCGGCCGAGATTGCCGCGACGCAAGCAACCGAAGCTGCCCGTATCGCCCGCGAAAAGGCGCTGGCGGCCGAGCGGATCGCGGCGGATGGCCAGACGAAGGGCGAAGAGATCGCCCGCGACCAGGTGCTGGATGAGGCACGCGTAGCGGCGGAAGAGGCCGTGGAAGCTGCCCGCATCGCGCAGCGCCGCAAGCTGGAGGCAGACCGTATTGCCGCCGCCGAGGCCACGCAAACGCGCGAGATTGCGCAGCGGCGCAAGCTGGACGGCGAGCGGATCGCGGCCGACGAGGCCACCAAATCGCGCGAGATCGCCCGCGAGAAGGAAATCGAGGGCGCCGAAATCGCGCGGCGAGAGGCGACTGAAAAGGCACGCATAGCGGCAGAGCTTTCGCTTGAAGAAGAGCGGATCGCGAGCCAGCGCACGCGCGAGGTGACCGGCATCGGCGCCAAGCGCGCGGTGGAAGAGGCCGAGCAGGCCCGAGTTGTGGCGCTATCCGAGGCGCGGCGCGCGGCGACGGCGGCGGATGCGACCGTGCGGCAGGCAGAAATCGCCGCCAAGCGCGACGTGGAAACCGCGGATGTGGAGCGCGAGCGCAGCGTGGAGGCCGCGCGGCTGGAACGGCGGCGCAGCCTTGAACAGCTTGAGATTGCCCGCGTGCAGGCCCTGCGCGAGGCCGAGATCGAAAGCCGCGAGGATGTGGAACGGGCGCGTATCGCCAGCGAGCGGTCCCTCGACGAGATTCGTATCGGGCACGAGACCGAGCGGCGCCGGCTGGAGGTGGAGCGGGAAAAGACCGTGGAGAGCCACCAGATGGACAAGGCCATCACGCTTTACAAGAAATCGCTGGAGGAAAGTGCGGCCCGCGTGGAATCCGACACCGCCCGCGCCAAGGCCGCCGAGGCCGAGGAAAAGGTCAAGACCGTGCGCGAAACGGAAGCTGCCAACCGCCGCAAGTCCATCGACGTGCTGATGGCAGAGAAGAACACCGCCGAAGCCCGTCTGATGGCCGAAGCGGCACAGGTCCGCGCAGTGGTGGAGGCAGAGGCCGCGAAGCTGATCAACGAGGCCGAGAACATCCTGACCGACGAGGCGCGGCATTCGCTGTTCAAGCGCAAGATGCTGGAGCATGTGGAGGGGATCGTGGCCGCGAGCGTGAAGCCGCTGGAGAAGATCCAGGATATCCGCATCATGTCGATCGACGGCATGAACGGAGGGGGCGGCTCGGGCACCGGCGCCAGCCCCACCGACGAGGTGATCAACTCTGCGCTGCGCTACCGCGTGCAGGCGCCGCTGATCGACAGTCTGCTTTCCGATATCGGGATCGAGGGGGGGACGCTGGCCAAGCAGGGCGGGCTGATCCGAGAGGCCAGCGATCTTGGCCGGATCGCCGCCGATGCAGCGAAGAAAAAGCCCGAGGAGAAAAAGTAGATGCCGCGCGTGTACGTCAGCTCTGTGATTGAGGCACCCGTGGCGAAAGTGTGGGATCGCGTGCGCGATTTCAACGCGCTGCCCCGCTGGGTGCCCGCCGTGCGCGACAGCCGGATCGAGAATGGCGAGCCGTCCGACAAGATTGGCTGCGTGCGCGATTTCCACCTGCAGAACGGCGATCACTTGCGCGAAAAGCTTCTGGGCCTGTCGGATTACGATTACTTCTGCACGTATTCGATCCTCGAATCCCCGATGCCGCTGACTGGTTATGTGGCCACCCTGCGGCTGACGCCGGTGACGGACGGCGACCAGACGTTCGCCGAATGGACGGCCGAGTTCGACTGCGCAGAAGGGGATGCAGAGGGGCTGGTCACAGGCATCGGCGAGAACGTGTTTCAGGCTGCCTTCAACGCACTGAAGCGCCAGATGGCGGGCTGAGATGGTCAAGGTGGTGAAATCGACGGTTCTGGATGCGCCGGTCGAGGCCGTGTGGAATGTGCTGCGCGATTTCAACGGGCATGACCGCTGGCATCCCATCGTGACCGACAGCGTGATCGAGAAGGGCCAGACCAGTGACAGGATCGGCTGTGTGCGCCGCTTCCACCTCGCCGACGGGTCGGAGCTGCGCGAGCAGCTTCTTACCCTGTCCGACGCCGACATGGCGTTTTCCTACTGCCTGCTGGATACGCCCGTGCCGCTTCTGAACTACGTGGCCCACGTGCGGCTGGCGCCCGTCACCGATGGCGACCGCACCTTCTGGCACTGGGAAAGCCGCTTCGACACGCCCCCGGGGCGGGAAGAGGAGTTGCGCAAGATGGTTGCCGAGGGCGTTTATCAAAGCGGGATCGACGCGATACGGGTGCTGGTGGAGGATCGGGCATGACCACGGTGGAAACTTATCCGACGCTTGCCGAAGCCGCCCGCGCGATGCCCGGCGCGGCGTATCTGGGCGGTGGGACGGTGGTGATGCGCGAGGTGAACGCAGGCACGGCACCTGACAGGATCGTGCGCACGGCTGACCCCGCCCTGCGCGACATCCGCATGGAGGGAGAGACGGTCAGCCTTGGCGCGGGGGTGACCATGGCGGCGGTGCTGGCGCGGGCGGATCTGGCGTTTCTGCACCCTGTGGCCCGGCTGATCGGCGGGCCGCAGGTGCGCAACATGGGCACCGTTGGCGGCAACCTTTTCGCGCCGCATCCCTATGGCGATTTTACCGTGGCGCTGATCGCGCTGGGGGCGCAGGCGCATCTGGTGGGGCAGGGCGCGCGGGGCGTCGAGGATCTGATGCGGGACAGAGCGCGAGCGCCGCTGGTGGCCTCTGTCTCCTTCACGCGGCCAAGGGACCGGACTTTCGGGTTTCTCAAGGTGAGCCGGGTGAAGCCAAAAGGCGTGTCGGTGATGTCCATTGCCGTTCTCGCCCCGCGCGAGGGCGCGCGGTTCCGGGGTGTGCGCGTGGCCTTTGGCGCGATGGGGCCATCGCCCATGCGCGGCCCGGGCGCCGAGCGCGCGCTGGAGGGGCAGGCGGCGGAGGCCGCAACCTATGCCCGCGCGGCCGCGCAGGCGAGCGAGGGGTTGGACCCACCCACGGATGCGCTGGCGACCACGTGGTACCGTCGCGAAGTGGCCGGGGTGCACCTGCGCCGTCTTCTGGAAAAAATGGAGCGCGGGCAATGAAAAAGCCGGTGACGTTCACGTTGAATGGCAGCGAAAAGGCGGCCTTTGCCGATGACGGGCAGAACCTGCTGGATTTCCTGCGCCGGGGCGTGGGCGATCTTTCCCCGAAATACGGATGCGGTCAGGGCACCTGCGGGGCCTGCACGGTGACGCTGGACGGCGCGCCGGTGCTTGCCTGCCTGACGCTGGCCGAGGCCGTTCAGGGGCGCGCAGTCGGCACGGCTGCGGGTCTGGCGACGGGGGCCGCGCTTGATCCGTTGCAAGAAGCATTCATGGATCATTTCGCTGCCCAGTGCGGCTATTGCACGCCTGGCATGCTGGTCTCTGCGCGGGCGCTGCTGGCCCGCAACCCCAGCCCCACCCGCGACGAGGTGGTCGAGGGCATCGCGGGCAACCTGTGCCGCTGCACAGGGTACGAGCCGATCATTGCCGCGATCCTGAGCGTGGCACAGGGGAGGGCGCGCGCATGAAGGATACCATCGGCGAGGGTCGTGGCGGCTTTGAGATGCGCAAGGAATTCTTTGCGTCCGAGCGGGATGACAACCTCAACGAAGTGGGCAAGCCCACGCGCCGGCAGGATATCACAGGGCATGTCACGGGTCGGTCACCATTTTTCGACGATCACCTTTTCGAGGGGCTGTGCCATATCCGCTGCGTCCGCTCGCCCCATCACGCCGCCCGCGCGCGCCGGATCGACACCGTCGAGGCCGAACGGATGCCGGGAGTTGTGCGCATCCTTTTGGGCCGCGATGTGCCGAAAAACCTGAACACCTTGCTTTCGCTGCTTGATTTTGGACTCGATGACGAACCTGTGATCTCGACCGACCGGGTGCGCTACAAGGGAGAGGCGGTGGCTGCCGTGATCGCTGAGACCGAGGCGCAGGCGCGCGCGGCGGTGCAGAAGGTGCGCGTCGAATGGGAGGCGCTGCCGCACGTTCTGGATGTGGAGGAGGCGGTGAAGCCCGGCGCACCCACGGTGCTGGATATCTACCCGACGAACAAGTTCATCTACCACGGTAAATACGATCACCAGAAGCTGCGTTACGGCGATGTGGAGGCGGCGTTTGCCGGGGCCGATCACATTGTCGAAGGGCGCTACCAGATGTCGCCCATCGAACAGGCGCCGATGGAAACCTGCGGCGCGATTGCGGCGCAGGAACAGAACGGGCGCTTCGTCTGCTACACCTCGACGCAAGCGCTTTTCTTCAGCCTCGCCACCGCGTCCAAGGTGCTGGCCATCCCGTCCTCGCGCCTTCATTTCATCGGCGGTACGGTCGGCGGTGGCTTTGGCGGAAAGGTGGATTCGATTCACGAACCGCTCGCCATCCTCGGCACGATGCTGACGGGCCGGCCCTGCAAATACGCCTGGGACCGCGAGGAAGAGATGCAGGTGGGCGCGCCCCGTGGTGCGGAGCGGTGGTATCTGAAGGACGGCGTGATGAAGGATGGGCGCATCGTGGCACGGTCGTTCACGGGGTACTTCGACAGCGGCGCCTACACCCGGCTTTCAAGCTACGCGATCATCAAGGGCGTGGGGCATCTGCCGGGTCCCTACACGATCCCGAACGTCCATGCGGATGTCTATTGCGTCTACACCAACCGCACGCCTGCAACGGCCATGCGCGGCTTTGGGATCACCGGCGTCGATTTCGCCATCGAGGCGCATATGGACAAGGTGGCGGAAACGGTGGGGATGCACCCGATCGAGTTTCGCATTCTGAACGCCTACCGCGACGGCGACATGAAGGCGCACCGACGGGTGGCCAAGAACACTGCGCTGATCGAATGCGCGCAGGTGGTTGCGGAAAAGGCGGGGATCAAGCTGTCGCCCGCGATGCTGGCGGCGTCGTCGCTGAAGGATGGCGGCGGCGCGCGGGGGCAATTGCCGGCGCGCACGGCAACCGACCAGAACGGACGGGTCGAGGGGTTTCAGGCGTCGAGCTATGCGCGCAAGGGC
Organism: Rhodobacterales bacterium; assembly: GCA_038251625.1. Taxonomy (GTDB): domain Bacteria; phylum Pseudomonadota; class Alphaproteobacteria; order Rhodobacterales; family Rhodobacteraceae; genus JBBQXK01. The sequence continues at coordinate 18,560 of JBBSBE010000030.1, forward strand.
GCGAAGACCGCACCGCCCCCGGGGGCACCGCCGATGCCCGTTGCCGCGCCTCCCACCGTCGCGGCGCCCCGCACCCCCAGTCCCTCCTCACGGGGGGGAGGGGACCTGCCTCCCGCCCCTGCGTCGCCAGGCCCCGCGCCCGCACGAAGCGGGGCTGCACGGTTCTCTTCCCTTTCCGGCTTCAGGAGGCGCTGATGGTGGCATTCTTGCCGGGTAGGGTGGGTGCACCCACCCTACTTTCCCCCAAATCCTCCGCGAGGTTCCCATGACCCTGCACCGCGGGCGCGGCTTTGCCGCCATCAACTACCCCATCGGGATGAACCTCGGCGGGGATCCAAGCCAGGCGCTGGTGCATTCCAATCCGGATGGCAAGTTTACCGTGGCCCTTTCCGCCATCGACCTTGGGCAGGGAATGAAGAGCGTCACCCGCCAGATCGCCGCTGAAACGCTGGGCGTACCTGTCGAGGATGTCTATGTGGACACTGCCGACAGCGATACCGGCCCGCATGACATGGGGTCATTCGCATCGCGCGGCACGCACCGGATGGGCAATGCCGTCATCATGGCGGCCAAGGAAGCGCGCGCGGTGATGCTGGAGGCGGCGGCGGAAGAGCTTGAGGTGGATGCCGCCGACCTTGTGACCGACGGGCGCGGCAACATCCATGTCAAGGGCGCGCCGTCCCGCTCGATCACCACGATGGCGGCCGCACAGGCGGCTCAGTTCAAGCAGGGCAAGACCATCGCCGGGCGCGGCATCTTCCTGATCCCGCTTTCCGAGGTGGACCCCGACACGGGCGAGATGACCCCCGTTTCCACCTTCGCCCATGCCGCCATGCTGGTCGAGGTGGAGGTGGATGACGAGACGGGCGAGGTGACCGTGCTTGACATGCAGTCGGCCTACGAGGTGGGCCGCGCGTTGAACCCGCGTCTGGTCGAGCAGCAGTTGCGCGGGGGGGCCTGGATGGGCATGTCGCACGCCATCTGGGAGACGACCGAGCCCTATTACCCCGCGCGCGACCATGGCCCGGTGGATTTCAACACCTACCTCATGCCCGGGCCCGGCGATCTTGCCCCCCATCATATCAGCGTGCTGGAACGCCCCGCCGCCGATGGCCCTTACGGCGGCAAGGGGCCGGGCGAGATGTGCGCGAACCCCGTTTTGCCCGCAGTGGTGAACGCGGTCTACGATGCGGTGGGCATCCGGATCGACGATCTGCCGGTGACGCCCGAAAAGGTGTTGCGGGGGTTGCGGGCGATCGGCGGCGCGAAGCCGCGGGGCAAGCTCTGACATGGTGGTGCGGCGGTCCATTCTCGGCCTCGACGGCCCCGCACCGCTGGCCCGCGCCTTGCGCGACGCGCAGTACATTGCCGATGAAAGCCTTGCAACCGCCGCCTATCTGGCGCTGGCGCTTGGCAAGCCCTTGCTGCTTGAGGGTGCGCCGGGGGTGGGCAAGACCGAAGCCGCGAAGGCGCTGGCGGCCGTGCTGGGGCGCGAGCTGGTGCGGCTGCAGTGCTACGAGGGCCTCGATGCCGCCGCCGCGATGTATGAGTGGAACTTTCCCCGCCAGATGCTGGCGATCCGTCAGGCGGGAGACGCCTATGTGAACCTTTACGCCGACGATTTCCTTGTACCGCGCCCGATGCTGCTGGCCCTGCAGGCGCCGCGCGACCGGGTGCTTCTGATCGACGAGATTGACCGTGCGGACCACGAGTTCGAGGCGTTTCTTTTGGAATTTCTGTCGGATTTCACCCTGTCGATCCCTGAGCGGGGCACGATCCGGGCCAGCGAGCCGCCGGTGGTGATCCTGACCTCTAACCGCACGCGGGAGTTGCACGAGGCGCTGCGGCGGCGGTGCGTGTATCACTGGATCGGGTATCCGGATGCCGCCCTGGAAGAGCAGATCGTGATGATGCGCGCCTCGACCGTGGCGCAGGATACGGCGGCGCGGGTGGTGGCGGCGGTGGGCCGGCTGCGGGCCGAGCCCTTGGCGAAACCGCCGGGCGTGGCCGAAACGGTGGAATGGGCCGAGGCCGCGACGCTGCTGCACGCGCAAGGCGCGCCCTGGCCGCGCGCCTTTGCCCGGGCGATCGGGGTGGTGCTGAAGGATCAGGATGATCTCGCCTGGGTCGCGCCCCGGCTCGAGGGCATGCTGGGAGATGCGGCATGAGGGGCGGGGGCGTGTCCACGTGTGGACAGATTTGCAAGCCGTTGAAAACGCTTTTTATTCATTTTTTTGTTAACCAGATGGCAAGGATTGCGCAAGGGTCGGAGGGATGGGCATGATCCCGGTCACTCTGGCCCCGTTCATGGCTTTTGCGCCCGCGCTGCGTCAGGCGGGTTTCCCCGCTGCGCCGGAACAGGTGCAAAGCTTCCTTGCCGCCGTGGGCCTTCTGGGCCCCGCGACCTTTCCCGATATCCGCCGCGCGGCGCATGCAATCTTTGGCCCGGGGCCCGAGCGGCGGGCGGAATTCGATTCAATCTTCGACGGCATCTTTCTGGGCCGGTCCTTTACCGCGCCCGCCGAGGGCGCGCCGGAAGAGATGCCGCAAAGCTTTGACGCAGGTGACCTCGGGCTGATGCCCGATCCCGAAGAGGATGACCCCTCGGGTGCCGACGCAACCGCCGCCGAGCGGCTTTTTGCGCGTGCGCTGACGGCGGGCGACGAGGGGCAGATGCTGCGGGCCTTTGCGCGCGCCTTGCCCGCGCGGCTGCCCCGCAGGCGGGCACGGCGTACGGCGCGCGGCAAGGGCGGATTACCGGATGCGGGCCGCGCGTTCCGCGAGATGCTGCGGCGGGATGGCGAGATCACCCATCTTCCGACGCGCCGCCGGATCACGCGTCAGCGGCGCGTTCTGATGCTGATCGACGTGTCGGGCAGTATGAAGGCGGGCACGGATGGCGCCTTGCGGCTGGCCCATGCGCTGGTGCGCGGGGGCGAGCGGGTCGAAGTGTTCACGCTTGGCACGCGCCTCACGCGCGTGACGCGGGCACTGCGGCACCCAAGCCGCGATCAGGCGCTGGCGCTGGCATCCGGCCTTGTGGCGGATTGGGATGGGGGCACACGGCTGGGCGAGGCGCTGGCGGTGTTCCTGTCGGTGCCGCGCTTTGCCAGCTTCGCGCGGGGCGCGCTGGTGATTGTGCTTTCGGACGGGTTGGAGCGGGGCGGGCCGGAGGCGCTGGTCACGGCGATGGGGCGGCTTGATGGGTTGGCGTGGTCCACGCTCTGGCTGTCGCCGCTGGCCGGCGATCCGGGATATCGGCCTGAAACCGGGGCGATGCAGGCGATACTGCCGATGATTAATCGGCTGGGCAATGGGGTCGCGCCTGCGACGATTGCGCGGGAAATCCTGAGCTTTGCAAAGGGCGCGCGATTGGGGGGCGCGCGATGATCGACGCGCATTTCCATGTCTGGCGGCAGGCCGATCTGCCCTGGCTCATGGGGCCGATGCAGCCGCGTATTTTCGGGCCATATGAGCCGATCCGGCGGGATTATCCCATGGCGGAGTACCTGGCCGATATCGCCGGGCAGGGCATCACCAAGGCCGTTTACGTGCAGGCAAACTGGCCGGTCGAGCGGGCCGAGGCGGAGGCCGAGTGGATCGAGCGGCTGGGGCTGGAGACGGGTTGGCCGCATGCCACGGTGGCTTATGCCGACATGACGGTGGCGGATGCGCGCCCGGCCTTCGACCGCCTCGCGCGGTTTCCGCGTGTGCGGGGCATCCGGCAGCAGTTTCACTGGCACGAGAACCCGCAATACCGCTTCGCGGCGCGGGCCGACCTTTGCGACGATCCGGTGGTGCAGAAGAACATTGGCTGCCTTGCCGATTATGGCTGGGCCTTCGATCTGCAGGTGTTCACCGGGCAGATGGTGGGGGCTGCGCGGCTGGCAACGGCCTGCCCCAAGGTGAAGTTCATCCTGCAACATGCAGGGATGCTTGAGGATTTGTCGGGTCAGGGCCGCGAGGAATGGCGCGCGGGCATGGCCGGGCTGGCGGCGTGCCCCAATGTCTATGCCAAGCTCTCTGGCTTTGGCACCTTCCTGCACCGCCTCGACCCCACCGAGATTGCCTGGATCATCCGCGAGACGGTGGCGATGTTCGGTGCTGGGCGGTGCCTTTGGGGATCGAACTACCCCATCGAAAAGCTGTGGACTGGCTACGCCGCCCTTCTGGGCGCGCACCGGCAAGGGGCGAAAGGCCTGAGCCAAAGCGATCAGGATGCAATCTTCAATGATACGGCGGCCCGGGTTTACCGGCTGTGAGGGAGGGACGACATGGCACTTGAAATCAGGGTTCTGGACTATGGGGATATCGAGCTGGAAAGCTCTTTTCTGGTGCTGGCGCGCGATTGCGGACGCACGCGGCGGGTGCCGGTTTACGGCTTCCTGATCCTTGGCGGGACGTGGCCCATCGTGGTGGACACCGGCTACCGCGACAATGCGATCATGGAAACGCTGGGGATGCGCGGCCTGCAGTTCCACGAGAACATGATCGAGCGGCAGTTGGCCAACCACGGGGTGAAGCCGGGCGATGTGCGCTATGTGTTGCACACGCATCTGCACATCGACCATGCCGGGAAGGACGATCACTTCCCGATGAACACCACGGTGGTCATCAACCGGCGCGAGCTTGAATGTTCCGTCTCGGGCCTGATGCACCCGCAATACCCCAAGCCCGACATCCAGCATCTGATCGAACGGCTGCACACGCGCCACGCGCTGCGGCTGGAGGATCTGGAGCTTTCGGGCGCGGTCGAGATCATGCCGGGCGTCTATCTGGAAGCGGCGAACGCGCATACCGAAGGGTCGATGAACGTGCATGTGGAGACGGCCGAGGGGTTGGCCACGATCTGCGGCGACGTGATCTATGATTTCAACGACCAGATCGTGGAGCCGTTGTATCAGGTAAACTACCACGAGCCGCAGGTGACGGGGAACCATGCAGGCAGCAAGCGGGGCGAGAAGGCGGCGATCAAGAAGCTCTTGAATTCGTCGAAGTTCCTGCTGCCGATCCATGACAAGCCCGCCAAGATCGAGCGGGGGCAGGTGGTCGGGCGGCTGGACATGGTGGTGCCGGGGCCGATCACCCAGACCGTGCCGCGCCGCGACTGGTTCCCGGTGTAGGCCATGGCGCATCCCGCCCTCGACCCCACCTTCCGCCGCCTGATCGAAGAGCACGCGCCCGTGCGGCAGGTGGCGCATGGCTGCACCTTCACGGAAGGGCCGATCTGGCATCCGGTGGATCAATATCTGCTGTTCAGCGACATGCCTGCCGACACGCGGCGAAGGCTGGACCGCGCAGGTGTGCGCGAGGCGATGAAGCCCAGCCACAAGGGCAACGGGATGACCTATGACGCGGACCTGAACCTTCTGGTCTGCGAGCATGCCACGTCTTCGGTTGCCCGCTTCCGCCCCGATGGCACGCGCGAGGTGATGTGCAGCCATTTCGAGGGGCGGGAGTTGAACTCGCCCAACGATATCTGCGTGAAATCGGATGGGTCGATCTGGTTCACCGATCCCTGGTACGGCCGGATGCCGCATTACGGGGTGGAGCGGCCGCGCGTATTGGGTTGGCAGGGGGTTTTCCGCATGGCCCCCGGGCACCGCCCCGGCGACGAGCCGCAACTGGTGGTGGACCGCTACACGTTCAGCCAGCCCAACGGTCTGTGCTTCTGCCCCGACGAATCGAAGCTTTACGTCAACGACACCGAGCAGGCGAATATCCGCGTCTATCGGGTGCAGCCGGATGGCAAGCTGACCGACGGGCGCATCTTTGCCAGCGGCATCCGCGACAGTCTGGTGTCGGGCCTGCCGGACGGGATGAAATGCGATGCGGAAGGCAATGTGTGGTGCACCGGGCCGGGGGGCATCTGGGTCTATGCGCCCTCTGGCACGCTGATCGGCAAGGTGGCGATCCCCGAGCATCCGGCAAACCTGCACTGGGGCGGGGCGGATTGGCGCACGCTTTACGTGGCGGCCACGACCTCGGTCTATGCGGTCGAGACGCGGGTCGCGCCAAGGGGAGAGCCCTTCATGCGTGCCAAGGCGGCGGCGTCAGCGGCGCCCGCATCGCAGGGGGATGACCTGCGGCTGGACGCAGCGCGTTGCGCGCTGATCATCCAGGACATGCAGAACGACGTGGTGATGGACGGCGGCGCCTTTGCCGCGAGCGGCAGCCCCGCGCATTGCCGCGAACAGAACGCCATCGCCAACACCGCCCGGCTGGCCGAGCGGTGCCGGGCGCTTGGCGTGCCGGTCATTCATGTGCATTTTCTGGTGCCACCCGGTGCGGCGGGGCTGACGCTGAACTGCCCGCTTTTCGAAGGCGTGGTGGACAACGCGGCCCTTGTGCGTGGCACCTGGGGCGGGCAGCCGGTGCCGGGGCTGGAGCCGCAGGCGGGCGATCATGTGGTCGAGAAGAACCGCATGAGCGCCTGGGAAGGCACGCAGTTGGAGACGATCCTGAAGGCCGAAGGGCGCGATATGATCATCGAATGCGGCGCATGGACCAACATGAGCGTGGAGCACACGGCGCGGACCGGGGCCGACAAGGGCTATGTGATGGTGATTCCCGAAGATGGTTGCAGCACGATGAACGCCGATTGGCACCGGGCCTCCATCGACTTTGCGATGACGAATGTGGCATTGGTGACAAAGGTTGACGCGGTGATTGCGGCGTTGGGCTAGGCGGCCCCTTGGGCAGTGTACCGCGCGGGAATATCCGAGGGATAGAAGAAGGGCAAAGGGATGGGCAGGCTGAGTGGCAAGCGCGCGCTGGTGACGGCGGCGGGGCAGGGGATCGGGCGGGCGACGGCAGAGGCCTTTGCGCGCGAAGGGGCAGAGGTGATTGCCACCGACATCAACGCCGCAGCACTTGCCACGCTGGCGGGGATGGAGACGCGGCTTTTGGACGTGCGCGACCCCGATCAGGTGGCTGCGGCGGTTGTGGAGGTTGGCGCCGTTGATGTGCTTTTCAACTGCGCAGGCTTTGTGGCGCATGGCACGATCCTCGATTGCGACGAGGCGGGATGGGCCTTTTCGGTCGATCTGAACCTGACGGCCATGTACCGCATGACGCGCGCGTTTCTGCCGGGGATGCTGGAAAAGAGGGCGGGGTCAATCGTCAACATGGCCTCTGCCGTGGGGTCCATTCAGGCGGCACCGAACCGGTTTGCCTATGGCGCGACCAAGGCCGGGGTGATCGGGCTGACGAAGGCGGTGGCTGCGGATTTCGTGGCGCGCGGCGTGCGCTGCAACGCGATCTGCCCCGGCACGGTGGACAGCCCCTCCCTGATGGGGCGGATGGAGGATTTGGGCGCGAAGGTCGGTGGGGTGGACGAGGCGCGGAAGTTGTTTCTTGCGCGCCAGCCTTCTGGGCGGCTGGGGAAGCCCGAGGAAATCGCGGCGCTGGCGATCTACCTTGCATCTGACGAAAGCGCCTTTACCACTGGCGCGGCAATTGTGATCGACGGTGGTTGGTCGAACGTCTGAGGGAGAGATGCGATGAAACTTCTGCGCTGGGGTGAGCCGGGGGCCGAACGGCCGGGAATGCTGGATGCGGGCGGTGTGGCGCGCGATCTGACGGGACTGGTGCCCGATATCGCGGGGGCCGTGCTGTCGGATACCGGATTGGCCATGCTGCGGGGCGTCGATGCCGCCACCTTGCCGATGGTGCCCGTGGGTGCGCGGTTGGGGCCTTGCGTGGCCGGGACGGGCAAGTTCGTCTGCATCGGCCTGAACTATGCCGACCATGCCGAGGAATCGGGGATGAAGGTGCCGCCGGAACCCATCATCTTCATGAAGGCCACATCTGCCATCGTGGGGCCGAACGATCCCATCATCGTGCCGCGCGGATCGGAAAAGACGGACTGGGAGGTGGAGCTTGCCATCATCATCGGCAGCCCGGCGAAATACGTGAGCGAGGCGGACGCCATGGGCCATGTGGCGGGATATGCCGTTGCCAACGACGTGAGCGAGCGCGCCTTCCAGACCGAGCGCGCGGGCCAGTGGACCAAGGGCAAAAGCTGCGACAACTTTGGCCAGATCGGGCCCTGGATGGTGACGCGGGACGAGGTTGCCGATCCGCAGGACCTTGCCATGTGGCTGACGGTGAACGGGCAAAAGATGCAGAACGGATCGACGCGTACGATGGTGTACGGTGTGGCGCATCTTGTCAGCTACCTCAGCCAGTTCATGACGCTGCATCCCGGCGACGTTATCTCGACCGGCACGCCGCCCGGCGTGGGCATGGGGATGAAGCCGCCACGTTACCTCAAGCCCGGGGATGTGGTGGAACTGGGCATTGCGGGCCTTGGGGCGCAGCGGCAGGACGTTGTAGCCGATGTCTGAAAAGGGGCGGGCATGAACAGCTATGATCTGACGGGGCAGGTGGCCATCGTCACGGGTGGGGCGCAGGGCATCGGTTATGCGGTGGCCGCGCGTCTGTATGCCTCGGGCGCGCATGTGTGCCTGTGGGACCGGGATGGCGATCTGGCCGCAGCATCGGCAGCAAAGCTCGGGCCGCGGGCTGAAGGCGCTGCGCTGGACGTGACGGACGCGGGTGCCGCGGCGGTGCTTGCAGATGCGACGGCGGCCCGCCATGGCCGGATCGACGTGCTGGTGAATTCGGCGGGGATCGCCGGATCGAACGGCCCGACGCAGGATTATCCGGTGGCCGAGTTCCACCAGATCGTGGCCGTGAACCTGTACGGCACCTTTCACACCTGCCGCGCGGTGCTGCCGCATATGCACGGCGCAGGGTACGGGCGGATCGTCAACATCGCCTCGGTTGCGGGGAAAGAGGGCAATCCCAACGCGGGGGCCTATTCGGCGTCGAAAGCGGCCGTGATCGCGCTGACCAAAAGCATGGGGAAGGAAAACGCAGGGATGGATATCGCCGTCAACTGCGTCACCCCCGCCGCCGCGCGCACCCGGATTTTCGACCAGATGGCGCAAAGCCATATCGACTTCATGCTGTCGAAGATCCCGCGCGGGCGGTTTCTTGAGGTCGAAGAGGCGGCAAACATGATTGCCTGGATGTGCACGAAGGAAAATTCGTTCACCACCGGGGGCGTCTTTGATCTGTCTGGCGGGCGCGCAACCTACTGAAGCCTGAAGGTCCGCATCGGAAACCAGTCTCAGGCGGTTTGGGGGCGGGGCGGCCGTAAGGTGCGGCGTTTGCGCCGTGGAACCCGGTGAAGACAAGGTCGCCCCTCAACGGCTGTGCATTTCGCGTCATCCAAAAAACGTGGCGGGCGGGGCATCGCGCCTTCCGCCCGCCACAAGGTTGACCGCTCCGTCAGGCCGCTTTCTTCTGCGGGCCCTTGGCGAAAAGCTGCGACGCTTCGTCCAGATAGCCATTCATCTTGCCAACCCAAGGCTTGATCCGCTGGTCCAGCATCTCTTTGGCCACCCTGCCGCCACGGCGCGAGAATTCGTTCTGCAGGGCCGCGATATGGGCCTGCAGCGATGCGGCGCGGTTGATCAGTTCGGTCAGTGCGTCGAAATCGCCATTCTTGCCCGCCTCGAGCTTGGCCTCGATAAAGCCGCCGATGACGGTGGATTCGGTGTGCTGGTAATCGTCGAACGCCGCAAAATCGGCCTTGGCTTGCGCTTCGAACCCATCACCGCGCGCCACTTCTGCCTCGGCGGCCTTGGGTCCTTCGGCAGCCGCAGCCCGGGCCTCGTCAAGGCCGTAGAGCAGGTCGAATTTCGCTGCATCTTCAAGGGTCTTGTTGAACCCTGCGATGCTTGGGACGTCGAACTTCGGCTCAGCCAGGAATGCGGTTGAGAAGGCGGCAATCCGCGCGATGTTCTGGCCAACCATCTCTTGCGCCTCGCGCACCTTGGTGCGAGCCGCTTCAACCTTCACTTCGCAATCCTTGCTGGGAACACCCGCCTCTGCGCCATAGTCCGCCGCAATCGTTTCCGCCTTCTTCTTGACTGTGGCCAGCGCGGCATCGCAGCGCGCCATGGCCGCGTTCAGGTCCTGAACCACCTTTGCGTTGGTCTCCTGCGCTTCCTTCAGGGTGCCGTAGTGCTGCTTCATCTCTTCGATCTTGGCCTTCTTGATCCGCTCATGGATCACCACGGCTTCGTCGTACATGCTTTTCAAGAGATCGGCCAAGGGCTTGTAAAGCCTGGCATTCAGCTTTGAAACGGTTTCGTATGCGGTTCTGAGCGCGGACAACACGGCTTCCAGATCCTCGACGATCGTGGCCCAGATCTTGCCCGCCCCGCCTGCGGCGCGCTTTTCGTATTCCTTCATCTTGTTGAGCGAGTCCGAGCCTTCCTTCTTCAGCTTCTCGATCTCTGCCTCCGCGGCGCGGCGCGCAGCCTCGAACCCTCTCTTCACCAGATCGGCCTGGCCCTTGAGGCTGCGGACCTCGATCTCGATGCCCTTGGCAACAAGGTCGACTGCCCCTTCGAACACCTTCACGGCATCATCCTTGACGATGCCGACGATCCGCTGGATCGCGTCGCGCCCGTCTTCGGCCAGCTTCTTCAGCGCGTCGTTAAGCGCCTGGTTCTGCTTGTTGATGCCTTTGGCGCTGTCCTCGATGGCCTTCCGCGCGGCCTGAATGTCAAAGAAGGCCTTGCTGGCCGGGCCAGCGATATCCTGCCCCACATCCTGCAACAGGGTTTCGTGTTCGGCGTCGAGGCCGGATGTGGAGTCTTCGGCCTCCTTCATCACGTTCGTCACGCGCGTCTTGGCTTCCTCGAACTTGGCCTCTGCGCGTTCGCGCAGGCGGGCGATCTGGGCTTCGACCTGCTCTTCCAGCCGCAGCTTCGTGGCTTCGATTGCGCGGATCGTGGCCTCGATGGCGCTTTCCGCTTCCTTCTGCTTGCCCGTAACAAATTCGGCCGCTTCGTCGAAAAGTTCGCCCGCGAAGGCGCGCGCGCGGGTGGCGATTCCGCCGATGGTGCTGGCGGGTTCGGTTCGGGCGGCATAGGCGAGCTTCAGCAATTCTTCGGCGCGCGGTCCTGTCACTGTCGGCGCCTCGGCCTGCCAGTCGGTGTAGGTCTTGATCGCGGTCTCGGCCTCTTGCTTCAGCTTTTGCACCTCCGCCTCGGCGGCCTGCACGGCCTTGGTTGCGGCGTCTTTCAGCTTTTGCAGACCGCCCGTCACCTCTTGCGCGGTGCGTTTCAGCAGGTCGACCGCCGACTGTACCTCGCCATGGCCTTCTTTCGAGGCGGCCTCGGCTGCGCGGTCAAGCAGTCCCTCCGCCGCCTTGGCAACGCCCTTCGCAAGGCCCTCGGCGGCATGGCACAGCTTGTCGAACGCCGAGTGCCCGGTCTTCCGGGCGTCTTCGACCTTGCGGCACTGTTCATCAATCGTCTGGCCAATCGCCTGCATGCCTTCCGCGAACTTCTGGCCAATCTTCTTCAGCGTTTCCTGCTGGTGCTGCTCGGCTTCTTGCTTGGCTTTCTGCGCCTCGTCAGCGGCGCCGTTGGCATCGTCGATCATGCCTTGCGCGGCGTCGCGCAGCGCATGCGCCGCATCGGACAGGCGCTGCGCGATCCCGGTGACCACCTTTATCGCCTCGTCCAGCTTGCCCTCTACCTTGCCACGCAGACTGTTCACAACGGTCATCAGCTTGTCGCCGATGCTGCCCGTATTCGGCATCGCCTGACCCGCCTTTGCCTCGGCCTCTGCCAGCGCCTGCTTGGCGCGCGCGACCAGCGTATCGGCCAGGTGTTCCGCGCCACCCGCGACGGCGGCAACGGCGCTGCTGATCTTTTCTTCAACGGCACTCGCCTCGGCGCCAAGCTTGCCTGCGAAGGCCGTGGCCTTGTCGATGGCCGCCTGACGCGCGGCGTTGGCACGCTCAGCCTCGGCGCGGGCCGCATCGACCAGCGCCTGCGCCTCGCCATGCAGGCCTTCGACGCGTTCATGCGCTGCCTTGGCTGCGGATTCGAGTTGGCGGATCGCATTCGCAGCCGCCTGATCGACTGCGTTTGCAGCGGCCTGAGCGGCCTTTTGTGCGGCGGACATCGCCTGTTGGGCCGTAGATTCGGCTTCGGCGAGTTTGGCCTGTGCCGCATCTGCGGCGGCCTTTGCCGCATCATGCGCGGCCTTGACCGCGCCTGCCGCCGCATCGCCCACCTGGCCCACTGCGTCGCCCACATGGCTTGCGGCGTCACCGAGCGCGTCGCCGACCTTGCCAACCGTATCTGCCGCAGCACTTGCCGCCGCCGACGCGCCTTGCGCGGCCACGTTCGCCCCTTGCGCGATGCGCTGCGCCAGGGCGTTCGCGGCCTTGGCCACTGCATCCGTCAGCGCGCCGATCCCCTTGGAGATCAGGCTGCCGAGATTGCCGACCAGACCCGCAATCTTGGAGGCGCCTTTTGACACGCGGTCTGCCACCGCCTTGGCCGCCTTGGCGGCACCCTCGCCGACCGTTTTGGCTGTGCCGGAAACGGCCCCCGCAGCCCCGCCCGCGATGCCTGCAACGGCTGCACCGGCGTCCTTGCCGCCAACGGCGCCCGCAACGGCGGCCACGCCTTTGGCAACGCCACCGGCCACGTCGCCGATCGCACCTGCCGCCCCGGCTGCGACCTTGCCTACGCCAGAGGCCGCGTTGTCTGCGGCACCGCCCACGGCGCCAGCCACGGCTTTGGCGCCCGATCCGGCAGCACCCGCCACGGCCCCGGCCCCGGCCTTGGCCGCCCCCGCCGCACCGCCAACGGCGCCAGCCGCCGACTGCGCACCTGCGCCAACAGCGCCTGCCGCAGCCCCGGCAACGGCCTTGACCGCCCCCGCAGCCGCACCGGCGGCGCCGCCTGCCGCCCCGCCCACCTTTTCGATTTCGGTGTTCACGAATTTCTTCAAGAGGCCCAGAATACCGTCGGCCTTCTTGGGGTCATCGCCCTCAAGCTGTTTCTTGAACATCTCGGACAGTTGCTTGGCCTTGCCCGCAACGCCCTTGGCGCCTTTTTCGACCAGCGTCGTGACCTTGTCCTCGAGACCTTCGTATTCGGTCTGCAGGGTCGAGCGCAGCGCGCCGATATCGACCTGCGGGCCCGCCCCGCCCTTGCCGCCCGCACTCGCCTGTATGGGCTCTTCCTCTTCGCCGCCACCGCCACCGCCCGAGGGAGGAGGATCGGCAGGGGGCGGATCTTTCCTTTCGGAAGGAGGTTCCGGCGCGTGATCCGACGGGGGGCCAGAAGGCACGCCACCACCCGAACCGGGCTCCATCGGTTCCTCTTCCGCGTCCAGTTCGCCCCCGCGCCGTGCCGAGGTGGCGTCTTCGGTATCCTCTTCGTCGTCTTCGTCCGCCTCGCCAAGTTCGGCGCCGCTCGGCCCGAGCATCTTGACCTTGTAGTTCTGGCCCGCGTCCTTGAGCATCCGTTTTAGGTGTTTCTTGAGGCTGGCGGGGAAATCCTCTTCCTCGCAAACTAGCTCCATCAACTTGCCCTTCAGCGACAGCGTGCCTTGCGTGCCCTTGTTGGTGCCGCCGGCCTTTTTCGCGTCGCGCCACATCTTGTCGGCGGGTTTGATGTGGCTGGCGCGCAGCACCGCACCCGTTTTTGCGTCAGAGGCAACCTGGAGGGCAAATGCGATGGGCTTCTGCTTCGCCTTCATCAACATCTTGCCAAGATCGAAATCGTCTTCGTCGTCTTCGGCGGGCTTTTTTGCCATAGCGACCTCTTTAATCTGATGGGCGCGACCTGCGCGTGATTGAAGGCACCGGGGCCAAAAAATGAACGGCCCATTACGATTCGCTACCACGAGTCCGGCGTTCCACAAACAGGCATTTTCGGCATATCCCCCGTTTTTGCCGGGCTCTTGACGGGAAAGAATCCGTTGCCTTGCGTGGGATGCTTTGGCTAGGTTTCCGTCGACGGTGCGTTCGGTGTGCGCCATCGTGTTTTATCGTCACGATTGAAGTTTGGCAGAGGCATTCGACGGGCCAGAGTTCGTCATGTGAATTGAAAGGGACGGCGGATGGCCGACTACGGGGTTGAAGGCGGGGCACTGAAAAAGTTGGTGAAGGCGGCGAAGAGCGCGCCCGTCGCCTTTGGCTTCAATCCGGGGAAAGGCGAGGAAGATGCCTACCTCGGCATGCACCGCAACAAATCACCCGAAGTGCTGGGCAAGGATGCCAAGGACAGCGCCGAAGGCGGCAAGTTCGCCTTCGGCACGGCCACCCTGCTGGGCAAGGAAATCCAGTTGCGCTGCGATCGGGTGCTGCCCGGGCTTGCCAAGCGGCTGAAGAAATACCTCAAGACCCAGAAGGTTATGCTGAACGTCGTCATCATGGACGCCGATGGCAACGTGCTGGAAAGCGATATCGAAGACAATCTGCCCGAGGATCCCGATCTCGCAGGCGATGACGACGGTGCCGGCGACGAAACCGCGGACGGCGCGGCCGAAACTGCCGTCGACGCGGGCGCAAAGACTGCGGACGGCGCGGAGCAAGCGCCCGACAACGCCGCCGTGCTGACGCGGCTTGGCGTCTTGCGCGATGATATCAAGACGCTGGCACCCGAAGTGCAGGCAAAGCTTGCCGGGCCGTTCAAGCAGGTGGTCGAACTGGCGCGCGCGATGGATGTGGCGGCCGCCGAGGCGGGGGCCACGCGGATCGAACAGGCGATTGCCGGGCTGAAGGCGCAGGGCGGCGCAAATGAGGCCACCGATGCGCCCGTGCAACCCGATCCCCAGCTTCAGAAGCTGGCGCAGATGGTGATGGCGATGCGCACGAAGGCCGAGGCGCTGGCCGATGCGCGCATCAAGGCCGGGGTGATGAACGCGCTAGAGGTGGCGGCTGGTCATATCAAGGCAAAGGACGTGGATCAGACCGTCGCGATCCTGAAAAAGCTGCAAGAGATTTTCAAGTCACAGGAGGTCACGGCACCGACCGCCACGCAGTCTGAAGAGGCGCAAGTGGCCGAGGCAGAAGTCACTGAGGGCAATGCGGAGGGCGATGACGACGACGAAGACCAAACCCTCAGCCCCGAGGCGCAGGAGTGGGAGGATCGCTACGGCGCGATCAGCGGCGATGTGTTCCTTGCCCTGTCGCAGGGTCTGGTCGCCGATGTGGACGCCTTGCGCAAGCTGAACATTTTCGCGACCGGACTGGCCGCGGATGCGGCCTACGCCAAGGCGCTGGACATGCTGCCGCGCATCGAAGCGATGCTGAAAGCCGGGCGCGAGGATGGCAAGTCGGCCTTCGAGGCAGAGGTGCCGCCCGAAGCCAGGCCCTTTGCCGACGCGCGGGTTCGATGGGCGGGTGCACGGGTGCAGATGCAACGCGAGGTGCAGAAGGTCACCTCTGCCATCATCGCGGCGGCGGCGGAGGACGATTCATTGGACGCTGCAGCCAGAAACGTATCGGTGCTGACCGACAAGGTGGCCACGCTGGACAGCAGGCTTGAGGACGCGCTGGACCTGATCGTGAATGCCGAAGCTGGCGTGCGCGATCCGCTGAAAAGCGAGGCGCGCAAGCTGATTGCAACCTACGAGGCCGAGCTTTCGGCGCCGTTTTTCGCGGACATCGACAACGCCAGCGGCTTTGGGTCAGTGGCGGTCACCGCAACCGCCCGTGCGGCGCTGACCGACATCGCGCGCGTCCTCGCCTGATCCACAGACATCCAGACCGGAGCATTCCCTCATGTTCGCTGAACTTGCCAAAAGCCTTGTCGGTACGGTGACCCCGATGCAGGAGCAATTCATCGCCAAGTATCTTGATCGCGACTTCAGCTCGAAGAAGAAGGAAAAGGAAAAACTTTTCGATGCGGCCTGCAGCCAGTTCGGCGCCCGGTTGACGATGGTCAACGAAGTGAAGACACAACTGAAAGCCAACAGCGTGAAGCCAGAGGATCTGGACTTCTGC
>JBBSBE010000031.1:0-34221 GCA_038251625.1 Rhodobacterales bacterium
CCCGCGCTGGTGCGCGACGTGGAGGGTGCTATTGTACGGCGTTCGGGAAAAGCTTTCGCTCGCTTCAGTTGAGCCAAAGGACGTGTCCGATTCGTTGCGGGCCTATCGGCGTCGCAACGATCTTACCTTGCAGGAGGTCAGCGACCGGATTGGCGTTTCAGTGGGGACACTATCGAAACTTGAGAACCAGAAAGGTACACCGAACTTTCGCACGCTGACACGGATCATCCAGTTGGTGGATCTGACGGAGGCGTCCGGGCGCTCAGACCAAGTTCGTGCGACGACTACGGCCGCCGCTTCGGGGCGAAAGACCGTCACCACGCCAGAAAGTCTTCTGTCAGTCGCATCCGATCGCGCGGTCATGCAGGTTCACGCGGCAGAATTGCTGAACAAGGACATGTTTCCGATGGTGGCGCGGATCACGCTGCGGGAGGTTCCGCCGATGGAAAACTGGGCTCAGCACGCGGGCGAAGAATTTCTTTATGTGTTGAGTGGCGCAATCGAGGTTCACATGGAACACTATCGGCCCTTTGTGCTGAGGGCCGGCGAAAGCACATATTACGACAGCGGGATGAGGCACATCGTGATCTCGACCGAACAGGATGACGCGTCGGTCCTTTCGGTCAGTACGTCGCGCAACACCGACCCGCCGGTTTCAAGCTGGGGTGGTTGACATGCGCGACCCAAGGCCGGTCGTCCCGCTTGCGGCGCATCGACAGCCCTTTGCGCGTTAAATCGGCGGGCTTCTTCCCGTGCATGACCATGCCCTTGCGCCCCGGCTTGATACCCGGACGCCGATGACCGAAGCGGTAACGCATCTCGGCGATGTTGTGCATCTCCTGCTGGATTTACGTGTGGTCGGGCGGCCTGTCACGCCCCACCGTCTTCGGGTCGACACCCATTGCCCGGCAGCACATGCGTGCATGTGCGAGAGAGGATCAGAAGGCGGGCCCTGCGATCAGCGATCGGATGATCCCTTATAGCCCGCAGCACTGCGTTCCGCCGTTGCACTGGCGCCGTCACGGCTTCCCAAGATATCCTTGAGCACCACGTTCGAGCATCGCATCCGCCAGCAGGCATTTCAGCTTCCCGCTTTCGCCCTCAATGTGCCTCAGCCGCCTGGCGTCGCACAGGTCCATCCCGCCATACTTGACCTTCGGTTTGTAAAACGCCGCAGGGCTCAACCCTTGCGTCCGGCAAAGCTCGGAGGTGGGCAAACCAGCCTCCTGCTCCTTGATCATCCCGATGACCTGCGCCTCAGTGAAACCGCTTTTCCTCATGCTGTTTGCTCCTTCAGTTGTGCAGACCCTGCATCACGTCGAAGGAGCTTCCGGTGTGCAGGTCACATCCGGTTCAGCAACCACGCGCTTCACAAACCCGTGGGCGGAACGACGGACACAGGAATGCCACGATCATGCCCCCAGAGCGTCACGAGAAGTGAATAATTTTTCGAGAAAGAAAAATTGTGAGCGCGAACATGCCCGAGATTGAAGAAGAGAAATCACTGATCGCCACCAGGTTTGGCGCCTACGTTGACAGCGCAGAAAAGCCATGGAGTGTCGAGGTCCTGCCCGGCAACGAGGTGCGCTACGAGGTGCGTCCGGGCGATGTCTGGGAGAATGACATCGGCCTGCAAAAGGAGCGGTCTGAACTGGCGCAGTACAACCGGATTTTTCCGCTCGGGACGCCGATCGAAATCAACTACCGGACGATGATCGAACCGGGGGCCACCAACACCGCACTGTGGCTTGTCCTCGGGCAGTTGCACACCAAGGAGTACGATCTGCCAGGTGTTTCCAGCCCGCCGTTTTCCATCGGCCTGAAGGGTGAAAGACTGGATGTCTCGATCCGGAACATTCCCAATCCGATCGAAGGCGGCAATGCACCGCCGACAGTGCTGTACACGACACCAACCAACATCGTGCGCGGGGAATGGTACGACATTTCGATCGAAGTCAAACCCGACGCGACGAAGGGCGGCGGCTATCTGAAAGTCTGGATCAACGGCGTGCAGGTCGTCGATTACGTTGGCCCGATTGGCTATGGGTCGGACACCGTGGGCTATCTGTGGAAGCAGGGCATCTACCGACATGAATCGAACGAGACGATGGTGGTGCACGTCGATGACCTGACGGTTTTCGGCAAGGCGCAGACCTTCACGGGCACGGCCGGGGATGACACCTTCACGTTCTACAACCCCGAAGACCGGATCGCGGGGTCGCAGGCGGGAATTGACACGGTCAATACGAACATCCTGACCTACGCGCTGGGCGCCGGCGTGGAAAACCTGACTTTCATGAATCAGGGCGTGTCGCACTATACCGGCACGGGCAATGGCCTGAACAACGTGATCACCGGGGCCGACCGCGCCGATACGCTTTATGGCGGCGATGGCAATGACACGCTGATAGGTCTTGAAGGCGAGGATTCGCTCTATGGCGGTGCAGGCAACGACAGTCTTGTCGGAGGCCAAAACGCGAACTCGCTCTTTGGCGGCACGGGCAATGACACGTTGGTGGGCGGCTCCAACGGCGACAGCCTTTATGGCGGCGACGGCGATGACGTGCTGGATGCAGGTGGAAGCCCCGCGTTGCTTTCCGGCGGTGCGGGCAATGACATCTACCTCTACAGCGGGGTGTTGCCGATCATCATCGAGGCAGAGGATGGCGGCACCGACGAGATCCGTACCGAACGCTATCTTGATGCGCTGCCGGACCGGATCGAGAACCTGACTGTCATCGGCACGCGGGAACGGGGCAACGGCAACGCGCTGAACAACGTCATCACCGGCGGCGATATCAACAACCAGCTCTATGGCTTTGGCGGCAATGACACCCTGATCGGCCTTGGCGGGAATGACCGTCTCGTTGGCGACGACGGGAACGACGTGCTGATCGGTGGTGCGGGGACCGACAGCCTTTACGGTGGCGCAGGGTCCGACACGATCTCTTTCGAGGGCACCTCGGGTGGCGTGGGTGTGGTGCTCGATGCCTCAGGCAACGGGACGGCCACGGGCGCCGAAAGCGACGTCTACACGTCGATAGAGGCCGTCGTGGGCGGCAGTGGGAACGACACGATCTCGGGCCTCGCAAGCGCGTCGCGGTCTGAATATCTTGATGGCGGCGCCGGGTCCGACATGTTGTCGGGCGGCGGTGGCAGCGACACGCTGCTGGGCAGATCCGGAAACGACAGCCTTTACGGCGGCGACGGCGACGATGTTTTGGATGGCGGTAGCGGTAATGACCGCCTTGACGGAGGTACGGGAAACGACACGGCGCGTTTTTCGGGCAGCACGCCCGTCGCAGTCGACCTCGGTATCGCGGGCCTACAGAACACAGGATCCGGTTCGGACACCCTGATCTCGATCGAGAATCTGATCGGCGGCAGCGCAGGCGACCGGCTGAGCGGCACCGCCGGTGCGAACGATCTTTCGGGTGAAGAGGGCAACGATACGCTGACGGGCGTTGGCGGTAACGACACGCTCTATGGCGGCGCGGGTAACGACCAGTTGTTCGGTGGCACTGGCGACGACAGGCTGGAAGGCGGAGCCGGAAACGACACGATTTATGGCGAGGCCGGTAACGACCGGGTCTTTGGCGGCCTTGGGAACGACCTGATTCTTGGGGGAGCGGGTGCAGATGCGCTGGCGGGCGATGACGGAAACGATCGTCTCTACGGCGGCAATGGCGCCGATACGCTGACCGGCGGGGCTGGCGATGACAAACTTTATGGTGGCGATTACCGGTCGGTATTCGATACCGCGGCGAATGCGGTCTACCGTGTCTATGTCGCAGCGCTTGACCGGGAACCCGATATCCAGGGGTCTATCGGCTGGACAAACAGGCTTGCCGCCAATGGGCAGAACCTCGACCAGTTGCTGGACCAGTTCTCGGCCAGCCGCGAATACAAGAACCGGTTCGACGCGCTCGATGACGGGAGATTCGTGACGGCGCTCTACAACTCGGTGCTGGAGCGCGAACCCGATGCGGCGGGGTTTGCGAACTGGACCGGCGCACTGCGCAGTGGCGCTGCCGATCGCATCGGCGTTCTGAAGGGCTTCGTCAACAGCGCCGAGTTTCAGACCAACACCCAATATGATGCCCTGAAGTTTTCGTATGAAGGCCTCAGGATGGAATTTACCGATGACGTGTTCAAGATTTACGGCAGCCTCTTCGGCAGGACGCCCGACATGGCCGGGTTAGACAATTGGCTTGACGCCATGGCAGGCGGGATGAGCATGGAAATCGTCGTAAAGAACTTTCTTTCCTCGGCAGAATCTAAAGTGGTTCTGGGCAGCAGCAGCAATGCAGAGTACGTCACCTCGCTCTACCGCAACATCCTCGATCGTGGCCCCGACGCCGTCGGGCTGAACGCTTGGGTGCAAAAGCTGGAAAGCGCCGCGATGGACCGTGCGAAGGTGCTTGTGGCGATCATGGGCAGCGCGGAATCCAATCAGAAGTTCGCGGTAAAGCTCGAGGCCTGGATGAAAACCACCGGCACAGACGACCATCTGGAAGGCGGCAGCGGCCAAAATCTGCTTTTCGGCGGCGCGATGCGCGACGCATTCGTCTTTGACAGCACAGAAGCCTCGCACAACGAAGTGGTGGGCCTCGAGGTCTGGGACAGGCTCGTGCTGGAAGGGTACGGCTTTTCCGGTCGGGCTGACGTGATGAACGCCCTGACGGTCGCGGGCAGCGACGTGGTCTTTGATCGGTTCGACACACACATTGTCTTTCACGACACATCGCTGGATACCCTCAGCCGCATCGATATCCTGATCTGACGCCCGCGCGACAACACACGTATCCCAATGCCCGATCCGCACACGCGTCCGGGCCGCCTCACCGGACCGCGCCTATTGCCGAACCCGCGCGCAGGGCACCAATCGTCGACGATATTGTGACCCTCCAACCAAGAACCGTCGATCCAGCTGCACAAGTGCGTCAAGGCTGAAAGTTTGCGACAAGACCCCCTGACTTGCCCTGCGCCGATGGGCCGCTAGTGTTGATGGGGTATTCCAACCCCCACAAAGGTGCCCATGACCCATCGCCTTCTCGGCCTCTGCGGCGCGCTGCGCCGCGCGTCTACCAATCGCTTGCTGCTGGGCGAGGCGCGCAGACTTTATGCCCCCGACCATTGGGAAGAGGGTGATCTGCGCCTGCCGCTTTACGACGGCGATCTGGAAGCAGAGGCGGGCATTCCCGAGGGCGTGACGCGCCTTGCGGCCCAGATCGCGGCGGCGGATGCGGTGGTGATCGCGACGCCCGAATACAACAAGGCACTGACAGGCGTCTTGAAGAACGCGCTTGATTGGGTGAGCCGCGTGAAGGGGGGCCCGTGGCGTGACAAGCCGGTTGCCATCTGCTCGGCGGCGGCGGGGCGCGGCGGTGGTGACCGGGCCCAATTTTCGCTTCGGCTGGCCATGGTGCCGTTCCGCCCGCGCGTTATTGCGGGGCCGGAGGTGATGATCGCGGATTCGGCCAATGCGTTTGATGCCGACGGGCGGCTGAAGGATGACGCCAGCGCAAAGCTGCTGGCCGAGTCAATGGCAGAGCTTCGAACGGATGTCGAACGCGGTCGTGCGCTGGCGTAGCATCGCTCGGCGCAAGCGTTTCAGAAAGACGCCTCAACCCGGAAGCCGGGCGGAAACGTCTCCCGCCCTTCAAGCACCAGATCGGCCATCGCCTCGGCCACGCCCGGGGCCATGCCAAAGCCGATCTTGAACCCCCCGTTGGCGATGAAATGCCCGGGCCGCCCTGGCCATGGCCCGAGCATCGGCGCGCGGCTGCGCGCGCGGGGGCGCAGGCCCGCCCAATGCTCCACCACCGGCGCATCGTTGAGCACAGGGCAGGCCGCGCGGGCGCGGGCGATCACGTCGTCAAGCAGGGCGTCACATGTTTCCGCATCGCCCCACTGGTTTTCAGAGGTGGAGCCTATGGCGACCGTGCCATCCGCATGGGGCACGATGTGCAGCCCATCGGCATAAAGCTGCGGCGCGTCGCCAACGTCCAACGCAAGCAGCGCCGCCTGCCCTTTCACCGCCCCACCCGGCGCCCGCGCCCGCCCCTCACCCAGCGCAATCAACCCTGCAATCCCCGTGGCCCAGATGACAGGCCCGATGTCGTCCCCCTCCCCGACGACCATCTCGGCCCCGGTGCCACGCAGCGCAGCATTCAGGGCGGCCAGCGCACGGCGGGGATGGATGCGCGCACTCAAGCTATCCTGCACCATCCAGCCCGAAGGGCTGGGCGGTTCCCATGTCCCACCGCTTGCAGGGATCACGCGCCAGTCTGCCCGATCTTGCCACAGACGGGCGGCCCCTTCGGCGCGCGAACGTGCCTGCGCGACCGCCGCCTCGTCGGCCAAAGGTTGCAACCGCCCGTGCCGGGCATAACCGGGATCTTCGCCGCCGCGCGATGCAACCGCGGCCCACCAGGCTTCGGCCAAAAACAGGCTATCCAGTTGAAACGCCTTCTTGTCGTTCCATGCCTCCGGCACATGCGGCGCCAACGCCCCGACAATCCCGCCCGATGCTCCGGCGCCGATCTCGGCCACCTCGATCACCCGCACCCGCGCACCGCGCCGCGCGCAGGCCCAAGCGATGGAAAGACCGAAGATTCCTCCACCCCGCACGGTCAGATCGGGCCTTGCCATTGCCAGTGCCTTTCCGCAGGTTGCGCCGACCCATGGAATAGGCCCGATGCTGCCCGAGAACCAGACGCCCCTGATCGAATGGCGCGACGGGGGCATTCCCGTCGACACGCGCTTTGGCGATCCCTATTTCAGCCTTGCTGACGGTCTTGCCGAAACGCGGCATGTGTTTCTGGCTGGCAATGATCTGCCTGCCCGGTTTCGCCCCGGCTTTGCGGTGGCCGAACTGGGCTTCGGCACCGGGCTGAACATGCTGGCTGCGCTGATCGGGTGGCGGACGACGGGGATGGCGAGGGCGCTGCGCTATACATCGTTCGAGGCGTTTCCGATGGCCGCAGCCGATATCGCACAGGCGCTGGATGCCTTTCCCGAAGCGCGCGCCATCGCCGATCCCTTCCTGCATCAATGGGCGGCGGGCGCCCGGCGGATCGAGATGCCGGGCCTTGCCGCCGAGATCGTCGAGGGCGACGCGCGCGAGACCCTGCCGCACTGGCAGGGCCGTGCGGACGCGTGGTTTCTCGATGGTTTTTCGCCCGCCAAAAACCCCGAGCTGTGGGGTGACGACCTGATGGCCCATGTCGCCCGCCATACCGCGCCGGGCGGTACATTCGCCACCTACACCGCCGCCGGCTTCGTGCGGCGCGGTCTTGCAGCTGCGGGCTTCACGGTCGAACGCCGCCCCGGCCACGGCACCAAGCGGCACATGAGTGTGGGGCGGCTGGCATGACCGACCAGAACACGCGTCTTGGCATCTGGCTGATGATTGCAACCACCTTCGTTTTCGCGTTGCAGGATGGCCTCTCGCGCCATCTGGCAGGACATTACAATGTGATGATGGTGGTGATGATCCGCTATTGGTTCTTCGCGGCCTTCGTCGTGGCCGTCGCCGCGCGAAAGCCGGGCGGCGTGCGCGCCGCCGTCAAAAGCCGCTTCCCGCTGGTGCAGATCGCGCGCGGGCTGCTGCTGGCGGCCGAGATCTGCGTGATGGTCATGGGGTTCGTGAAACTGGGCCTGGTCGAGGCACATGCCGTTTTCACCTGCTATCCCCTGCTCGTCGCTGCCCTCTCCGGCCCGGTTCTGGGCGAGAAGGTGGGCTGGCGTCGCTGGGCGGCAATCGGCGTGGGGTTTCTCGGTGTGCTGGTGATCCTTGAACCCGGTGTGACGGTCTTTTCCCCATGGGCGCTCGTCCCCCTGCTGGCCGCCGCAATGTTCGCGCTGTACGGGCTGCTGACCCGCTGGGTGTCACGCGCCGACAGTGCGGCCGTCAGCTTCTTCTGGACAGGCACGACGGGCGCGCTGGCGATGACTGCGGCGGGCCTCTGGTTCTGGGAGCCGATGACCGGGCCGGATGCAGCGCTGATGGCGCTTTTGTGCTGCACGGGCGCGCTTGGCCACTGGCTTTTAATCCGCGCCTACGAAGTGGCCGAGGCCAGCGCGGTGCAGCCCTTCGCCTATCTGCAGCTTGTCTTCGCCTCCGCGATCGGGATCACCGTCTTTCAGGAGACGTTGAAAACCAACGTGGCCGTTGGCGCCGGCATCGTGGTCGCCGCAGGTCTGTTCACGCTCTGGCGTCAGCGGGTCAGGGCGCAAGGCTAGTTGCCGGTCAGTTCCGAGGTCAGCCGAACCGGCCCCACCGATCCCCGCAACTTGGCGCGGTAGATCACCAGCGATTCCGACACCCGCATGATGTAGGTGCGCGTCTCTCCGATGGGCACGGTTTCCACCCAATCCACCACATTCGTGCCCGGGGCGCGCGGATCGCCCAGCGTCTGGATCCACCGCCGGGGCCGCCCCGGCCCTGCGTTGTAGCCCGCAGCGATCAGCGCGACGGCGGGCCCGAATTCATCGACAAGCTTCTTCAGATAGGCGGCACCGAGGCTTGCGTTGTAGGCCGGATCGGTGGTCAGCCGCCCGCCCACATAGGGCTGGCCTGTTTCCCGCGCCATGGCCTCGGCGGTGGCGGGCATAACCTGCATCAGGCCGCGGGCGCCGGCGGGGCTGATCACTGCCGGGTCGAATTCGCTTTCGCGCCGCGCGATGGCCAGCGCAAGCGCGCGGCTGACCGGCAAGGCATCGGGCACAAGGGACGGCACCGGGAAATAGGCACGCGACAGGATCGTGCCTCGCTCGGCGGCCTGTTTCGCGATCAAGACCGCGACATGCGGCTCACCCATCGTCAGCGCCATGTCTGCCAACTGGTCCAGCCCCTGCCCGTCCAGCCCTTCGGCGAAATGCAGAAGGAACCGCTTGCCGGTGTTCCGGTCCCCCGCCAGTAGCAGCAGGCGCGCCGCCGCCAGCACCGGGGACCGCGCCCAGGGCGCCTGCCGCCAATCCGCCGGGCGACGGTCGGACAAAAGGCTTGCATCAATATCGCGCCCCAGCTTTTCAGCCGCCAGAAGTCCGTAATAGGCCGCCGGGTGTGCTGCGGCAGAGGCATAGGCGGCACGCGCGGCATCGGCGCGCCCGGCCGCCTCTTCCGCGCGCCCGATCCAGTAATAGGCGCGCGACAGGCTGATTGGTGTGCGGACATTTTCCAGCAGATGGGCGAAATGCGCCTTGGCGCCATCCGGATCGCCCAGGCGCGTCAGGGCGATGAAGCCCGTCAGAAACTCCAGATCGGCAAAGTTCCCGCCACTTGTCAGCCGGTGCGAGGACGCCACCCGATACGCCAGCCGCCCCTGCCCCCGCTCCATCAATTCGCGCGCCAGTGACGCGCGGCGCGGCGCCCAGACCTCGGGCTGGCCCAGCGCTTCGGCAGAGGTGGACTGCGCGAGGATCAACTCTGCCGCACCGTCGTAAAGGCCCTTGTTCATGCGCCATTGAAAGCGGTCTTCCGCAAGCCCCGGATCACCGGCCAGCGCATTGGGAACGGCCGCGATCAAACCGTTCACGCCCGGCTTGTCGGCCTGCAATGCCAGCCGCGCCTCTGCCAGTGCGCGCCAGCCGCCAGAGACACGTGGCAGCATCCGCCGCACCTCATCGCCCCGCCCATCCCAAAGCAGACGATCAAGCCGCGCCTCATGTCGCTTCGCCAGTGCGGCGGGCGCAAGGGCCAGAAGTGCCGTCTCTTCGTCAGCGGCAAAGCGCAGATCGACCCAGGCGCGCGCCGCCACTGCGCCCGCATCGCCCTGCCGCCCCGTCGCATTCAACGCGGCAGTCAGCGCGATGGCACCCTGCGCCGTTGCCGGTTTTCCATTGCCGAAATACGCAATCACGCGCGACGGCGTGGTCGACCGCGCCACCGCCGCCTCTCCCTTCTGGCGCAGGAAGGGCATGCCGGGCCAGTCCGCGCGGCGTTGCAGGAAGGACTCATATTCTTCCAACAGGCCGTCGCCCGCGCGCAGACGCAGCCATTCCACGATATCAGGCCCGACCGGCCCCGCCCCCTCTGCCGCCCGGGCGGCGGCCGTCCAGTCTTTGCCCGAGGCCAGCGCAAGCGCCTCCCGCAGGGCGCTTGCCTCATCCGCACGCGCGGGAATGGCCAGCATCAGAACGGCGGCAAGGATGCGAAGAATGTTCATGCCCTTCGCATACCCCTTGCGGCCCCGGTGCCGCAACTCACAACCCTGCCAGAGCTGCGCTTGGCAAGACCGTACCCCGGCGCTAGGAAGGCAGAACTTTGCCATGGGGCGACTCATCGCCCCGATCAGGAGAATACTGCCATGATGCGTGCCATGATCCGGGGCTCGATGCCCGCGCTGGTTACGCCGTTCAAGGACGGCGCACTGGATCTTGTGACGCTGAAGAAACTTGTCGAATGGCATATCGCCGAAGGCAGCCACGGCATCGTGCCCGTGGGCACGACCGGGGAAAGCCCGACGCTGAGCCACGAAGAGCATGAGACGGTGATCGAAGAGGTGGTGAAAGCCGCAGCCGGGCGCATTCCCGTGATCGCCGGTGCAGGCTCGAACAACACCGCCGAAGGCATTCGCCTGATCCGCCACGCCGAAAAGGTGGGGGCGGATGCGGCGCTGGTCGTCACGCCCTATTACAACAAGCCGACGCAGGCCGGGCTGATCGCGCATTTCACCGCAATCCACGATTGCTGCACCCTGCCGATCATCATCTACAACATCCCGCCGCGCTCCGTGGTCGACATGACGCCCGAGACGATGGGCGCGTTGGCCAAGCTGCCACGCATCGTGGGCGTCAAGGACGCGACGGCCAAGCTGGACCGCGTGAGCCTGCAGCGGATCCATTGCGGCAAGGATTTCGTGCAGCTTTCGGGTGAGGATGCCACCGCGCTTGGCTTCAACGCGCATGGCGGGGTGGGGTGCATCTCGGTCACCGCCAACGTGGCCCCGCGCCTCTGCGCTGCCTTTCAGGAAGCGACGCTGGCAGGCGACTATGCCGGGGCGCTGGAAATCCAGGACCGGCTTATGCCCTTGCACGAGGCGATCTTCATAGAGCCGGGTCTTGCTGGGGCGAAGTACGGGCTATCGCGCCTCGGCCTTTGTTCCGATGAGGTGCGCCTGCCGCTTGTCGGCGTGACCGATGGCACCAAGGGCCGGATCGACGCGGCAATGCGCCATGCAGGCTTGCTGAACTGAACTCAGGCGAAAATGGTTGGAACCTTGCGTTTCCGGCCAGCTCATTTCCCGGACATCATGCTCTGCACAATCATATTGACGAAACCGGCTTTGTCGGTATGTTTACCCGCATGACGACTGCAACCCCCGAAGCCCGCGCCCTTGCCGCCCTTGGCCACGATCTGCGTCTGCAGATTTTTCGCCTGCTCGTCCGTGCGGGCGACGACGGTTTGATCGTGGGCGATATCGTGGGCCATGTGGGACTGGCACCTTCAACGGTCGCGCATCACCTGACCGCGCTCGTTTCGGCGGGGTTGGTGGTGCAGGATCGGCGCGGGCGCGAGGTTGTGAACCGCGCGGATTTTGCCCGGGCGCAGGGGTTGGCGGATTTTCTGATGTCGGAATGCTGCGCAGGGGTTGCACGGCAAACCGGGGCCGCCTGACCCTTTTTTTGGACAAACATCACGATAAAACTGGAGATGACGATATCACAATCCTTGCTCCCTTTGCCCCCTCCAGCCTTATCAGGCGCCTGTCGCGGCATCGTATCTGGGCCATCACCGCCGCGATCCTGCTGGCCACCGCGCTGATTGACCCGGCGCAGGGCCAGGCCAGCCTGACCTTCGCGGCCACGGCCTTTCTGCATGTGGCTCCGTTCCTTGCCGCCTCTGTGTTCATTGCCGCAGGTGCGGGGGCCACGGGGGCCGACAGTCTTATTGCGCGCGCCTTCACAGGATCGCCGCTGCGAATGATCGTTTTCGCCGCGCTGATGGGGGCGCTTTCGCCCTTCTGTTCCTGTGGCGTCATCCCACTTGTTGCAGCACTTCTGGCCATGGGTGTGCCTCTGGCGGCCGTGATGGCGTTCTGGCTGGCCTCCCCCATCATGGACCCCGAGATGTTCGTGCTGACGGCGGGCGTGCTGGGCCTGCCCTTTGCGGTGGCGAAAACGATGGCGGCGATCGGCCTTGGCCTTTTTGGCGGGGCGGTAGTGCATGCGGCCACGCGGGCGGGCGCGCTGAACGATCCCCTGCGCGATGGCGTGGGCAACGGCGGGTGCGGCGCGCGCAACGTTCGGGCGCCAAAGGCGGTGGCCTGGCGTTTCTGGTCAGATCCGGCCCGGTTGGCGAAGTTCCGGACGGAAGCGGTGAAGTCGGGCCTGTTCCTGGCCAAGTGGCTGATGCTGGCCTTCGTGCTGGAAAGCCTGATGGTCGCCTACGTGCCCGATGACATGGTGGCGCGGGCGTTGGGGGGGCAGGGCCTTCTGCCCATTGTTACGGCCACGCTGGTGGGGGTGCCTGCCTATCTGAACGGCTATGCCGCCCTGCCGCTGGTTTCGGGGTTGCTGGACAAGGGCATGGCACCGGGCGCCGGGCTGGCCTTTCTGGTGGCGGGGGGCGTGACCTCGGTGCCCGCCGCCGTCGCGGTCTGGGCGCTGGTGCGCCCGCCCGTCTTTGCGCTCTACCTCGGGCTGTCGCTTTCGGGGGCATTTCTGGTGGGGGTGATCTTTCAACTCCTTGCCTGACCTGCCTTTCGCACGCCCCAGCGAAATATGGCAACGGCGGGTCGCGGGTGAAACCCGCGACCCGCCGGCAAGGCGCGGGGGGGTGATCCTGGGCCGGATCCTGACCGTCAGGCTTCCCTGCACCCGCAAAGGGCGAATCGATGCCCGGTTATCACACGTGATATCCCCACAATACATTGATTTTTATTGATTTTAGAGTTAATGATTCGTTGCCGGGCAGGGCGACGCGAGACAGTCGCGGGGGCTGCGCCGTTACGTCCCGTGTGGCGCAACAGTGCCTTTTTCGTGCCCCTGAAGTGTCGGGAAAATGGCAAAATCTGGGTGCTTTCTGGGCTCATGGCGGCGTTGGCTGCCACAACCATTAACCCCCAAGGCCCCGAAAGGCCGCACCATCCAGGAGGATTGCCCCATGCTCATGCAGGATTTCACCCGTTTCGCACCCGTTGGCACCGCCTATCCCGCCCTGCCCGTCACCACCGGCATGGCCGCGGGCACCCTTGTCGAAACCCGCACCGGATGGACACCGGTTGAGCGTTTGCGGGCGGGCGATGCGGTTCACACGCTGGACGGCGGGCTGCGCAAGATCGCGGCAATGGACAGGTCGTGGCTATTGCCCGCGATGCAGGGCGACATTCTCGCCGTTCCGGGCGGCGCCTTCGGCAATTGCGCCGATCTGGTGCTGCTGCCCGATCAGCACGTGCTGCTGGATCTGGACCGCGAGGATATCGCTCAGGGCGATCTGCCCGATGCGCTGGCGATGCTGATCCCGGCCAGCACGCTGGACGGCTATCGCGGCATCCAATGCCGACGCGCAGCCCGCCCGCTGGAGGCGATCACCCTGCTTTTCCCCGAGGAAGAACTGGTCTGGGCGGCATCGGGCGTCTTGATCCACTGCCCCAGCATCGCAGCAGGGGGACAGAGCGTGCCACAGGGCGACGTAGCGACGTGCCTTGCAGCGCCGCAAGCCCGGCGCATCCTGATGGCCCGCGCGGGCGAAGAGACATTGCCCGGCTGGTGCGCGTGACCAAGCACCAGACCCGCCATCACTGGACAGATCCGGCCCCGGTCCTTATCTGGGGCCGATCATGGTTGAAAAATCCGATCCCAACAGCAAGCTGATCGCCGAAAACCGCCGGGCGCGGTTCGACTATGCCATCGAGGACGATATCGAGGCGGGGATCATCCTGATGGGGTCGGAGGTCAAAAGCTTGCGGCAGGGCGGATCGAACATCGGCGAAAGCTACGCCAATGTGGAAGGCGGCGAGCTTTGGCTGATCAACGGCTATATCGCGCCCTATCTGCAGGCCAAGACCTGGGGACACGAGGAACGCCGCAAGCGCAAGCTGCTGGTGAGCCGGAAAGAGCTGTCGCGGCTTTGGTCATCCACCGCGCGTGAAGGCATGACGCTGGTTCCACTGAAGATGTACTTCAATGATCGCGGCATCGTGAAGATCCGCATCGGCATCGCCAAGGGCAAGAAGCTGGCCGACAAGCGTGAAACCTCGGCCAAGCGCGATTGGGACAGGCAGAAGGCCCGGCTGCTGAAACAGGGCCTCTGAGGCGCGGGCCTTCCCCCGCGCGCGACGAGGCGGTATGCAAACCGCCATGAGATGGACGATCCCCAACACCCTGACTGTCCTGCGCCTTCTGGCGGCGCCGGGTGTGGCGGTGATGTTTCTTTATTTTCATCGCCCGTGGGCCGACTGGTTTGCGCTGACCCTGTTTGTCGGCGCGGCGGTCACGGATTTCTTCGACGGCTACCTCGCGCGGCTCTGGAAACAGGAATCGGCCTTCGGCGCCATGCTGGACCCGATTGCAGACAAGGCGATGGTTGTGATCGCGCTGGTGATCCTGACCGGGTATTCGGGCATGAACCCCTGGCTGATCCTGCCCGTCACGGTGATCCTGTTCCGCGAGGTGTTCGTCAGCGGCTTGCGCGAGTTTCTGGGGGATCGGGCGGGATTGCTGAAGGTCACCAAGCTCGCGAAGTGGAAAACCACGATGCAGATGATCGCGATTGCAGTGCTGTTTCTTGGCACCGGGCTTGAGCATGTCGAGGGCATCGCGCGGCAGGGGCTGACGGTGGACCAATATGCCGATCTGGTGACGCGAGGCCTTGCCGATCCGATCCGGTCCTGCGGGATGCGGGGCTGTTCGTCCTATGCAACCTGGGCCGGGCTTGTGCTGATCTGGATCGCAGCGGCGCTGACGGCGGCAACAGGGTGGGATTATTTCCGCAAGGCGCTGCCGATGCTGAGGGATGAACCATGACGCTGACGGTGCTGTACTTCGCCTGGGTGCGCGAACGGATCGGCCTGCCGCGAGAGGTGGTGGAAACGCGCGCTGCAACGGTAGAGGCGCTGGTGACCGAACTGATGGCGCGGGAAGAGCGGTACGCGGCGGCCTTCGCCGACCGCGCGGCGCTGCGCGTGGCGCTGGATCAGGAATTGTCCGATTTTTCCGCACCCTTGGCCGGTGTGCGCGAGGTGGCGTTCTTTCCGCCGATGACGGGGGGCTGATGCAGACTCGCGTGCAGGAAGCCGTATTCGACACGGGCGCCGAATTGGCCGCCTTTGCCACGGCTGTGGCGGGTGCGGGCGCGGTGGTCACCTTCTCGGGCCTTGTGCGGGACGAGGGCGGGCGGCTTTCCGCGCTGGAGATCGAGCATTACCCCGGCATGACCGAACGCGCGATCAGCGCCCATGCCGAGGCAGCCATGGCACGCTTTGGGCTGGTGGATTGTCTGGTAATCCATCGCCATGGCAGGCTTGCCCCCGGCGAGGCGATCATGATGGTGGCCACGGCCGCGCCGCACCGGGCGGATGCCTTTGCGGCGGCAGAGTTTCTGATGGACTACCTCAAATCCCGCGCGCCGTTCTGGAAAAAAGAAGTGGGTGCCGACGGCACCATATGGGTGGCAGCGAAGGATACGGACGAGTTGGCGCTGCGCCGCTGGTAGCCGTCAGCCGATGATCTCGAACCGGTCCACATCCACCATCCCGCGATCGGTGATCTTCAGATGCGGGATAACGGGCAGGGCGAGGAAGGCCAGTTGCAGAAACGGCTCTTCCAGCACCACGCCAAGGCTGCGGGCGGCGGCGCGCAGCGTGACGAGGGACGCCTGCACATCCTCGAACGACAAAAGGCTCATCAGCCCTGCAACGGGCAGGGCAAGCTCGGCCAGCACCTTGCCACCCGAGGCCACGACGAAGCCACCCTCGATCTCGCTCAGCCGGTTCGCGGCCAGCGCCATGTCGGCGTAGTCGGCACCCACAACGGCGATGTTGTGGTGGTCATGGCAGACAGTCGAGGCGATGGCGCCGTGCCCCATGCCAAAGCCCTTCACGAACCCCGTGGCGATGTTGCCGTTCACCCCGTGCCGCTCGATCACCGCGATCTTCATCAGGTCGCGGGCCGGGTCGGGGCGCTTGTCGCCATCGACGGGCGTGATCTCGTACGTCAGGTGTTCGGTGATGATCTTGCCCGGCAGGATACCGATCACCGGGGTTTCGGCCCGGTTGCCCCCGGTGCGGAAGGTTTCGGCGCGGACGCTTGGCGCCTTGACGGATGCGCGCGCGACCGGCGGGATCGTTTCGCGCGCGGCATAGGCGGCATCGTCCAGCACCACGCCGCCCGCCAGCACCATCGCGGCGTTGCACCCTTCCAGCGTGTCGATCACCGCGATATCGGCCCGCTTTCCAGGCGCGATCAGCCCCCGGTCCTTCAGCCCGAACGCCTCGGCCGCTGACAGGCTGGCGGCGCGGTAGACGGCCAATGGCGGGCAGCCGAGCGCAATCGCGGTGCGGATCATGTAATCGAGATGCCCGTGTTCGGCGATGTCGAGCGGGTTCCGGTCATCCGTGCAGAGGCACAGGTAGGGGGAATGCCGCTCGGTCAGGATAGGCGCCAGCGCGTGCAGGTCTTTCGAGACCGACCCTTCGCGGATCAGCACACGCATCCCCTTGCGCAGCTTTTCCAGCGCCTCTTCCGCCGATGTCGCCTCGTGCTCGGTGCGGATGCCTGCGGAAATATAGCCGTTCAGGTCTGCACCCCGAAGAAGGGGGGCGTGCCCGTCGATATGGCGCCCGCGAAACGCCTCGAGCTTGGCCAGGCAGCCCGGATCGCGCATCAGCACACCTGGGAAGTTCATGAATTCAGCCAGCCCGATGACGCGCGGGTGATCCATCAGGGGCGCCAGGTCTGCAGCTTCCAGCCGCGCGCCTGCGGTTTCCATGTGGGTGGAGGGCACGCAGGAGGAAAGCTGGACGCGGATATCCATCAGCGTGCGGGCCGAGGCATCAAGGAAGTAGGTGATGCCCGTCAGCCCGCAGACATTGGCAATCTCGTGCGGGTCGCAGATCGCGGTGGTGATGCCGCGCGGGCCCACGCAACGGTCGAATTCGAAGGGCGTCACCAGCGAGGATTCGATGTGCAGGTGCGTGTCGATGAAGCCGGGCACCAGGATGCGGCCCGTGCAGTCAATCTCGCGCTGCCCGGAATAGGTGCCGTACACGCCCACGATGGTATCGCCGCAGATCGCCACATCCGTGTCGACCAACACGCCCGAAATCAGGTCGAACACCCGGCCGCCTTTCAGCACCAGATCGGCGGGCACGTCGCCCCTGCCTTGGGCGATCCGGTCGGCAAGCGTGGCTGCGGTCATGGCACTCTCCGTTTTCTGGCATGGAACCCGGTCCAGCCGCCGCCGTCCAGCGCCGTTTCGGGGTTGCACCTGCCAAAGCGCGGTGATCCCATCGGCCCATCCTAGCCCGAGACGTTCATGCGCCCCCTTCGCGGCATCGCCCTCAAGCTCGGCTCGGTCATGGTGTTCATCGTCATGGCCTCGCTGATCAAGGCCACCTCTGGCCGTGTGCCACCCGGTGAGGCGGTGTTCTTTCGCTCGTTCTTTGCCATCCCCGTGATCGTGGCCTGGCTTGCGGTGCGGGGCGAACTGCGCACCGGCCTGAAGACGAAAAACCCCATGGGCCATCTGTGGCGCGGGCTTGTCGGCACCTGCGCCATGGGCCTTGGCTTTGCGGGCCTTGGCTTTCTGCCACTGCCCGAGGTGACGGCCATCGGCTATGCGGCCCCGATCCTGACGGTTGTGTTCGCCGCGATGTTTCTGGGCGAGGATGTGCGGATCTTCCGCATATCCGCCGTGGCGCTTGGCATGGTGGGGGTGATGATCGTGCTGTCGCCGCGCCTGACCCTGCTGTCGGGCGCGACGGTGGGTGCGACCGAGGGCTTTGGTGCCATGCTGGTGCTGGCGTCTGCGGTCTTTGCCTCGCTGGCGCAGGTCTTTGTGCGCAAGCTTGTGAATACCGAAGCCACGCCCGCCATCGTATTCTGGTTCTCGCTGACGGCCACCGGCCTGTCGCTGGCGACACTGCCTTTTGGCTGGGTGGTGCCGACGGGCCGCGAGGCGCTGCTGCTGGTCGGATGCGGGCTTCTGGGCGGGGTCGGACAGATCCTGCTGACATCGGCCTACCGCGAGGCGGATGCCTCGGTCGTGGCGCCGTTCGACTATGCCTCGATGCTTTTTGCGCTGGCCATCGGCTATTGGGTCTTCAACGAGGTGCCGACGCTGACCGTTCTGGGCGGCGCTGCCGTCGTGGTCACCGCCGGGGTGCTGATCATCTGGCGCGAAAGCCGCCTTGGGATCGAACGCGCGCGCCAGCGCAAGGCGATGACGCCGCAAGGCTAGGCGCAAAGCTGAACCAAGCGGCTTTCGCCCTTTTTTCGGGCCCTTGCGCTTGACAGGCTGGCCCCCGTCGCACAGGTAGGGGGCACGCGGTCCGGGCCACTCCCGGGCCGCACATTTTTATCCGACGACCTCGCGCAATAAACGGACAGACATGTCGCTTGCCCTGATCGCCGCCCTTCCGTTTCTTGGCGCACTTCTGCCCGGTCTCATGATCCGTGCGGGCAAGAACGCCTGCGCGCTGGCCGCAGCATCCGCCACCACGCTGGCGCTGATCCTGCTGGGCCTGAATGCGCCCGCCGTCTTTCGGGGCGAGGTGATCCAGACCCGCATCGAATGGTTGCCGCAACTGGGCCTGAACGCGAATTTCTTCCTCGACGGACTTGGGTTTCTTTTCACGGGTCTGATCCTTGGCATCGGGCTTCTGATCATTCTTTATGCCCGCTTCTACCTCGCCAAATCCGATCCGATGGGGCAGTTCTATACCTATCTCATGCTGTTTCAGGGCGCGATGGTGGGGATTGTCCTGTCCGACAACGTCCTGCTTTTACTGGTCTTCTGGGAGCTGACATCGCTGTCGTCCTTCCTTCTGATCGGGTACTGGAAGCACCTGCCCGAGGGGCGGCAGGGTGCGCGGATGGCGCTGACGGTGACCGGGGCCGGGGGCCTTGCGATGATTGCGGGCATGCTGATCCTCGGCCAGATCGCGGGCAGCTATGATCTGAGCGTGATCCTGACGCAGAAAGAGGCCATTCAGGCCAGCGACTGGTATCTGCCCGCGCTGATCCTGATCCTGATCGGGGCCTTCACCAAATCGGCGCAGTTCCCGTTCCACTTCTGGCTGCCGCATGCGATGGCGGCGCCGACGCCCGTTTCGGCCTATCTGCATTCGGCCACGATGGTGAAGGCGGGGCTGTTCCTGATGGCGCGGATGTGGCCGGTGCTGGCGGGCACCGAGGCGTGGTTTCTGATCGTCTCGACCACCGGACTGATCACCATGATCATCGGGGCCAAGATCGCCTTCTTCAAGGATGATCTGAAGGCACTTCTGGCCTTTTCCACTGTCAGCCATCTTGGCCTGATCACCATGCTTCTGGGCTTTGGCACCGAAGAGGCGGCGGTGGTGGCGATCTTCCACATCATCAACCACGCCACGTTCAAGGCCGCGCTCTTTATGTCGGCGGGCATCGTGGACCATGAGGCGCATACGCGTGATATCAGGCGGCTCGGGGGTCTGCGCACACTGATGCCGCTGACGTTCACGATCGTCACCGTGGCGGCGCTGTCGATGGCGGGTATCCCGCCGTTGAACGGGTTCCTGTCCAAGGAGATGATGCTGGAAGAGGCGGTGCATACCGTGTGGTGGTCTTCGCCCTGGCTGCTGCCTGCGCTGGCCACCATCGGCGCGCTTTTCTCGGTGGCCTACAGCTTCCGGCTGATCGCGCATGTGTTCCTTGGGCCGGTGCGCGACGATTATCCGGCAAAGCCGCACGATCCGGGCTTTGGCCTCTGGGCGGCACCGGCGTTCCTTGCGGTGCTTGTGGTGCTGATCGGGGTATTGCCGATGCCGATGGTGGGCGATCTGGTGAAGGTCACCGCCAGCGCCGTGACGGGCGAGGCTGCCTATGTGAAGATTTATCACTGGCATGGCTTTGTGCCCGCGCTCTTTCTGTCGCTCACCGCTGTGGGCGGCGGGTTCGTGATGCTGGGCCTCTATCGCCCCCTTGCGCGGCTGTGGGACAGGGCGCCGCGGCCAGAGGCGAAGGCGATCTTCGACGGGCTGATGGAGCCTTTTGCCGAGCGGTCGCGCCGGGTGACCGAAGCACTGCATGACGGCGCGCTGACCCGCTATTTCGCCATCGCGACCGTCACCATCGTGGCTGCCGCCGCCTTTGCCTTCTGGGGCGCGCCCTATGCGCCGGGGCTGCGCGCGATGACGCCGGTTGCCGCCGTGCCGCTGATCGGCTGGACGCTTCTGGTGGGGGCGACGATTGCGCTTTTCCTCTACCACCGGAACCGGCTTCTGGCGTTGGTGCTGGTCGGCATCATCGGGCTGATGGTCTCGGTGGGTTTTGTGTACCTCTCGGCACCCGACCTTGCGCTGACGCAGATCTCGGTCGAGGTTGCGACGGTGATCCTGCTTCTGCTGGCGCTGAACTTCCTGCCAAAGCGTTCGGCGAATCTTAGCACGCCCGCCCGCCGCACACGCGATGCGGTGATTGCAGGCGTCACGGGGCTTGGCGTGGGGGCGCTGATCTATGCGCTGATGCTGCGCGATTTTGCCTTTCCGACAATTGCGGACTATCACCTTGCCAATGCCAAATCGGGCGGTGGCGGCACCAACGTCGTCAACGTGATCCTGGTCGATTTCCGGGGTTATGACACGTTTGGCGAGATCACGGTGCTTGGCATCGCCGCGCTTGTGATCTTTGCACTGACCGAGGCGCTGCTGCGTGCAGGCCCCGCGAACGACCGGCTGACGGGGTGGATCCCCGATGCGCGCCGCGCGGGCGACCGCCACCCCCTGATGCTGGTGGTGGCCACACGCATGATCCTGCCGATTGCGCTGATGGTCGGCGTCTACATCTTCCTGCGCGGCCACAACCAGCCGGGCGGGGGGTTCATCGCGGGGCTTGTCGTCGCCATCGCGCTGGTGATGCAATACATGGCCTCGGGCTTTGCCTGGACGCAGGCGCGCCAGAAGATCGACTATCACGCGCTGATCGCGGCGGGCGTGCTGATCGCCGCTGCCTGCGGGATCGGGGCATGGTTCAACGGGATGCCGTTCCTGACCTCGGCCTTCGGCTACGTCCACCTGCCGCCGCTGGAGGAGTTCGAGCTTGCCACCGCCGCGATCTTCGATCTGGGCGTGTTCCTGACGGTGGTGGGCGCGGTGATGCTGGCGCTCGCCTCGATCTCGCGCATCGCGATCCGCGCGGGCGAGACGGTGAACGTGCGACCCTACGAGATCGAGCCCGGTCGCCCCGTCAAGATCGAGGAGGCGTAGGATGGAGCTTCTGGTCGCCTCAGCCATCGGTACGATGACCGCCTGCGGCATCTACCTGATCCTGCGCCGCACCACCTTTCCGGTGATCGTGGGTCTGGCGATGCTCAGCTACGCGGTCAACGTGTTCATCTTCGCCTCGGGGCGGCTCGCGCTGGCGATGCCGCCGATCTATGACCCCGCAACCAAGGGCTATACCGATCCCCTGACGCAGGCGCTGGTGCTGACGGCCATCGTGATTTCCTTCGGGATGACGGCTGTGATCGTGATGATGGCGCTGGGGGCCTTTCTGGAACACGGGTCCGACCGGATCGACACCGATGACGACGCGCCGGAGGATGGCGCATGATGGGCCACTGGATCATCGCGCCGGTGGTGCTGCCCGTCATCATGGGTGGGCTGATCGTGCTCGCGATGCGGCACGATCTGCTGCTGCAGCGGGTGTTTTCGGTCGCGGCTACGGTTGGTTTGCTGGCGATCTCGGGCGCGCTTTTGTACGCCGCCAGCACTGAACCGCCCGAGGTTTACTTCCTCGGCGACTGGCCCGCGCCCTTTGGGATCGTACTGGTGCTCGACCGGCTGGCCGCGATCATGCTGACACTCACCGCACTTCTGGCGCTGATCGTGCAGCTTTATGCCATCGGCACCGGATGGGACGCGCGCGGGCGGCATTTCCACGCGCTTTTCCAGTTTCAGCTCATGGGCCTGTCGGGCGCTTATCTGACGGGCGACGCGTTCAACCTGTTCGTTTTTTTCGAGGTTCTGCTGATCGCATCCTACGGATTGATGATTCATGGCGGCGGCAAAGCGCGGTTGCGGGCGGGGGTGCAGTACATCGCCTTCAACCTTGTCGGATCCACGCTGTTTCTGTTCGCCCTCGCCACGATCTATTCGGTGACGGGCACGCTCAACATGGCTGATA
The DNA here is from genome assembly GCA_038251625.1 of Rhodobacterales bacterium. Lineage (GTDB taxonomy): Bacteria > Pseudomonadota > Alphaproteobacteria > Rhodobacterales > Rhodobacteraceae > JBBQXK01. The sequence continues at coordinate 22,330 of JBBSBE010000031.1, forward strand.
TCGCGCAGAAACTGCTGACGCTGCCCGAGGGTGACGCAGCCCTGCTGCGCGTGGGCGCGGTTCTTCTGATGCTGGTCTTTGCGATCAAGGGCGCGCTGGTGCCGTTGCAGTTCTGGCTGCCCGCCACCTATGCCTTCGCGCCCGGGCCGGTGGCGGCCCTTTTCGCGATCATGACAAAGGTTGGCGCCTATGCGGTGATCCGCACGGGCACGCTGATCTTTCCGCCCACGACCCCCGCGACCGGCACGCTGATCGCCGATCTTCTGGCACCGGCGGCGCTTGTCACGCTGGCGCTTGGCGCCATCGGCGTGCTGGGCGCCACCACGCTGGCGCGGCAGGCGGCATTTGCCGCCATTGCTTCGATGGGCACGCTTTTCATCGCCGTGGCCCCGTTCACGCCACAGGGCACGACGGCGGCGCTGTACTACCTGCTGCATTCCACGCTTGGAGGGGCGCTCTTGTTCCTTGTTGTCGATCTGGTGGCCGACAGGCGCGGGTCTGACAGTACGCTGAAGGCCCTTCCGCCGATTGCAAATCAGGGGCTTCTGGCCGCACTTTTCTTTGCCGCGGCCATCGCCATGGCCGGGATGCCGCCGATTTCAGGCTTTCTGGGCAAGCTTCTGGTCATGGATGCCACACGCGGGCCCGGCATGGCGCTGATCTGGACCACGATCCTTTTGGCCTCTTTCGTCACCATCCTGGGCTTTGCGCGCGCGGGCAGCACCGTCTTCTGGAAATCGCACGAAACCCAGCCGGAAGACCCCCCGCGCCATATGGGCGAACCGCTGGCCTGGACGGCGGTGTGCGCGCTGCTGGCGGGCCTTGTCCTGCTGACGATCTTCGCGGGGCCGGTGACGGATTACCTGTCGGCCACATCCTTCGAGCTTTACGACCGCGCGGCCTACATCAGCGCAGTGCTGGCGCGGGCGGGGGAATAGCGATGCTGCGCAGGCTTTTCCCGCACCCCTACCTCACGCTGCTTCTGATCGTGACATGGATGCTGCTGGTCAACGGCACCAAGCTTGGCAGCCTTGTGATGGCGATCATCCTTGGCACCGTGATCCCGCTTCTGACCGCGCCCTACTGGCCGAACCGGCCCCGGCTGCGCAATCTGCCCGCCATCATCGGCTACGTGCTGGTCGTGCTTTACGACATCGTCAAATCCAACTTCATCGTCGCCCGGATCGTGCTGTTCATGCCCAAGGCCGATATTCAGCCCGCCTGGGTGACCGTGCCGCTCGACCTGCAGACACCAGAGGCGATCACAGTGCTGGCGGGCACCATCACCATGACACCCGGCACGCTGACCGCCGATATGTCGTCCTGCGGGCGGGCGCTTCTGGTTCATTGCCTTCACGCCCCCGATCCCGCCGCCGTGCGCGACGAGATCAAGGCGCGCTACGAGGCCCGGCTGAAAAGGATCTTCGAATGATCGCTTATGCCCTTACCTTCGCCTTCGCCTGCTTCGGGGCGGCGCTTCTGATGAACCTGTGGCGCGTGTTCGTGGCCCCCGGCGTGCCCGACCGGGTGCTGGCGCTGGATACGATGGTGATCAACATGATCGCGCTTTTGATCCTTTACGGCATCGGTGCAGGATCGGGCGTGAATTTCGAGGCGGCGCTTCTGTTCGCCATGACCGGCTTTGTCTCCACCGTCGCCTACGCCAAGTTCATGCTGCGCGGCGATATCATCGAGTAGGGGCCATGGAACAGATCGCAGACTACGCCATCGCCTTTCTTCTGGTCATCGCGGGCATCTTCGGCCTTGTCGGCAGCTATGGCCTGTTGAAGCTGCCCGAAACGATGATGCGCCTGCACGCCCCGACCAAGGCCAGCAGCCTTGGCGTGGGCGGGGTTTTGCTGGCCTCCATGGCCTACACCTGGGTGTACGAGGGTCGCCTTTCGTGGCACGAGCTTCTGATCACGATCTTCATTTTCCTGACCGCCCCGATCACCGCGAAATTCATCGCCAAGGCGCATCTGCACCGCAGCCAGATCGAAGATGAGTTGCCGCCCACAGGTGTCGGAACCGGCTGGGCCACGTTCGAGCCCGCGCATGAGACGATCGAGCCGGCCTCTGGCATGGTGCGCGGTCCGGGCAGCGAGTGATCTGACCATCCGGTCAAATTTCGTGCCAGCGCCCTTGCGCGATGCATGGGCGCATGCGACTTTCGCCCTGCCCGACCAGCGAGGCCACCCTTGCAGACCGACATGTCCCCCACCCGCCCGCATCTGCCCCAAGTCACCCCCCATCACGCCCGCAATCCCGGCATGGCGCTTGATCTGGATTGGGTGGCCGCCGTGCAGGCCAACACCTCTGCCATCGAACGGCGGGCAGCCACGCTGCCGGGGCGGCGGTCGGTCAAGAAGGAATGGCAGGCGGCCTGGCTTTGCAAGGCCATCAGCCTGATCGACCTGACCACCCTGTCGGGCGACGACACGCCCGGCCGCGTAAAGCGCCTTGCCGCCAAGGCGCGCCAGCCGGTGCGGGCCGACATCCTCGACCGGCTGGGAATGCAAGGGCTGACGGTGGGTGCCGTCTGCGTGTACCACGACATGGTCGAGGTGGCGGTGCGGGCGCTGGAAGGCACGCGCATCCCCGTGGCGGCCGTCTCCACCGGCTTTCCGGCGGGCCTGTCGCCCTATCGCCTGCGCCTGATGGAGATCGGCGAAAGCGTGAAGGCCGGGGCGCAGGAGATCGACATCGTGATCTCGCGCCGCCACGTGCTGACCGGCAACTGGCATGCGCTTTACGAGGAAATGGCCGAAATGCGCGCGGCCTGCGGCAATGCGCATGTAAAAGCGATCCTTGCCACGGGCGAGCTTGGCACCCTGCGCAATGTGGCGCGGGCCAGCCTTGTGTGCATGATGGCGGGCGCCGATTTCATCAAGACGTCAACCGGCAAGGAAGGCGTGAACGCCACCCTGCCAGTCAGCCTGACGATGATCCGCGCCATTCGCGACTATCAGGATCGCTCCGGTGTGAAGGTCGGCTACAAACCGGCGGGCGGAATATCCAAGGCCAAGGACGCGCTGGTGTACCTGTCACTCATGAAGGACGAGCTTGGCCTGCCATGGCTGCAGCCCGATCTTTTCCGCTTCGGCGCCTCGTCCCTTCTGGGCGACATCGAGCGCCAGCTTGAGCACCACCTCACCGGCGCCTATTCCGCCGCCAACCGCCACCCGATGGGGTAAGCCATGACCGTCAAGGAAATCTTCGAGACCATGGCCTATGGCCCCGCGCCCGAAGCGAATGCCGAGGCGCTGGCGTGGCTTGCGCGTCATGGCCAGACCTTCGGCCATTGGATAGATGGCGCTTTCACCGCGCCGGGCACGACGTTCGAGACGAAGAACCCCGCCACGGGCAAGGTGCTGGCGCGGGTAACCCAAGGCACGATCGACGATGTAGCCAAGGCCGTTGATGCCGCCCGCAAGGCACAAGGCAAATGGGCGCGGCTGCCGGGGCACGCGCGGGCGAAGTACCTTTATGCCCTCGGGCGGCTGGTGCAGAAACACAGCCGCCTTTTCGCGGTGTTAGAGACGATGGACAACGGCAAGCCCATCCGCGAAAGCCGCGATATCGACGTGCCGCTGGTCGCCCGCCACTTCGGCTATCACGCGGGCCTTGCGCAACTGCGTGACACCGAACTGCCGGGGCTTGCGCCCGTCGGCATCTGCGGTGCGGTCATCCCGTGGAACTTTCCGCTGCTGATGCTGGCGTGGAAGGTGGCGCCTGCCCTTGCCGCCGGTAACACCATCGTTTTGAAGCCCGCCGAATGGACGCCCCTGACCGCCCTGCTTTTCGCCGAGATCAGCCGCGAGGCGGGGCTGCCGAAGGGTGTGCTGAATATCGTGACGGGTGACGGCGAAACGGGGGCAGCCCTCGTTGCCGCACCGGTCGACAAGATCGCCTTCACCGGATCGACCGAGGTTGGCCGGCGCATCCGCGAGGCAACCTCGGGCTCGGGCAAGGCGCTGACGCTCGAACTCGGGGGCAAATCGCCCTACATCGTTTTTGACGACGCCGATATCGACAGCGCGGTCGAGGGGCTTGTCGATGCGATCTGGTTCAATCAGGGGCAGGTCTGTTGTGCAGGATCGCGCCTTCTGGTGCAGGAAGGCGTGGCCGACCGGTTCCACACGAAGCTGAAGCGCCGGATGGATGGCTTGCGCCTTGGCGACCCGCTGGACAAGTGCATCGACGTGGGCGCGGTCATTCACCCCGACCATCTGATGCGTGTCGCCGCCATGATCGACGCCAACACCGAAGGCGATACCTACCGCGCCAAATGCGCAGTGCCCGAGGGTTGCTTCTACCCGCCCACGCTGATCACCGGCCTCGCCACATCCTCGCGCCTGATGCAGGAGGAAATCTTTGGCCCCGTGCTCGTCTCCATGACCTTCCGCACCCCGGAAGAGGCGGTGGCGCTGGCCAACAATACCCCCTACGGCCTTGCCGCAACCGTATGGACCGAGAACGTGAACCTTGCGCTTGATATGGCCCCAAAGCTGCGGGCGGGCGTGGTCTGGGTCAACGCGACCAACCTTTTCGACGCGGCCGCAGGCTTTGGCGGGGTCAAGGAATCTGGCTTCGGGCGCGAGGGCGGATGGGAAGGGCTGATGGCGTACCTCAAGCCCGCTGCCCGCCGGGGCCTTCTGAAACCCGTCAAACCCGTCCCCGAACCCGCCAATCCCGAAGCGCCGGGACTGGACCGGACCGCGAAGCTGTACGTCGGTGGCAAACAGGCACGGCCCGATGGCGGCTATTCCCGCGCCGTCTGGTCACCCAAAGGGCGGCTTCTGGGCCATGCGGGGCTTGGCAACCGCAAGGATATCCGCAACGCGGTCGAGGCCGCGCATGCCGCCAAGGGCTGGGCAAAGGCAACCGCGTGGAACCGCGCGCAGGTGCTGTACTACATCGCCGAAAACCTGTCGGCGCGTGCAGGCGAATTCGCCGCGCGTCTGGCCGACATGACGGGCAAGCCCGGTGCCGCCGAGGTGGAGGCCACGATCGAGCGGCTCTTTGCCTGCGCCGCCTGGGCCGACAAATGGGAAGGTCGCGTCAAGCCTGTGCCGATCCGTGGCGTGGCCTTGGCGATGCAGGAACCGCTGGGCGTGATCGGTATCGTGGCACCGGATGATGCGCCGCTTCTGGGCCTTGTGTCGCTGATCGCCCCGGCCATCGCGCTTGGCAACACCGTGGTTGCCGTGCCGTCGCACCCCTTTCCGCTGGCCGCGACCGATCTTTATCAGGTGCTCGACACATCCGACCTGCCCGGTGGCGTGGTCAACATCGTCACCGGCGATCCGGGTGAGCTTGCAGGCCCGCTGGCAAGCCACCGCGATGTGGATGCCGTCTGGTGCTTTTCCTCGCAGGCGCTGTCGGGGCCCGTGGAGAAAGCGGCGAGCGGCAACCTCAAGCGCACGTGGGTGAATTATGGGCACGTCACGGATTGGGCGGGGTTCGACACCAGAACGGCGCTGGCAAGGGCGAGCGATGTGAAAACCGTCTGGGTCCCCTACGGCGAATAGGCCTCAGGTCAGGCGGGCCAGCAGCGCCATGAACTGCGCCTGTTCCTCTGCTGTCAGGGGCGCCAGCGTGGCATCGGAAACGCCCAGCGCCGTGGTTTTGCGCCCCTCGAAGAGCGCCCGCCCCGCGTCGGACAACGCCACGGTCAGCCGCCGCTTGTCGCCGGGATCGGCGCGGCTGGCCACCAGCCCCATGCGGCGCAAACGGTCAACCACACCCTTGACGGTCGCCGCATCCATCGCCACCGCGCGGCCCAGATGGTTTTGCGACAGTGGCCCCTCTTCCGCCAGCCGCGCCAGCACGGCGAATTGCGTGGTCGTCACCTCCGGGATCGCATCGGAAAAAAGTGCCAGGTGCCGCTGCGTCGCGCGCCGCAGCACATAGCCCACCTGCGCATCCAGCGCATAGGCGGGCACATCGGGCGGCGCGGAGGGGGTGCTCTTGCGGCTCACGCCTTGCCGATAGCCGCCACCTCGCCCCCGCGCAAGGCCGTTGACAGGCGGGGCAGACGGGGGCCAATGTGTTTGCACGCAAACAATTCCCCGGATCGAGGCACCGCTCCCCCCCGTGTCACTCTATCTGCGCCCCGCCACCCTGCCCGAGGCTTTGGATTGCCTCGCCCGCGCCCCGCGCCCCCTGGCTGGCGGGACCGACCTTTACCCCGCCACCACCACCGCCGACCTGCCCGGCGACGTGACCGATCTGGCAGGCGTGCCCGATCTGCACGGGATCACCGCGTTGCCCGGCGGCGGGATGCGCATCGGTGCCTGCACCTCATGGGCCACGATTGGCGACGCGCCCTTGCCCCCCGCCCTGCGTGCGCTTCAACAGGCGGCCCACGCCGTGGGCGGGCGGCAGATCCAGACGGCGGGCACAATCGGCGGCAATCTCTGCAATGCCTCGCCCGCGGCGGATGGCGTGCCGCCGCTGCTGGTTGCGGGTGCCTTGGTTGATCTGGCCGGCCCCGGCGGCATCCGCCGACTGCCGCTGGCAGATTTCATCACCGGCCCGCGTCGCACTGCGCTTTTGCCCGGGGAACTGCTTGTGGCGGTGGTCCTTCCGCCAGAGGGGCTGTCCGGCGCCTCCTGCTTCCTGAAACTCGGCGCAAGGGCCTACCTCGTGATTTCCATTGCCATGGTTGCCGCACGGCTTCTGTGGCGGGACGGGCGCATTGCCGAGGCCGCGCTGGCCGTAGGATCCTGCGGCCCCGTTGCGCGCCGTTTGCCCGGGGTTGAGGCGGCGCTGATCGGCGCCACAGCCATCGAAGCTGCCGCGCGCATCGACCCCGCCGCCCTTGCCCGCGCGCTGACACCCATCGACGACGCGCGCGCCAGCGCCGCCTACCGCCTCGATGCCGCAGCCGAGCTTTTGCGCCGTGCCATCGCCGGGGCCGGGCCATGATGCGCGCGCCCCCGGATGCGGGCGGTGGCGGCGGTGACGCGATCCGCTTCACGCTGAACGGCACCGCCGTCGCCGTTGCGGCGCCGCCCTCGCGGCGCCTGTCGGATGTGCTGCGCGATGGCCTTGGCTTCACTGGCACCAAGGTTGGCTGCGACGCGGGCGATTGCGGCGCCTGCACCGTGCTGATCGACGGGGCCCCCGCCTGCGCCTGCCTCACCCCCGCCGCCCGCGCCGAAGGCCGCCGGATCGAGACTGTCGAGGCCGAAAACCCCACCCTTACCCGCCTGCGTGTCGCCTTTCTTGCCGAAGGCGCCGCGCAGTGTGGCATCTGCACGCCTGGCATGCTGATGGCCGCACTGGCCCTGTTGCGACGCGTCCGACAGCCGACCGAGGCCGAGGCGGAAGAGGCGCTTGGCGGCGTGCTGTGCCGCTGCACGGGGTATCGCAAGATCCTGTCGGCTGTCTTGGCCGCTGGGCAAGGGGCCAGCATCCCGGATGCAGAGCATCCGCCCATCGAGGGCCACGTCGGCGACCGCGTGATCCGGCTCGACGGGGCGGCGAAGGTGGCGGGGGATATCTTTGGCGCCGACCATTGGCACCCCGGCGGCCTTGTGCTGAAGGCCCTGCGCTCACCCCATCCGCACGCGGCCTTTGCGTTCGGCGATCTGGCGGCCTGGGTCGCATCCACCCCCGGCGCCGTGGCAGCATACACCGCCGCCGATATCCCCGGCGTCAACCGCTTCGGCGTCATCCCCGCCTTCGCCGACCAGCCCGCCCTCGCCCCCAGCCCCGCCCGTTTCCGGGGTGAGGCGGTGGCCCTTCTGGCGTTCGAGGATGATGGGCACGTACCCGACCTTTCCGCCTTTCCCGTCAGATGGTCGCCGCTGCCCGCCCTGACCGACCCGGCGCTGGCGGAAGCCGCCGATGCACTGCAGTTGCACCCCGGCCGCCCCGGCAACCGCCTGATCGAGGGGTTGGTGCGGCGCGGCGATGCCGAAGCCGCGCTGGCCGCGTCGCCCCATGTGGTGACGCACGGGATGGAGACGGGCTTCGTCGAACACGCCTATATCGAGCCAGAGGCAGGTGCCGCGTGGATGGAGGGCGATACACTCGTCATCCGCGCCTCTACGCAAGCGCCGATCATGGACAGGGACGATACCGCCGCGATTCTGGGCCTGCCCGCCGACCGGCTCCGCATCATCCCCTCTGCCGTCGGTGGCGGCTTTGGATCAAAGCTGGATGTGAGCCTGCAACCGCTGCTGGGCCTGGCCGTTCTGAAAACCGGGCGGCCCGCGCGGATGACCTATACCCGCGCCGAAAGCATGGCCTCCACCACCAAGCGGCACCCCGCGCGGATGACGGGCCGCATCGGCTGCGACGCGGACGGGCGGATCACCGGCTTGGCCTTCGACGGGCTGTTCGACACCGGCGCCTATGCCAGCTGGGGGCCGACGGTCGCGAACCGCGTGCCCGTTCACGCCTCCGGCCCTTACCGCACGCCCGCCTACATCGCCCGCGCCCGTGCCATCCACACACACAACCCGGTGGCTGGCGCCTTTCGCGGCTTTGGCGTCCCGCAAGCGGCGATCTGGCAGGAAACGGCCTATGACATCCTTGCCGATCAGGCGGGGATCGACCGGCTGGAGTTCCGCCTGCGGAATGCGCTGCGCGATGGTGATGCCACGGTGACGGGCCAGAGTCTGGCCTCCACCGGCATCGCGCAATGCCTTGAGGCGCTGCGCCCCCATTGGGCCCGCGCGCTGGCCGAGGCCGGGCCGGGGCGCGGTGTGGGTGTCGCCTCGTGCTGGTACGGGTGTGGCAACACGGGCCTTGCGAACCCATCCACCATCCGTATCGGCCTCAACCAGCTTGGCGAAGTGATCCTTCACCAGGGGGCCACCGATATCGGCCAAGGCTCCAACACCGTCATCGCCCAGATCGCGGCCGGGGCGCTTGGCCTGCCGCTGGCCGCGTTCCGCCTGATCGGCCCCGATACCGCGCTGACCCCGGATGCGGGCAAAACCTCTGCCAGCCGCCAGACCTTTGTGACGGGCCGCGCGGCACAGGCGGCGGGAACCGCCCTCAGGGCCGAAATCCTGCGGCGGATGAACATGGGGAAGGGCGCGCGTCTGACCCTCGACGGGGCACGGATCATCGCAAAAGAAGGCTCTGCGCAGGCTGAACTGGCCTTGTCTGCCCTGCCCGCCGATGCGCGCGGCTATGCCCTGTCGGCGGAAGAAACCTACGACCCGCCGACCACGCCGCTTGACGCGAACGGCCAGGGCAACCCCTATGCGCTGTACGGCTTTGGCGCGCAGATGGTGGAGCTTTCCGTCGATCCAGCACTCGGCACCGTCAAGCTGATCAAGATCACCGCCGCGCATGATGTGGGCCGCGCGATCAACCCTACCCTTGCCGAAGGCCAGATCGAAGGCGGTATCGCGCAAGGGATCGGCCTTGCACTGATGGAGGAATACCTGCCCGGCCGCACAGAGAACCTGCACGACTACCTGATCCCCACCACCGGCGACGTGCCCCCGATCACATCCATCCTGATCGAGGTGCCCGACCCCGAAGGCCCCTTCGGCGCGCGTGGATTGGGCGAGCATGTCCTCATCCCCACCGCACCCGCGATCCTGAACGGCATCCGCCACGCCACCGGCGCGCTGCCCCGCCGTCTGCCGGTCCTGCCCCACCGCCTGCGCGCGGCGATCATGGGTGTCCGGGATGGATGACATTCCCCCCCGCACGGGCGACAAGATCCGCTGCGATGCCTGCCCGGTGATGTGTTTCATCGCGCCGGGGCAAACCGGCGCCTGCGACCGATACGCCAACGCGGATGGCCGCATTGTCCGCACCGATCCCGTGGTGATGCTGTCACGCGCCAATGACCGGGGCGACCGCCTTGTGCCCTTCGCCGCACGCGACTGGGACGGCGAGCCGTTTCCAGCCGACACGATGATCACCGGCATCGGCACCGGCACCACCTACCCCGACTACAAACCCGCGCCCTTCATCGTGTCTTCCACCGTCGAAGGCGCCGACATGGTGACGGTGGTGACGGAAGCGATCTTTTCCTACTGCGGCGTGAAGGTGAAGATCGACACCGACCGTTTCCTCGGCCCCGAAGCCGCACCCGTCCGCGCGGAAGGTGAGGTCATCGGCCACGTCACCACCGCCGAATACGGGTCGCAGATGCTGTCGCTCGGCGGCGTCCACCACCTCACCGGCGGCTCCAAGGGCGAGGGCCGCGCCACCTGCGCCGCACTCCTCGCGCTGTGCAACGGCGAGGCGGTAACGCTGAACATCGACGGCGGCTCGACCGTTACCGTGCAGGCAGGCCGCGCGCCCATCGTGGACGGGCGGCCCGAAAACCGCATGCGCGTCGGCTGCGGATCGGCCACCATCGGCATGTTCGCCAGCCAATGGCGCGGACTGGTGGATGAAGTGGTGGTGGTCGATGACCACATCACCGGCGTCGTCAGCGAGCATCAGGCGGGCAAGGTGCTGGGATGGGAGCCCACCGGCATCCGCATCAAGGGCCACCGCTCCACCCCCGGCCGCTACTTCCGCGTCTCGGAACCCGGCTTGGGCTGGGGCGGCACGCGGCTGACCGATCCCCTGGACATCCTTGGCGACTGGAACGCGAAAAAGGGCGCACGGCCTGGCCTGCGCCTTCTGATGGTTTCCACCACGGGTGAGGAATTTGCCTATTTCGTGCTGGATCAGAGCCTCACACCGCAACCCGAGGCTTTGCCGGAAACGCTTCTGCCCTCCGTCCGGCTGATCGACGAGAACTGCGAACCCTCGCGCTGCACCGTCCTTTTCATGGGCGGCGCGGGGGGATCCTTGCGCGCGGGTGTCACGCAAAACCCGGTCCGCCTCACCCAATCCGTGCAGGGCGGCGAGACGCGCCTCACGGCGGGCGGCGCGCCTTGCTACATCTGGCCCGGCGGCGGCATCACCTTCATGGTCGATGTAACGCGGCTTCCCCCCGGCGCGTTCGGATATGTCCCCACGCCCGCCCTTGTGGCGCCACTCGAATTTACCCTGCCCCGCGCCGCCTACCGCGCCATGGGCGGGCATGACGCTGCCGTCCGCAACCTGCCCGACGTTCTGTCCTCGGGCGGTGAATACCCCACCTCCGCCCGCCTGACCGGCTGGCCGGAGGGCACGGCATGACCCGCCAATTCCCCCCCTTCTTCTCTGGTCAAATATCCTCGGGGGGTGAGGCCAAAGGCCGAGGGGGGCAGACAGCCCCCCTGTTCCCCGCTTCCACCGCGCAGGTGGCCCGGCTTGCAGATGGCCGCCTGCACCTGCACGAAGGGCCGATCGACCTGATCCTCTTTGCCGAAGGTCCCGGCGCAGCCGGGGCCGAGGCCCGCGCCGTCGCCCGCTTCACGGGCCTTCTGGCCAGCCTTGCGGCAGAGCTTGCTGCCTTGCGTTCGGCAAGCGCAGAGCCGCTTTCCGGCCCCATCGCGCGGGTCATGGCAGCCGCCGTTGCCCCTTTTCGCCCCGCCTTCATCACGCCGATGGCCGCCGTCGCCGGGGCCGTTGCGGATGCAGTTCTGGCGGCGATGGTCGCGGGCGGCGGGGTCCGCCGCGCCTGTGTGAACAACGGCGGCGATATCGCCCTCCACCTCGCCCCCGGCACCACCTTCTGCGCCGCCATTGCCGCCCGTCCGGGCCTGCCCGACCGCGTGACGATCCGCGCGGGCGATGGCATCGGCGGCATCGCAACCTCGGGCTGGCGCGGGCGCAGCCAGTCGCTTGGGATCGCCGACAGCGTGACCGTGCTGGCCAGAACCGCCGCCATGGCCGATGCCGCCGCCACGATGATTGCCAATGCGGTGGACCTGCCCGGCCACCACGCCATCGCCCGCCGACCCGCCCGCGAAATCAAGGCCGACAGCGATCTTGGCGATCTGCCGGTCACGGTGGCGGTGGGGCCCCTCTCGAACG
>JBBSBE010000032.1:0-33412 GCA_038251625.1 Rhodobacterales bacterium
CTGGCCACCCTGCCAGTCGATATCGAAAACCGTATCGCGCCCGTCCTTCATCGCAGCCTCGACCGGTGCGCGCGGGCTGCCGTAGCGGTTGCCGAACACCTCGGCGTGTTCCAGCATCTGCCCGGTCTCCACCAGGCCCTCAAACGCCTTGCTGCTGACGAAATGGTACTCGCGCCCATCCACCTCGCCCGGACGCGGCGCGCGCGTCGTGGCCGAAACGGAAAAGCGCATCGTCGGGTCCCACGCCATCAGCCGGCGGGCCAGTGTGGATTTTCCCGCGCCCGATGGAGATGACAAGATCAGAAGTAGTCCGCGCCGCGCCATCGCCTATTCCACATTCGCCACTTGCTCGCGCATCTGGTCGATGACCGTCTTGAGGTCAAGCCCGATGCGCGTCAGCCCCATCGACTGAGCCTTGGAACACAGCGTGTTGGCCTCGCGCATGAATTCCTGTGTCAGAAAGTCGAACTTGCGCCCGACGGGTGCGCTTTCGGCCAGCAGGGCGCGGGCGGCGGCGATGTGTGCGGTCAGACGATCGATTTCCTCGGACACGTCCGATTTCACCGCGATCAGCGCCAACTCCTGCGCCACCCGCCCCTCATCTGCGCCCGCCGCATCGGCCATTACACGGGCGAGGTTTTGACGCAAGGTAGCCGCGGTCGTATCACGCCGCGCTTCGGCCTCGCAACGCGCCCCGGATACAAGTACCGCGATTTCTTCCAGTTGCCGTGCCAGTACGGCGGCCAACGCCGCCCCTTCTGCTGCGCGGTTGGCGGCAAAATCGGCCAGAAGTGGCGCCAGATCATCAAGCAACGCCGTGCGCAGGGCGCCCGTGTCCGTCGCCGCCTCGGTCGCAACCTCCAGCACGCCCCGCACCGCCAACACTTCGGCCTGCGTCGCCTGTGCCAGCGTCACACCCTGCGCCATCGCCGCAGCCTCGACCTCGGACAGCGCCGCCAGGACCGAACCGAGCACCCCACGGTTCACGGTCAGAACACCCTCGGATCCCGCCTCGCGCGCAATCTTCAACGACAGGCTGACATTGCCGCGCGTCATCGCGCGCCCCGCTTCAGCCCGTACCGCGGCTTCCAGTCCTTCGATTCCGTCCGGCAAACGCAGCCGCAGGTCCAGACCCTTGCCATTGACCGACCGGATATCCCACACCCAATCCTGCCCCAGCGCCGTCCCACGCCGGGTGGCGTATCCGGTCATTGAAACGGTCATGCGGGGGCTCCTTCGCGCGGGGTATTTACCATTTGCCCAGATTTTTCGCCGAATTGCTTGGGCACAGTGTATCTTAACTGGGCGGTAACCACTGTAACCGCAACGTTAACGCAAAAGGGCAGGATGCCGGGCCGGAAATGCCTAGCAGACCCGCCCCGCAAGGGCAACGCAGGCAGGTGGAGGGATCATGGCACCATCCTTTTTTGGCGGCGGACGCGGCGGTGACATGGATGAGCCCGAGTCTGTCCGCTTCCCGAGCCTCGCCATCCTGAGGGCCTACTGGGCGGGCCTGTGCGGCCCGAACGGCGAGCCGCCATTCCGCCGCGATATCGATCCGCGCGGTCTTGCCCCCGCTCTCGAACAGTCATTCATGGTCGAACGTGTGGCACCAGGCGTGGCACGGTTCCGTATTGCGGGCATGCATCTTGCCGATCTGATGGGGATGGACGTGCGCGGCATGCCGATGCTGACGCTGGTGGAACCGACCGCCCGCGCCGCTCTTTCTGCCCGGGTCGAGGCGGTTTTTGCCCGGCCCGCCATTCTGCACATGGCACTTGAGGCTGAACGTGGCTTTGGCCGCCCAGCCCTGGAAGCGCGGCTTTTGATGCTGCCCCTGCGCGCGCAGGACGGCGGCGTGCGGCTGGCCCTTGGCTGCCTTTGTGCGGCGGGCGAGATCGGCCGCAGCCCCCGCCGCTTTGCCATCGCGCGCGATCGGATCGAGGCGCTGGCAGATGACCCATTGCACGAAGTTGCGGAAGAGGCCGCACCTTTCGTTCCTGCCCCCCGGCCCGTGGGAAAGCCTTACCTGCGGGTGCTGAAGGGTGGTCTGGCGCGCTAGGCTATCGGCCCATCGGAACCGAAATGCCCCGGGAAGAAGGCCGCAGCGCATGACCATACCGTGGCCAGCGCCTCGTCCCGGCTGTAGGGCGCCTGCATCGTCATCAGATCCAGCCACACCCCTTCGGTGGTGACGCGCAGCACCCGCGCAACGCGGGCAGGCACACCGGGATAGCCGTGCGCTGCCATCAGCGCCGTGCAAAGATCCTCCAGCGTGTGATTGTAAAGCGCATCATTCGATCCGCAGTGTTCCTGATACATCGGGCGGCTTTGCGCTTCACCCCAGAACGCACACCACGCCGACAGCCGCGACGGTGTGCAGATCGCCGGATTGAAATCAGCCCGCAACATCGCAGCAATCTGCACTTCCGGCGCCGTATACGCTCCTGCCAGCGCGGCCTGCCAGTTCAGCCGGTATTCCTCGGACAGGTAGGTCAGGGTTTCCGACAGCAGCTTTTCCTTGGACTGGAAATGAAAATTGACCAGCCCATGCGACAGCCCCGCCGCCTTGGCCACCTCGCCCATCGTGGTGCGGGCATAGCCATTGCGCGCCAGCGTATCGAGTGTGGCCTCGATCAGTTGCACCTTTCGCGTGTCGCGGCTTTGCTTGCGCCGCGTCTCGCCCTTTTCCTCGATGTCGGTCGCCGGCTCGTCCATCGCCCCTCCGCTTTGCATCCTTGGGGTGTAGTGCAATCGGATCAAAAATACACGGTTTTCATTTTGATTGACAGTTCAATCAGAATCCAGCCAGACTAGGGAAAGCCTTGAAAAGGACGTTCCATGCTACCCCGGCCCCACCGCGACCTCACCAAATCCAACGCCCAGTTCAAGCGCGCGGTACAGCGCCTGCCCCTCGGCGTGGCGTCAAGCTTCCGGTATTGGGGCGATGACCGCACCATCTACGTCGATCACGGCAAGGGCGGCCGGATGTGGGATATCGACGGCAATCCTTACGTCGATTATCGCCTTGGGTACGGCCCCGCGATCCTTGGCTATGCCGATGACCGGGTCGATGAAGCCGCCCGCCGGGGCATGAACGTGGGCGGCGTCTTTGCGCTGTCCACAGAGCGCGAGTTGGCCGTGGCAGACCGCATCGCCAAGATGGTGCCGGCGGCCGAGCTTGTACGGTTTTCCAATTCGGGGACCGAGGCTGTGATGGCGGCCCTGCGCCTCGCCCGAGCCCATACGGGCCGCGACAGCTATCTTCTTGTGGAAGGCGGCTATCACGGACTTTTCGACGCCGCGATGTGGATGGCGAACGTGGACGACTGGGAACATGGGTCCAACACCGATCCGCAGGTGGTGGCCTATTCCAAGGGCATCCCGATGACGCTGAAGGAACTGGCACATCTCGTGCCGATGAATGACCTGCAGCGGCTGGAAGACATGTTCAAGCGTCACGGCGATACCCTCGCCGCCATGCTGATCGAGCCGATACAGGGCAATTGCTGCGGCATCACCGCGCGCGCGGAATATGTGAAGCTCGCCCGGCAACTGTGCGATAAATACGGCGTTCTTCTGATCATTGACGAGGTCAAGACCGGCTTTCGCGTGGGTCGCGGCGGGGTGCAGGCACTTTATGACGTCGATCCTGACATCTGCACGTTCGCCAAGGCCATGGCCAACGGTTATCCCATCGCGGTGGTCGCAGGGCGCGAAAAGGTGATGCGGACCTTTCGCTTTGGAGGGGCGGCGCATGGCGGCACCTACACCGCGCATTCCGTCAGCCTTGCCGCCGCCGAAGAATGTCTGCGAATCCTTGATGAGACGCCGGCCCTCGACACGCTGGCCGACTATGGCCGCCGCTTGCAAACCGGCATCAGCGTTATCCTCGACGCCCGCAAGATCGTGCATTCCTACGCCGGGCACCCTTCCATGTTCGGCTTGTTCTTCGCCGAATACCCGCCCGAGGATTACCGCGCCTGGAAGACCAGCGATTACAGCTTCTACGATCAGATGGCCTATTACCTGCATGATCTTGGGGTGATCTGCGAGCCCGACAGCCGCGAGCCCTGGTTCATGTGCGAGGCGCACGGGACAGACGACACCTGCCTGACCGACACCCTGAAGGCGGTAGAGCGGGCCGTGGACCTGACGCTGGAGCATGTGGAACACGCGGCCGCAGAATGACCTATGACGCCGTCATCCTTGGGGCGGGCCACAACGGGCTGGTCGCCGCCTGCTACCTGGCCCGAGCCGGGATGCGCGTCTGCGTGGTGGAAAAGAACGATTGGGTCGGTGGTGCGGCCGTCAGCCGCGAACTTTTCCCCGGCTTCACCTATTCCAACTGTTCCTACGTCAACTCGCTTTTCCGGCCCGAAATCATGCGCGATCTGGAACTGCCCAAATTCGGCCTGCAGATCCTGCCCTATGAGGGCGGTGCGGTTTTCACCGAAAGCGGCGACAGCCTTGGCATGTTCCGCGACCACGATGCCAACCGGCGCGAGATGGCGCGCTTTTCGCCACGTGACGCCGAGGCCTACGACCGCTATTCCCGCGATATCGCCCGCCACTGCCGGTTCATCCGGCCCCTTCTGATGCGGACGCCGCCCGATCCGGCCAGCTTTCGCCCCCGCGACATCGGCGAACTCGCCTGGCTGGGAAAGCAGCTTTTCGGCCTCAGCGAAGCACAGATGTGCGACATGATCCGGTTCTGGTCGATGTCGATCGCCGATTACCTCGACCAGTATTTCGAGAACCCCGTGATCAAGGCCTATCAAGCCGTGGGCGCCATCATCGGCACGGCCCTTGGCCCCATGTCGCCGGGCACGGCCTATGTGCTGCTGCACCACGCCATGGGGGATGTGGATGGCAACCTCGGCGCCTGGGGCTATGCGCGCGGCGGGATGGGGGCGATCACCAAGGCGCTGGCGGGGTCGCTGGCGGCGGCGGGGGGCGAGGTACGCACCGGCGCGGGGGTCCAGAAAATCCTGGTGGCCAACGGACGCGCAGTTGGCGTGGCGCTGGCCAATGGAGATGAGGTGCGGGGTACCCGGATCGTTTCCAACATGGACGTCAAGCGCACCTTCCTGCGCCATGTGGATGAGACGGAATTGCCGGGCGCCTTCGTCAGGCGCGTGCGCGATTTCAAGACGCGCGGATCATCGGGCAAACTGAACATCGCGCTCGATCGCGCGCCACGCTTCACTGCCCTTCCAGAAGGGGCGCCAAACCTGAAGGGTGACCTGCACTTCACGGATTCCATTGAAAAAATGGAACATGCCTATGACGATTGGAAAGCGGGCCATTTCAGCCGGGATCCGTTTCAGGACGTGATGATCCCCACCCTTATCGATCCCACGATGACACCGCCGGGCAAGCACTTCATGTCCTGCTTCGTGCAATACGCGCCGCCAAGGATCGAAGGCAGCGATTGGACAGATGCGGACCGCGATGCCTTTGGCCAAACCTGCCTCGACCAGATCGAGCGGTACGCACCGGGCTTCAAGAACAGCGTCCTGCACGTCGAAGTTCGTACGCCACGCGAACTTGAGGCCGAGGTAGGCCTGACGGAGGGCAACATCTTTCAGGGAGAGCTGACCTTCGATCAGCTTCTCTTCAACCGCCCCGTCCCCGGTTATGCGCAATACCGGACGCCGATCCGCGATCTTTGGCTCTGCGGTTCCTCCACCCATCCCGGCGGCGGTGTGATGGGCGCGCCCGGGCGCAATGCCGCCGCCGAAATCCTGCGCGAGGCGAAAGCACCGCGCAATCATATGAGCGATGCCTATGCCGTCCTTTGACGCCCTTATCATCGGCGGCGGCACGAACGGCCTGGCCTGTGCTGCCCGACTGGCAAAGGGCGGTCTGGCGGTGATGGTGGTCGAAGCTGGGGAAAAGCCGGGCGGTGCAGCCCGGGGATGGGAGTTTGCGCCGGGGTACCGCACGCCGGGGCTGGCGCATCTGGTCTATACGCTCGATCAGCGCGTGGCATCGGGGATGAACCTCTCGGCGCAGGATATTGATCTAAAATCTCTTTCCACGATTGCTCTGTCCGAATCGGGCCATCACCTCACCCTTGCGGGTGACTTCGGCGCAGAAACGACAGGGCTGGCAGACGCCGACCGCAAGGCATGGCCCGATCTGCGTGCCCGCCTTTTGCGCTACGCGGCCGCCCTCGCGCCTTTCCGCGCCATGGCGCCCCCGCGTCTGGCGGCATCGGGCAACGATTGGCCCCGTCTCGCCCGCCTTGGACTTGGCCTGCGCGGAATGGGCGCCGAGGATTTCCGCGAGCTTTTGCGGATGATGCTGACCAACGTCTGGGACGTGCTGGAAGACAATCTGACCGATGACCGCCTGAAGGGCCTGATCGCCTTTGATGCCACGCTTGGGGCATGGCTTGGCCCGCGGTCACCGAATTCGCTGATCCTGCTTCTCAATCGGCTCGCCGGGGCGAGTGGCGCGCTCACCTTCCCGGTGGGGGGGATGGGTGCCGTCACCGATGCCATGACGCGGGCGATCGAGGCGCAGGGGGTGCACCTGCGCACCGGCGCCCGAGTCGCGCGGATGATCGTGCAAGGGGACCGCGCCGTGGGTGTGGCCCTTGCAAGCGGCGAGGAATTGCGGGCCGGGACGGTAGTGTCGGCCATCGGGCCCAAGGAAACCTTCCTTGACCTTGTCGGTCCCGCCCATCTCGACACCGAGTTTATAACCGCGATGCGCCACCAGAAGGCCCGGGGCGGGGCTGCGAAGCTGCATCTTGCCCTGACCGCCGCACCGGATTTTCGCGGCGCCGACTTGCGCGCGCGGTTGGTGATCGCGCCCTCGGCCCATGCGGTGGAAACCGCTTTCAACCCAATCAAATACGGCGGCGTTCCCGCCCGCCCGGTGATGGAGGTGATGCTGCCATCCGCCCATGGCGCGGGCTTTGCCCCCAAAGGCGCGCATGTGCTGTCGGCCATCGTCCAGTTTGCCCCCCACACACCCGCCGACAAGGACGCGGCCCGCGCGGCCATGCTGGAAGCGGCCCTGACGGTGCTTGAGGATCACGCGCCCGGCCTGCGTGCGCTGATCGCGCATGCAGAACTTCTGATGCCCTATGACATCGAGGCCCGGTACGGGATGACGGGGGGCAACTGGCACCACGGCGAGCTTTCGGTCGAGCAGATGCTGTTCCTGCGCCCCCTGCCCTCGCTCGCGCGCTACGCGACACCACTTCCCGGCCTCTGGCTTGCCGGCGCTGGCAGCCACCCGGGTGGCGGCATCTCGGGTGCGGCTGGTTGGAACGCTGCCGAGCGCATCCTTGCGGAGGCCAGGGCATGACCGTCGATCCCCGCCTGCACTATGAGACGCCGCTGAAGCAAACGCCCTTTCACGCGCGCACATCCGCCGCAAACAAGATGAACCATTGGGGCGCCTGGGCCGGATACACCACAGCAATCGTCTATGAAGATGATGCGATGGAGTTTTCCGCCATCCGCAACGCGGCGACCCTCTATGACCTTTGCCCTATGGTGAAGTATCGCCTCACGGGGCCTGATGCGCAGGCCTACCTCAACCGCCTGACGCTGCGCGATGTCGGAAAGTTGCCCGTCGGCGCCGTTCACTACACCGCATGGTGCGACGATGCCGGGAAACTGCTGGACGACGGCACGCTCTTTCACTTTGGCGCGCAGGATTACCGCCTGTGCTGTCAGGAGCGGCATTTGCCCTGGATGCTGGATGCGGCCTTCATGCTGGATGTGAAGATCGTCGATGAAACCGAAGATATCGCAGCCATTTCACTGCAAGGCCCCTGTGCGGCGTCTGTGCTGGTCTCCGCCGGGTTCGATGTATCCGGCCTGAGGCCCTTTCGCATCGCAACCTTCCCCTTCGCCAAGCGCGCCGTCACGGTATCACGGACCGGCTTCACCGGCGATCTGGGCTATGAGCTTTGGATCGCGCCCGACCTCGCACTGCAGCTTTGGGATCACTTGATGCAGGCAGGTGCGCCGTGGGGTCTGCGCCCCGTCGGCTCTCAGGCGCTGAACCTTGCGCGCATCGAGGCGGGATTCATCACCACCACCTATGATTTTATCCCCGCCCATCAGGCCTTGCGCGAAGACCGCGTACGCTCGCCGCTGGAGATGGGCCTTGGCTGGATGATCGACTGGGACAAGGGCCATTTCAACGGTCGCCGCGCGCTTCTGGCCGAACGGGATGCCAAGACCTCTCGCTGGGCCTTTGTGGGCCTCGACATTCCGGGCAATGTCGAGGCAGGCGGATCGCTGATTTACGCGGGCAAGACCAAGGAAGCCGGCTTCATCACCGCCGCCGCGTGGTCGCCAACGACCAAGCGCAACCTTGCGATGGCGCATGTGGAGCGGAAGTATCTGGGTCGTGATCTTTGGGTGGAAATCTATGCGCTGCGCGAGTTGCAATACGCCAAGCTGATGCTGCCCGTCACCATCGTGGATCGCCCGTTCCTGCGACTCCCCCGCCGCACGGCCACGCCACCGGGAAGCGTATGATGCCGCATCCTTTGTCACCGCGCCTCGATCACTGCCCCGAAGGCCTGCCACGCGCGGCCTATCTCGATCCCGACTGGTACGCGCGCGAGATGGCCACGCTTTGGTCCGACGCTTGGGTCTGCGCAGGCCGTCTGGCCGATCTTGCCCCCGGCACGATGCGTGCGGTCGACGTGGGGGCCGCCTCGGCCATTCTGTGCCGCACAGGCGATGGCAGGGTGACCGCATGGCACAACACCTGCCGCCACCGTGGGGCTGCCCTTTGCGACGGCGAGCGGGCCATGGGCAAGCTGATCACCTGTCCCTATCACGCCTGGTCCTACGCCGCCGGGGATGGTCGCCTCGTCGCCACGGGGCCCGCCCAGCCAACCGCCGATTTCGACCGTGCCGCGCACGGCCTGCATCCTGTCCGTTTGCGCCACTGGGCCGGGTTCATGTTCCTGTCCACCGCCGCCGAACCACCACCTTTGCGGGCTGACGTACCGCTTTCCACGCTCGACAATTGGCCCATGGATGGGTTGGTAACCGGCCACCGATGGGAAACCGAGATTGGCTGCAACTGGAAGGTCTTCTGGGAAAACTATTCCGAGTGCCTCCACTGCCCGGGAATTCATCCGGAACTCTGCGACATCGTACCGGTCTATGGCCAAGGCGTCATGGCGGCGAATGAGGTGCCGGATTGGACCCCCGACACGCCACAGGCATCCGCCCTGCGGCCCGGTGCCGAAAGCTGGACCTTGGGCGGGTTTCTTTGCGGTGCGGCCTTCGCGGGTCTGTCCGAGGCCGAGCGCGCAGCGGGCCACACCTTCGTCACCCTCTGGCCCTCGGCCTATGTCGTGGCGCATGTCGATTACGTGCGCTCGGTGCGCCTGCAACCGCTTGGCCCGACCCGCACACGCCTGATCGCCGAATGGCATTTCGCGCCTGAAACGCTGGCAGAGCCCGCGTTCGATGCCGCCGATGTGGCGGCCTTCGCGCAGATCGTGATGCGGCAGGATGGGGCTGCGGCCGAGATCAACCAGCGCGGCATCGCCTCGCCTGCCTTCACCACCGCCCGCCTGATGCCCGAGGAATACGAGATCGCCCGTTTCCATGCCTGGGTACGAAAGGAGATGGAAAGATGACCAACTACCCCCTGCACGGCAAACCGATCCCGGATGAGTGGGACCGGCGCGGCCTGCCCGCCTGGACCTATCACTCGCAAGCGATGTTCGAGCTTGAACGCGATGCGCTGTTCCTGACCCACTGGCAGGTCGCGGGGCACGAGAACGACATCCCCGCCCCTGGCGACTGGCTGACGTTCGATCTTCTGGGCGAACGCGCGCTGGTCATGCGGGGGCAGGATGGGGTGGTACGTGCGTTCCACAACCTTTGCCGCCATCGGGGCGCGCGGGTGGTGGACGGGGAACAGGGCCAGTGCAAGGGCGCCATCGTCTGCCCATTTCACGGCTGGGTCTACAACCTCGACGGCACCTTGCGCGGCGCGGCCCAACCATCCAGCTTTGGCGAGATCGAGAAGGCAGATTTCGGGCTGAAGCCGGTCGAGATGCAGACCTTTCACGGCTTTCTTTTCCTGCGCTTTCACCCCGGCCCACAGCCCGACGTGGCCACGCTTCTGGCGCCCTACGACGCCGACTTCGCCGCCTATCGCGCACGCGGTCTTGTGCCTGCGCCGCGCCCCGATTGGCATACCGATCTGCCTGTGAACTGGAAATCCGTGCGCGACGTCGACAACGAGGGGTATCACGTGCCCATGGCGCATCCTGCCTTGCAGGATCTTTACGGGCGCGACTACCGCGATCTTTATCTCGACGGGGGCCTCCATGTCTCGGTCGGCTATTTCGGCGATGCGCCGGGGCGGCGCTGGTCGGTGCAGCAATATGTGAAACATGCGCCACGACAGGACTGGCTGCCCGACTATCTGCAGACCGCCTGGACCTACTACGGCATCTTCCCCAACACCGTCTTTTCCTTCACGCCCGAGGCGATCCAGTACTATCAGGACATCCCCCTGGGCCCGGGCCTCACGCGCCTCACCGGCCGCCCGTACCGCCAGCCCGACGAAACCCGCGAGGCAAGAGCCGCGCGCTATCTGGCGCTGCGCATCGACCGCGATACCTCGACCGAGGATCAGCAGCTTTCGGTCTGGTCGAACGAATCCATGCTGTCGCAGGCGTTCGAGGGGTTTCACCTGTCCGATCTCGAATGGGGTCTCAGGCGCCATCACGACGGGCTGCGCGCCCTGATGCCGGTCATGACGCTGGATGACGCACCGCCCGAGGTCGAGATTGCGGCACTGAATGCAGAAATGATTGGCCGGACGGCCGTGAAGGCGTAGCCTTCAATGCAAAACCACTGCCCACCGGGATCAACCCGGGGGCATCAACCACGGGGAGAACCACGATGAAGATGAACCGCCGCGCCGCACTGGCCTCCGTCGGGGGTGCGCTCGCCCTGCCATATGTTCGCCCGTCCTGGGCAGCGGCTGGCACCGTAAACGTCTACAACTGGGCTGATTACATCGGCGAGACGACGCTCGAGGATTTCGAAAAGGAAACCGGGATCGGCGTGGTCTACGACCTCTACGCCAGTTCGGAAGAGATGCAGGCCAAGGTTCTGGCGGGTTCGACCGGCTATGACGTGGTACTGATGGCGGGCCTTTCGATGCCGCAGTTCGTGCAGGCCGGGGTTTATGAAAAGCTGGACCGCGCCAAGCTCACGAACTGGGGCAATCTTGATCCCTCAACCCTGAAAGTGGTCGAAGGCTTCGACCCCGGCAATGCTTACGGCGTGCCCTACATGTGGGGATCGGTCGGCTTTGCATTCAACATGAAGATGGTCCGAGAGCGGTTGCCTGACGCCGACCTTGCCGACCTCGCCACGATCTTCAAGCCAGAGAATGCCGCCAAGCTGGCCGATTGCGGGCTCTCGATCCTCGACAGCCCGACTGACATCGGTTTCACCGTGCTCAGTTGGCTCGGGATCGACCCCAATACCGCAGGCCCCGCCGAATATGAAAAGATGGCAGAGGCCTTTGCGCCGATGCGGCAATACATCCAGACGTTCGACAACACCAACTACCTCAACTCGCTGCCGAACGGCGAGGTGTGCGTGGCCAACAGCTGGTCGGGCGATTACGGGGTCGCCAAGGCGCGGGCGGCGGAGGCGGGGATCGACATTGACCTGCAGTATTTTGTGCCCAAAACCGGCGCGCCCGCGTGGTTTGATCTTTGGGCGATGCCTGCGGATGCGGGGAACAAGGACAACGGCTATACCTTCATCAACTATCTTCTGCGCCCCGAGGTGATCGCGGCCTGTACCAATTACACCGGCTATGCCAACGCCAATGCCGCCTCGACGCCCTTCGTCGATCCCGGAATTGCCAACGATCCGGCCGTCTATCCTGATGCCGAAACGCTGAGCCGCCTCTACACACCCGCGCCGCAAAGCGAGGAACAGGACCGCGAGATCACGCGCATCTGGGCCAAGATCAAGGCGGGCTGACACTTGGAGCAGGCTCACCCTGCCATGGTGGTGCCGGAAACGGCGCCACCCTTCATCCAGATCAGCGGCGTGTCGAAATACTTCGGCACCTTCCGTGCGGTCACAGACGTGACGCTGAGCATCGACAAGGGCGAGGTGTTCGCGCTTCTGGGTGGATCGGGCTGCGGCAAGACCACGCTTTTGCGCATGCTGGCAGGGTTCGAGGACCCCACGACGGGCACGATCCGCATAGACGGACAGGACATGACGGATGTGCCGCCATGGCGGCGCCCCGTCCACATGATGTTTCAAAGCTACGCGCTTTTTCCCCATATGACCGTGGCGGGCAATGTGGGCTACGGCCTGAAGCACGACCGGATGACCAAGGCCGGGCGCGAGGATCGCGTGCGCGCCATGCTCGATCTCGTGCAACTGACCGAATTTGCGACCCGCAAACCGCACCAGATCTCGGGGGGCCAGCGGCAGCGCGTGGCACTGGCGCGCGCACTGGCGCGGCAACCGAAACTCCTCCTGCTAGACGAACCGCTTGCCGCCTTGGACAAGAAGTTGCGCGAGGCCACGCAGTTCGAACTGATGAGCATTCAGGAACGCACTGGCGTGACGTTCATCGTCGTCACCCACGATCAGGAAGAGGCGATGACGCTGGCCGACCGGATGGCGGTGATGGACAAGGGCCGGGTGATGCAGGTGGGCCGACCGGCCGATATCTACGAACACCCCGCCTCGCGTTTCGTGGCGGGGTTCATCGGCTCGGTCACGCTGTTCGATGCGACAGTGACGGCGGTGAACGGGGCCGAAGCCATGCTTGACGTGCCCGCCTTTGGCACGCCCGTTACCACCCTTGCCCTGCCGGGCATGGCGACGGGTGAGCGTGTATCTCTCGCGATACGGCCCGAAAAGCTGCACCTTCGGCAGGCCCGTCCCGAAGCCGCGAACGTCATCGAAGGGGCGGTGAAAGACCTCGCCTATTTCGGAAAGGACAGCCTCTACCGGATCACCCTGCCCGGCGGCGATCTGATCTCGGTCCATGCGGTCAACGCGGGCCGGGGCGAAGAGCATCGCCCCGACTGGCACGACAAGGTCTGGCTGACCTTCGATCCTGCTTCCGCGATCCTTCTGCGGGACTGATGGGATGACCGCGCGCCTCGCCCGATGGTTCCAGCGGCGCGGATGGTCGCAGATGATCATCGGCGTGCCGTACCTCTGGCTTTGCCTCTTTTTCCTTCTGCCCTTCCTGATCGTGGTGGCGATGAGCTTTGCCACGCGCACGCCTACCGCGCCCCCTTTCGGCTATGGCGGCGAGAATCCGATCCTGAACCTGACCGGTTATGCGCGGGTCTTCACCGACGCGCTTTACCTTCGCGCCCTTTTGACCTCGCTTCTGAACGCCGCCGTCGCCACGGCGCTTTGCCTGCTGATCGGCTATCCCATGGCACTCGGCCTGACCCGGGTGTCCAAGTCATGGCGCAACATCCTTCTGATGCTGGTCATCCTGCCGTTCTGGACGTCGTTTCTGTTGCGCGTCTACGCGTGGATGGGCCTCATGGGCCGCAACAGCTGGTTCAACCGTGGCCTGACGGATCTGTGGAATACCCTGACACCCGAGGCATGGGCGGTGAACACGATCCCGATGATGCACACCAATTTCGCCGTCGTGCTTGTGATGGTCTATACCTACCTGCCGTTCATGATCCTGCCGCTTTACGCCAACCTCGAACGCCTGGACCCGGCACTTGACGAAGCCGCGATGGACCTTGGCACGCGGCCTTTCGGGGTTTTCCGCGATGTGACGCTGCCGCAATCCATCCCCGGCATCATCGCGGGCGGGCTTCTGGTGTTCATACCTGCGGCGGGCGAGCTTGTGATCCCCACGCTGGTCGGCAATTCCTCCAGCCCGATGATCGGGCGCGTGATCTCGGACGAGTTCACCTCATCGCGCGACTGGCCCACGGCATCATCGATCGCGGTTGTGCTGCTGATCCTGCTGGTCGGCCCGATGATGCTTTACAGCCGCTATCAGGCCCGCGCTGACGGGAGCGGGCCATGAACCGCCGCCCCGTTTTCCTTGTGACCATCCTCTGCTTCGGGTTTGCCTTCTTCTACATCCCGATCCTTTCGATGATCGTCTATTCCTTCAACGCCTCGCGCCTTGCCACCGTCTGGGGCGGATTCTCGACGAAATGGTACACCGCGCTTTTCAACAATCGTCAGGTCGGCGATGCGCTGTGGCTGTCGCTGGAAATCGCCCTCATCTCGGCCACGATGTCCACGATCCTTGGCACGATGGCGGGTATCGCACTTGTGCGGTTCCGGCGTTTCAGGGGGCGAACCCTTTTCACCGGAATGGTCACGGCGCCGCTGGTCATGCCTGACGTGATCACCGGCATTTCGTCGCTGATGCTGTTCATCCTGCTGGCCGAATGGATCGGCTGGCCCGGCCAGCGCGGATTTACCACCATCACGCTGGCGCACATCACCTTTTCACTGGTCTACGTCACAACCATCGTGCAATCGCGGCTCAGCCAGGCCGATCTGGCGATCGAGGAGGCGGCGATGGACTTGGGCTCTCGCCCCTTGCAAGTGCTGTGGGATGTGACGCTGCCGGTCATCTTTCCAGCCATCCTGTCGGGCTGGCTTCTTGCGTTCACCATCTCGCTCGATGACGTGGTGATCACCTCCTTCACCACCGGCCCCGGCAACACCACCCTGCCGTTGCTGATCTGGTCCAAGGTCAAGCTGGGGGTGACGCCCGATGTCAACGCGCTGGCCACCCTGATCGTGGTGACGGTGGGCCTCGGCGTGGTGGCGGCAGGCATCATCCTGAACCGCGCCGAGCGACGGCGCGCCACGGAAGAACGGATGGCCTATCGTGCCAACCAGTGATCCTCTGGCGCTGATCGCCACCCCCTTGGGCGAGCCCGGATCGGGGCGCATCCGCTATGGCGCGGCGATGGATCTGTTTCACGCGGGCCGCCTGCCCGAAGGCGCGCTTGAAGTGTACCGCATCTGCTCGCCGCTTGACGGGCAGGACCCCGCGCCACTTCTGACCGAACGCGGGCATGTTGCACCCGCGGGCCCGGCCGTCACGCCATCAAACGCTCTCATCCGCCTTCTGGCCGAGGCTGATCGCTATCTGGCCGGTCTTTCCGCGCCTGGGGTGGCGGAAGTGCGGATGGGCCTTGCCGCCGCCGGCCCGCAGATACCCACGCCGCCCGGTGCGGCACCGCCCGTGCTGGCCGCGCATTTGCCCATGGCTTTGCAAGCGCTGAACGATACCCACCCTGCGCTTTCCGCAGCCATTGAAGCCGGCACCCCGCATCTGCACTGGCTGACTTATTCCGGTTACACCGAGACCGAGATCGGCACGGATTTCGCAAGGGGCCACGCCTATGCTTCGCTCGTCGGTGATGGCGGGCCTTTCGCGGCGGGCGATTTCGATTTCGGCCTCTTCATCGTGGCCCCGCATGTGCTCTACCGCGATCACGCCCATGCCGCACCCGAGCTTTACGCCCCCCTGACCGGGCCCCACGGCTGGCGCTTCCGGCCCGACGCGCCGCTTGTCCTGAAGCCCGCGCATGATCCCGTCTGGAACGACCCCGACGCCCCGCATCTGACCAAGGTCGGCCCCCTACCCTTCCTGTGCTTCTATGGCTGGACGCGCGATGCACAATCCCCTGCCCGCCTGATCCCGGCCACCGACTGGGCAGAGTTGGAGGCGCTGCGGCTGTGACGGACGTGGCGATCATCAACGCGCGGATCGTGACGATGGACGCGGCCCGGCCAAGCGCACAGTCGATCCTGATCCGTGACGGGGTGATCCACGCCCTGGACGCCCCACCCTCACCCGGCGCAGAGGTGATCGATGCGGGCGGGCGTCTGGTCTTGCCCGGTTTTCAGGATGCGCACATTCACCTCTTGAACGGTGGAACGGACCTTGTGGAATCGGCGCAGCTTCAAGGTTGCATGGACACAGATGACCTGCACACGGCGCTTGCCGCGCATGCCGCGCGCCGGGGGGGTGATGTGGTCTGGGGGACGGGCTGGCGGTCAGGTCCCTTTGGCGACGAAACCCTGACGCGGGCCGTTCTGGATGCCGTTATCCCCAACCGGGCTTGCGTGGTCGTGGATGACAGCGGCCATAACGCCTGCCTCAACTCCGCGGCGCTGGCGCGCGTCGGGATCACCGACGCCACACCCGATCCGCAGAACGGCCATATCCTGCGCGACAGCCAAGGCCATGCGACGGGGATGCTGCATGAAGAAGCCGTGCCATGGGCCACGGACCGACTGCCACAAAGCGACGATGCCACATGGGCCGATGGGCTGATCGCGGGCCAATCCCTTGCCAACCAGCATGGGATCACGGGGGTGCTGGATCCCTCTGTGCTGGGCCGGCACGTGCGCACCTACGCCGAGGGGGCGGCGGCTGGCCGGTTGTCGCTGCGCGTCGCGGGAGCCTGCCGCATCAGCGCGGCGGATACGGTCGACACGATGCTCGCGCGCCTACTGCCTTTGCGTGCAGCGCATCCCGGCCCCGATCTTCATCTGCATTCCGCCAAGTTCTTCTTCGACGGCGTACTGGAAAACCGCACCGGCGCGATGATCGAACCCTATGCCGATGCGGCGGGCGGCAACGCGCCCCTGATGTTCCAGCCCGATCGGATCGCCGCGCTGTTCACCGCACTCGATGCCCATCGCTTCCAGATCCACGTCCATTGCATCGGCGATGCCGCCGTGCGCGCCGCACTGGATGGCTTCGCTGCCGCGCGTGCAGCCAATGGCGCATGGCCCGCGCTGCATCAGATCGCGCATTGCCAAATGGTGCATCACGACGACCTGCCCCGCTTTGCAGCCCTTGGCGTGATGGCAAATGTCCAGCCCTTCTGGGCCTCGACCGATCCGATCATCCCTGATGACACGATGGCCATGATCGGCCCCGCCCGTGCATCCCTGACCTACCCCTTCCGGTCGCTCATCGATGCTGGCGCGCCCTATTGCGTCA
This sequence comes from Rhodobacterales bacterium, assembly GCA_038251625.1. Lineage (GTDB taxonomy): Bacteria > Pseudomonadota > Alphaproteobacteria > Rhodobacterales > Rhodobacteraceae > JBBQXK01. The sequence goes on from JBBSBE010000032.1 coordinate 17,014, forward strand.
ATTCCGACTGGTCGGTAACGACGCTCAATCCCCTCGCCATCATCGGCACCGCCATCACGCGCGAACCGCCACGCGCCCGTGGCCGCGCCGCGCCCTTCTTACCTGCGGAGCGGATGACGGTGATGGAAGCCGTGCAAGGTTACACCACCCACGCCGCCGCCGCCTCATGGCGTGCGGGCTATTCCGGGGCGCTAAGGCCCGGCTTCAGCGGCGATCTGATCGTGCTCGACCGCGATATCTTTGCCTGTGACCCGTATGCCGTTGCAGAGACCGAGGTTCTGCTGACCCTTTTCAAAGGGCGCACTGTCCATCGCGCGGCGCATTTCAAAGGCTGACCATGGAAGACCACTATCCCCCCCGCCTGATCGCCATGCTTGAGGCTCTGTGGGGCGAGGGTTTCCTCTCGCCTGGTGGCCCGGAAGAGGTTGCCCGCGTGATCGGCACCCATTCCCTTGCGGGTAAAACCGTTCTCGATATCGGCTGCGGCGCGGGCGGAATAGACGTGGCTCTGGTCGCCACGCACGGGGCCACCCATGTGACGGGGATCGACGTCGAAGACCCGGTGCTGGCCCGCGCCCGCGACGTGGTGGCGCAGAGGGGACTAGGGCACCGGATTGGCCTCATCAAGGTAGCGCCCGGCCCGCTGCCCTTTCCACCCGCCACGTTCGACGTGGTCTTTTCGAAGGATTCCATCGTCCATATTCCCGACAAGGCTGCCCTGATGGCAGAAGTCGTGCGGGTATTGAAGCCGGGGGGACGGTTCCTGGCATCCGACTGGCTGATCGGCACCGAAGCCATCTCTGCGCAGATGCAGGCCTATATCGCCGCCGAGGGCCTTGATTTCGGCATGGCAACACCGGCCCGCTATCGCGCCGCGATGGCGGGTGCAGGATTGACCGACATCACGATCACTTCGCGCAATGCCTGGTACCGGGATCGCGCGCGCGAAGAACTGGCCCGCCTGCGCGGGCCTGTGGGCGACAAGGCTGCAGCTTGGGTGGGTGCCGATTTCGTGGCCCACAACATCGCGATCTGGGAACGGATGATCCCCGTGCTCGACACCGGCGAACATTGCCCGACCCACCTGGCCGCCCGCAAACCCTGATCACCGGTCAGCGCAGGCCAGGCGCCAGCGTCGCAATCTGTGCGACAAGCCACAAAAGGCGCGCGTTCTGCGCATTCCGCCGATGCCGCAGGGCGCTGACGGTGAACCGGCGCAATGCGATGGGCGGCGTCATCACAGCCAGCCCGAAGCACGGTGCCATGCGGTGGGCCAATGTCTCGGGCACGGTTGCGACGGCGGGTGTTTCAGCCAGAATGGCGAGGGCAGGCAAGAATTGCGGCACGGCCGCGATCACCCGGCGCTCAAGGCCGAGGGTCGCCAGTGCCTCATCCGCCACCCCGCGCAGGTCGCCACCTGGCGAGACCAGAATATGGGGCAGCGCGGCGTAGCGGGCAGGCGTCAGCGGTTCCTCCCCAAGTACCGATCGCTGCCCCACCACGGCATAACCCTGCTGCCAAAGCGGCTGGGCGATCAGGCTGTCGGGAAGGGCCCAGAAATACCCCAAGGCAAGGTCAGCCTTGCCCTCTGCCAGCGCGTCCATCGCGGCCCGCCGCGCCAGCGGCAGAACCGATAGGCGCAGACCCGGCGCGGTTTGCATGAACCGCTGCACCAGGCCGGGCATCACCGCCAACGTCTCGGCGTCAAGCGCCGCCAGCCGGATCACACCACGCTCGGCGCCTGGATCGAAAGGCGCACGGTCGCCCAACGCCTGCCGCATCGCCTCCAGCGCGGCCGAAAGTGCCGGTTCCAATGCCAGCGCCACCGCCGTGGGGTCAAGCCCGTGCGGACGTCGCAGGAAAAGCGGATCACCGAAAAGATCACGCAAACGCCGCAGTGCCTGGCTGACGCCGGACGGCGTCAAACCCAGATCGGCCGCAACAGGCGTGGCCTTGCGATGCCGCAAAAGGCCAAGGAAGACGAGGATCAGCGTCGGATCAAGACGCCGAAGTTGAGCGTGGCTTACATCAGGCATGTTCCGAATTCGTTTTTGCTCATGCTGAGGCGGGTCTATCAGCGTAGCCAAACCCTGCAAAGCCCCCCCGGAAAGGCCCTTCATGACCCGTGCCATCGACAGCTACAGCAAAAAATCCGTGCTGCTGATTGCCGCAAACCCCGCCACCTCACCCGTCACCGGATGGCCCGTCGGGTTCTGGTGGGCAGAACTCGTGCATCCCTACTGGGTGTTCACCGAAGCGGGTTACAGCGTCACCATCGCCAGCCCCAAGGGCGGCGATCTGCAAGCCGATGGCTATTCGGACCCCGAAGATGCCAGCGGCTATTCCGCAGACGACATCCTTTCGCTTGGCTTCAAGAAAAGCCCCAAGCACGCGGCACTGCTGCAAGCCACCCAGGCCATCGCCGAACTGGATCCTTTGGCCTTTGACGCGATCTTCCTTGCGGGCGGCCAGTCGCCGATGATCACAATGGCAGAGGACGCGGCGCTGCATGCGTTCGTGGCCCAAGCCTATGAGGCCGGACGGATCACGGCGATTGTGTGCCATGCCACCGCGATCCTGCTGAAAACACGGCTGTCAAACGGTGATCTTCTGGTCACCGGCAGAACATGGACAGGCTTTGCCGACGCAGAGGAAGACTTTGCAGATGGCTGGGCCGGCCTGACGATTCAGCCGTTTCGCATCGAAACTGCGGCGCGCAAGCTGTCTGCCTCGAATTTCATTGTCAACGCAGCCTTCAAACCCTTCGCCATACGTGACGGGAACCTTATCACCGGGCAGCAGCAGTTTTCGGGTGCAGCGGCGGCAGACCTCGTGGTGCAGGCCCTCGGTCGCTAGGCCGCCAGCAACACCCGTGCTTCATGCGCCTTCAGCGTGATCCGTGCCGCCGCATAGGGCTGACCTTGCGACAACTCTGGGAAAAGCGCAAAAATCTCATCGCGTTGCGCGGCATCCATTTTGCCCATCGTGCCCGCACCGGGCTGGAAACTTTCGCTCCACGATCCTTCGGCGCGCACAATCTCGTGCCGGTCAAAAAGGATGTGGACATAGCTTACAGGCGCCGCCGGGGCACGGGTGATGCCCGGCTGGCCCACAAGGTGGATCGCGGCCACCAGCACCTCATGCTCGCCGAACAGCAGCTCGGACCGCATGCCACTGATCAGCATCCGGTGCTGGGGTGACACGGTCAGATCGCGTTCAGGCATGCCCGCACCCAGCGCTCCGGCGGCAATGTGCACCGGGCGCAAGGCGCCGCGCACCGTTGTTTCGGCCAGTGACAGATCGCGCCGTCCGATCCAGCGCAGTACCTGCCAGCCGCTGTCGCGCGTCAGCACCCTGTCACCCGGAACCAGCGTTTCCACAAGGCGCGGCCCGCCGACCGTGTCGATGATCGTGCCGGGGGTAAAGCAGGGGATGACCGTCTCGATGTTCGAGAACGTCATAGACCCCACGATGGCGCCGCCCGCGTCGAGAAACTGCACCGTTCCATTCTCGCGGTTGGCGGGATCGTAGATGATGTTGGTCAGCGCCTTGCCGTAAGCCCGCAGGTCCAGCACGTCGGTATCGCCGTCGCCAGCATCCTCGTCGCCGTCGATCACATCACCGGCGCCGCCAAAGAACGTATCGTTGCCCTGCCCGCCCTGCAGCGTATCGGCCCCATCGCCGCCCGTCAGACGGTCGTTCCCGTCACCGCCAGAGATCAGATCGTCGCCCGCATCGCCGTAAAGATCGTCGTCGCCACCCTCGCCCGAGATCGTGTCGTTACCGGACCCGCCATAGACGGTATCGTTCCCAAGGCCGCTCCAGACGCGGTCGTTCCCGGCCCCGCCGTAGACAAGGTTCAGGCCGTCCAGCTGCACACCGGCCGCATCGTCGATGGTGTCGTCGCCATCGCCACCGAAAACCGTGTCGTTGCCAGCGCCAAAAAGGATCTGATCGTTGCCGTCACCACCATCGATCAGGTCGTCGCCGTCGCCCGCATCGATGGTGTCGTTCCCGGCGTCACCCTGCAGCGTATCGTTGCCCGACCCACCGAAAAGCTGATCGGCATCGGCCCCCCCGGACAACAGGTCATTCCCGTCGCCGCCGATCAGGGTATCGGTTCCCGCATCCCCGAACAGCTGATCGTCATCCGCGCCGCCCGACAGCACGTCATTGCCAAGGCCACCATAGATCGTGTCGTTCCCGGCATCCCCCGAAAGGACGTCGATCCCATCACCACCGGAAAGGCTGTCAGCCCCATCCCCACCCGACAGCGTGTCGTCGCCCGCGCCGCCATCCAGCGTGTCGTTGCCCGCATCACCGCTCAGGCTGTCGTTTCCAACCCCCCCGATCAGTCTGTCGTTGCCGTCCCCGCCCGACAGCGTGTCGTTCCCATCGCCCCCGTCCAGCGTGTCATTGCCGGTTCCGCCGAATAGGCTGTCATTGCCAAGGCCGCCAAAGAGCGCGTCATCATTGGCATCCCCCAGCAGCGTATCGTTGCCGTCGCCGCCGAAAAGCTGGTCATTGGCGTCGCCGCCCGACAGGCTGTCGTCTCCTGTGCCGCCGTAAAGGCTGTCGATGCCGGCGCCACCAAGCAAGGTGTCATTGCCGATACCGCCAAAGACGGTGTCATTTCCGTCGCCCGCGTCGACAAAGTCATCATCGGTCGGGATCGCCTGGAATTGCACATCCGAGACATAGATCAGCTGGCCGCTGGCAAAGCCGTTGTTGTAGTCGATATCGACCCGGGTGACGGGTCCCGGGATCGTGACCAGCACCGACCCGCGCGCGTCGACAGCGCTGTCGTTCCCTTCGCCCGCCGTCAGCACGTTGCCCGCCGCGGTATCGTTGCCGTAGATGGTAAAGGTCACCGGCACCAGGTTGCCGTTCGCATCGTAAGCGTTGATCGTGATGATGTCCTGCCAGGACCCGTTGGCGGCATCCACGTCGTTCAAGAGGAACTTGACGCCACCGACCGCATTCTGAAAGCCCGAGCCCGCAACGGCCGTGAAATCGAAGCGCGCGGTCGATGTGTTCCCAAGCCCCGTTCCGGCAAGGTAGAGGTTCGAGGTCGCGCTGAAGCTTTCGCCCGGCGGCACGTAGACGGAAGAAGAGCTTTCGATCGAGAACTCGGTCGCAGCACCGTCGTTCGTGAAACTGACGGCCACGTTGATGCCGCCGGTATCCTGCGTGACACCGCCCACAACGTTGGTCTCGTCCGCACCCGCAAGGCTCCAGTTCAGGTCGAGCGCGGTGTTGGTCAGCGTATCGGGCCCGGCGGTGATGGAATCGTTCCCTGCGCCACCAAGGATCGTGTCGTTCCCGGCCCCGCCCACGATGGTATCGTTGCCCACACCGCCGTCGATCAGGTTTTCGCCCGCAGTGCCCGTCAGGCTGTCGGCCTGCGCGCTGCCCGTGACATTCTCGATACTGGCAAGCGTATCGGTCCCTTCGCCCGTCGCCGTGCCCGTGGTCAGGTTCACCGTGACCCCGGTCAGCGAAGCGGTGTAATCGGCCGTATCAATGCCAGTCCCACCATTCAGAACATCATTGCCCAACCCGCCAACCAGCGTGTCATTGCCCGCCCCGCCGAAAAGCTGATCGTTCCCCGACCCGCCGCTCAGGATGTTGGCCTGTGCGTCGCCGGTTATGGTGTCGTTGCCGCTGCCACCGATCACATTCTCGATGCTGATCAGCGTATCCGTGCCGTCGCCCGTCGCCGTGCCAGTGGTGAGGTTGACGGTCAGGTTTCCGGTCGACCCTGCAAAACTGGCCGTGTCGCGCCCGTTGCCACCGTTCAGCGTGTCGTTGCCCGACCCGCCGATCAGCGTGTCATCGCCCTCGCCGCCGAAAAGCTGATCGTTGTTGTTGCCGCCGTCGAGCAGATCGTTGCCGTCGTTGCCGTTCAGCGTGTCATTGCCACTGCCGCCATAGACGGAATCGTTGCCGCCGTTGCCCGACAGGCTGTCGGCGCCGTTTCCACCATAGATATCGTCATCGCCGGCACCGCCATTCAGCGTGTCGTTGCCACCAGTGCCGTTGAACGTCGCCATTCCCGTTTTTCCATGCCCCGAGCCCAAATGGCCCGGCGATCAGACCCTGTTGGACCGGGATACGGGCATCCATATGGTTCGCCCGGAAAAACGCGCGGCGAATTCAAGGCATCATTGCGATGCGCCAAAATGCAAACGGGGGCCAAAAAGGCCCCCGTCGTTCCGCCCGGCTTTCACCCGGCGGTGCTGCATAACCGTTACCGCTGATACAGCAGGTTCGCCTCGTGCTTTTTCAACGTCTTGCGCGCGGCACCATAGGCGCCGACACCGGCTTCCGTCCGCAGATCGGGGAAAAGTTCGAAGATCTCGTTGCGCTGTGCATTGCCAAGACCCTTCAGCGAAAAATCCCCGGGCTGGAAGCTTTCGGTCCAGGCGCCATTCGCCAGCACAACCTCGTGGCTGTCGAACATGAAGTGGATGTAGGTCGTGCCCGCGCTGTCCACGGCATGGATCCCGCGGGCCCCCACCAGATGCTTGGCCGCCACCAGAACCTCATGCTCTTCGAAGTACAGCGCAGTCCGGTCATTGGCGACCAGCATGCGGTGGTTCGGGCTGACCAGCATGTCCTCTTCGGGCAGACCGTTGCCAAGGCTGCCCTTGCGAATCAGAACCGGCTTCATGTGCGGATTGGCACAAAGCGTCGCCCAGTCCAGGTGCTTTGTCCCGAACCAGCGGATTTCCTGAATGCCGTTGTCGCGCGTGATGATCTTGTCGCCGGGTTTCAGGCTTTCCACCGGTACTTCGCCCTTCGGCGTCGCGATCAGCGTGCCGGGGGTAAAACAGATCGGACCATCGGTGATCACGTTCTCGATGTTGCGGAAGTTCAGCCTGCCGGTTTCTATCCCGTCAGCATCAAGGAACGACACAAAGCCGTTTTCGGGGTTGTCATCGGCATAGGTCACGGTCAGCGGGCCCGCGCCGGTCAGGTCCAGCGTATCGAAATCGTCGCCGTCTTCACTGCCGTCGATCTCGTCGCCGATACCGTCCCCGGCCGACCCGACCAGGAACACGTCGCGGTCGGCGCCGCCAACCAGCAGGTCCGCACCTTGCCCGCCAGTGATCGTGTCATTGCCCGTTCCGCCAAAGACAGTGTCGTTGTCGACCCCGCCAAACAGAACATCGTCTCCACCCTCGCCAAGGATCAGGTCGTTGTCGTCAAGGCCATAGATCGTGTCATTGCCCGACCCGCCCAGCAATGTATCGCGCCCGTTGTCGGGGCGCAGGTCGCCCTCTGCGTCGGGAATGTTCACGTTATCCGGGAAATCGGGGGACAGCCCGCCGTAGATCAGGTCGTTACCCGTTCCGCCGTCCACGAAATCCGCACCCTCGCCCCCGACGATGGTGTCGTTCCCGTCGCCGCCATAGACGGTGTCGTCATCCACCCCGGCGTTGATCGCATCGGCGCCGCTGCCACCGTAGATCAGGTCGTTGTCGTCCCCGGTCAGGATCGTATCGTTTCCCGCACCGCCATAAACGGTATCGCGGTCGTCAAAGGGGTCGCTGTCGGCGGGGTAAAGCCCGGGATATCCACGATCGGGCAGCGGCACGCCAGAGCGGGTGTCGATGTAATCGTCCCCGTTGCCGCCAAAGGCCTGGTCCGATCCTGCGCCACCCAGCAGCGTGTCATTGCCGCGCCCGCCATAAAGCCGGTCGTTTCCGGCGCCGCCGTCCAGCAGGTCGTCGCCTTCACCCCCGTCCAGCAGGTCGTGGCCAGTACCGCCCTCCACGACATCGTTGCCGATGCCCGCGTAGACAGTATCGTTGCCCGCGCCAGCGCGAACGTAATCATCGTTCGGGCCAGCCCCCGGCAGAACGGCATCGGCATTGTCGATCCGGTCGCCGTCAGGATCGCCGGTGTAGTTGATGTCGATCAGATCGCTGCCCGCCGTCCCGTCCACGTAGCCGTCCGAGGTCGAGGATGGCGGGCCGATGTTGTCCACACTGTCGGAAATCTGGAAGTACTCGACCGATCCCTTGAAATAGCTGTCCAGATTGTTCAACAGATACGGATCGGAATGCGATTGCCCCGCGCCGACCATCCACTTCTGGTTGATATCACCCATGTCCATTGTCAGCCCGGCCGGGGTGTCATCGCTGAAACTCGTTCCTGCGGTGACGTTCTTGATCACAACCTGACCGCCGCTTGCGACATCCCACGAATAGGACAGGTTCACCTCGTCGCCCGCCGCCAGAAAGCCCGCTGCGGTCTGAAAGGTGGTGCTGGACCCCGCAGTTTCGTGCGTGATCCGGATCGACCCGTCCTTCAGCACTTCCGCCCGGAACCCGCCGTCCGTCTGCCCCACCGAATCGCGCGACAGGATGGTCTGGGTGCCCTTCGGGCAGGCAGCCTGCGCAAACTGGATTTCCAACGTTCCCCTATCCAGCTGGAACGCGTCCGAGAAGAACTTGACCTTGTCGTTCCTGCCGTCGAGCCACGCCCGCCCACCCACACCGGCTGCGCCGTCGGTGTAGGTACCGTCTTGTGCTCCATCTCCAACTGCGCTGTCCGCGGCAACCGTGCCGGCATCATCGAAGTTGTAAAGCGCAATAACCGGCATTCTATATTCCCTTTGCAGCAGCACCCGTCGAACACAGGCGTTAGATACCGGACAACACCAAAGTGCCCGGGAAACAGCCGCCGAACCCCACTCGCGCAGGACGCCCGGACGGTTCGGTCCATGTCAGGTTTCAGAGCGCGAAGTAGCGCGCAGGCCCTGCAAATCAGGGCCATGCGCGCCGAGGAAACTCACCCTCGCATCAGCAGCAACCAAACGATACGTCTTGCGACGACCCACACCAGACCAGCCGCCCCCACGGCCTTTGTCTCACCCAAAAGACCTCTTCTGCTTACCTTTCGTTCAGCCCGAGGCAAAGAGAAAACGGCGATCACGCCATGTCGTTTCGCCTTCCGCGGGCGTTCAGACCGGCACGCAGCGCGGCCAAATGGGCGCCATGTTGCACGGCAAGAAACGCGACCTGTCCTTTAAGACAGTTTTGCAACGCCTTTTTCATCCGCTGCCTGCAGCGCTGCGCAGGTCAGGAAACAATGTGTGGTGCGGACCTGCGTTTACCTTAGGACAGCAAAATAGCCGTTTATTGCCTTTGTCTTGCCACAAGACCTTCGAGAACGCGCAACAATTGGGCAGCGCGGCGCCGATTGTCCGAGAGTTAGGAACGACCGGCATTCAGCGTGACGAATCACCGGCAAATGCGAGCCAGGCGGTTAACCGTCCCTGCGACGCGGAGGCTGCGCCCGGAAGGCGCCTTCCCCGCTGCAAGGCATGCGCCCGACGGTTAGTTGACTACTTTACTCATCTATTGACAGCGCGATCGATTCTTTCCTACCAAGGGGCAATTCCCGACAAAAGGACTCACCCATGCGCTTCCCCCTCACGCTGACCGCCCTGCTCCTCACCACGCTTCCCGCGCTGGCGGAAGAGATCAACGTCTACTCCCATCGCCAGCCCGAACTCATCCAGCCCCTCATCGATGCCTTCACCGCCGAAACGGGCATTCCGGTGAACGTGGCGTTCGTCGACAAGGGCATGGCCGAACGGCTGGTGGCCGAAGGCAACCGCTCGCCCGCCGATCTGGTTCTGACAGTGGATATCGCGCGGTTGACGCAGGTGGTCGAAGCAGGCGTGACACAAGCGGTCACGTCAGCCGTCCTTGACGCAAACATCCCTGAAAGCTTCCGCGATCCGGCGGGCCACTGGTTCGGCCTCACATCGCGGGCGCGCATCGTCTATGCCTCGAAAGACCGCGTGGATCCATCCGAGGTGCCAGCCTACGAGGGGCTGGCCGATCCAAAATGGAAAGGGCGCCTCTGCTCGCGCTCGGGCCTCAACGACTACAACATAGCCCTTCTGGCCGCAGTGATTGCCCACCACGGGCGGGACGCCGCCAAGACGTGGGCAGAGGGCGTGAAGGCCAACCTCGCGCGCACCCCCGCAGGCGGCGACCGCGATCAGGTCAAGGCGATCTGGGCCGGCGAATGCGACATTGCCATCGGCAACACCTATTACATCGGCCAGATGCTCGCCGATCCCGATCAGAAGGAATGGGCGCAATCCGTGCGCATCGTCTTTCCGGTGTTCGAAGGCGGTGGCACGCACCTCAACATCTCGGGCGTCGCGATGACAAAGGCCGCACCGAACCACGATGCCGCCCTGCGGTTCATGGAATGGCTGTCCGGGGATGAGGCACAGCGCATCTACGCCGAGACGAACAACGAATACCCGGTAAAGCCCGGCGTGCCACGCTCGACACTGGTGGAAAGCTGGGGCACCTTCACCCCCGACACCCTCAGCCTGACTGATATTGCCGCAAATCGGGCCGAAGCACTGAAGATCATGGAAGAGGTCGATTTCGACGGCTGACGCTCAGGTCGCGGCCTGCGCCCCCCGGTCATGGGCCGCGACCCCAGCCATCAGCGCCTGTACGTCGGCATCCTCGATCCCCAGGGCCGCGAACTGGGCGGCCACATTCTCCAGATAGGCCCGGTTGGTGCCAAGCTCGCCCGTCGCGGTCGCAATGCGGCGCACCTGTTCTTCAAAAGGCAGGTCGGGGGCATAATTCGGCGCTGCATGGTCGATCACGAATGTCAGGCCCCTGACCGCACCCTGCCCCGTTTCCACCTCGACCATCACGTCATGATAGCCCGGCGCAATCCGCTCACGCCGCCAGAGATAGCCAAGCTCTTCGTGCAACCGGTCACCGTCGATCCGAAAGACCAACCCCTCGCATCCCGGTCCTACATCCAGTGCGGCCATCAGCCCCGGCGCCTCGGGCGTGCCGCGCGCACCGGGATCGTTCAGGCAGAACCGTCGCGCATAGCCCCCAATCCGCCCCTGCCGCACTTCGGCAAACTGCACTGCAGGGTCCCACATCAGCGACCCGTAGGCGAAGACCCAGAGATCGCGCGCGCCATGCGAGGCCAGAAACGCGGCCTCGCCCGCCGCGATCTCTGCATCGCTGTAGCGCCAGTCAACCAAGCCCTTTGCCGCCATCCGCGCATCAAAATCGCCCGGCGAAAAGCGGCGGAAGAACGATGTCAGCGGGTCGGCGATGCGGCCCCGCAGCGCGGGGTGGTGATGATAGGGATCGTCCATCTTGGTCTCCGCTCGGATCCCGCCCTGCCTACCAGCCTTGGCGCGCGCTGTCTGCCCGTCTGGACAATTCCCGCCACCTCGGCTTTTCTGACCGAAACACCCGGAGACAGCGATGCCCCCCCGCAAGATCATCATCGACACTGACCCCGGCCAAGACGACGCCGTGGCGATTCTTCTGGCCCTCGCCAGCCCGGAAGAGGTGGAGGTGCTGGCCCTGACGGCGGTTGCCGGCAACGTGCCCCTGCCCCTGACCGCGCGCAATGCCCTTATCGTGGCCGAACTCGCCGGTCGCCCGGATCTGCCTGTCTATGCAGGTTGCGATGCGCCGCTGCAGCGGCTGCTCGTCACCGCCGAACACGTGCACGGCAAGACCGGCCTCGACGGCCCGCAGTTGCCCGATCCGCAGATGCCGCTGCAACCCGGACACGCGGTCGATTTCATCATCGACACGTTGCGGCAGGCCGATCCCGGCACCGTAACCCTCTGCCCCCTCGGGCCGCTTACCAACATCGCCACCGCCTTCCAGAAGGCCCCCGACATCATCGACCGGGTGCAGGAAATCGTGCTGATGGGCGGCGCGTATTTCGAGGTGGGCAACATCACGCCCACCGCCGAATTCAACATTTACGTCGATCCGGAAGCGGCTGATATCGTATTCAAATCCGGCGTGCCGCTTACCGTGATGCCGCTTGATGTCACCCACAAGGCCTTGACCACCCACGCCCGCGTCGCCCGCTTTCGCGAGATGGGCACGAACCCCGGGCGCATGGTCGCCGAATGGACCGATTTCTTCGAGCGTTTCGACAAGGAAAAATATGGCTCAGAGGGCGCGCCCCTGCACGACCCGACGGTGATCGCCTACCTCATCCGCCACGCGCTTTTCTCGGGCCGCCACATCAACGTGGAAATCGAGACAGGCTCGCCGCTTACCCTCGGCATGACGGTGGCCGACTGGTGGGGCGTCACCGACCGACCCGCCAATGCGCTCTTCATGGGCGATATCGATGCCGACGGCTTCTTTGCGCTGCTGACAGAGCGGATCGCCCGGCTCTGAGATGGATGATCCGGAAACGGGTCTCTGCCAGCGGCAGTCTGGCGCAGGTGACCCCGGCAACCGGCAGTGGGGGAACGATGCGATGAGTTTTCAGATCCACGCTTTGGCGGCAGAAGAATTCACCGACCTTCTCACCCTGTCTGACGATGAGTAGTCGAACCAAACCGCGCGCCGCATGGTGGATGCCGAAGTGGGTGAAACGGTTATTCCTCTGAAGTACTGGCATCAAACTGCGTCAAACCCGTATCAGGCGGCGCACGCGATCTTCGTCAGAAAGGGCGCACGGCAAGCAGGGCTCGGCATGGGCAAAATTCCTGCGGTCATCCGTCAGCGTGTAATCGCGCTTCGGCTATTCGAACAGGATCACATGATGATCGACGCCGAAGGTGTTCGGGGGTACGCGGCTTGCAGCGCGATCACGACGGCATTTCTGAACCGGAACGTGGCCTATACGCACCTGCACAACGCAAAGTCCGGTTGCTTTGCCGCTTCTGTCACCCGCGCAGACCGAACCGGGATCGCTGCCTGATCAACCGCGTAGCCCAATCGTCACTGGCAGGCTCTAGCCCGCAGGCAAAAGGATTGTGAAGGTCGAACCCTTGCCCCGCTCGCTGTCGATGCGGAACCGGCCACGGTGGCGATTGACGATGTGCTTGACGATCGCAAGCCCAAGCCCCGTGCCCCCCTTCTCGCGGCTGCGGTGGGCATCGACGCGGTAGAACCGTTCGGTCAGGCGCGGCAGGTGGATCGGGTCGATCCCCTCACCGAAATCAGCCACCTCGATCCGCAGCGCAGGCCCCCGCAGCGAAAGATCGCGCGCCTCATGCGCCAGCCGAACCTCGACCCGGCGGCCTGATGCGCCGTATTTCACCGCGTTTTCAACCAGATTGTGCAGCACCTGCGTCATCTGGTCGGTGTCGGCCTGTACCACAACAGGGTCCACCGGCCCCTGATAGTCGATCCGCACACCCGCCGCCTCTGCCATCGGGCGCAGCGTCGCCACCACACCACCGACGACCGCCGCCATGTCCACGCGTTCGGTCGGGCGCACCCGCTCATCCGCCTCGACGCGACTCAGCGACAGCAGGTCCCGCACCAGACGGTTCATCCGCCCCGCCTCGCGCTCCATGATCGCAAGGAACCGTTCGCGCGCAACCGGATCGTCCTTTGCCGCACCCCGCAGGGTTTCGATGAAGCCCAGAAGCGCGGTCAGGGGCGTGCGCAACTCATGGCTGACATTGGCCACAAAATCGCGGCGCATCTGGCCGATCTGTTCGGCTTCGGTGATATCCTCAAAGGCGCACAGCACCCCCGTCAGCACCGCGCCCCCGACCGGGCTGACCGTCACGCGATAGGTGATTTCCTGAACCGGCCCGGTCACGCTGTGGCGCGCAAGGCCTGGCTGGCCGTGGCGCAAAGTGCCCTCGATGGCATCCAGAAGCCCCGGCTGCCGCATCGCCAGAAGATAGTGCCGCCCCACGATCCCCGCACCCAGCAACGCAAGCGCGGGCGGATTGGCCGCCGCCACCCGTTCATCGGCCGAAATCATCACGATGGGAATCGGGATGCCCGCAATCAGATTGGCCGACAGCTGCGATTCCATGGACGCCTCTTTCCGCTCGGCTCCGGTTTAAGCGGCAAAGTGCCGGTCTAACCAGCCCCCGGCTGACAAATAGCGCGTTCCGGGATAATTTGCGGGTTGGTTTCAACTGAGCGGCGTTGCCCTGCGGCGCGCTCAAGCGGTTTGGTGGCGCATGACATTGCTTGTCTCATCCGGAGTCTTCGTGATGCGTCGGCGCGCAGTCCTGCTTGTGGACTCAGGGCCGGTAGAGCGGCTTCTGGCCCATGGCCGGCCACGGCGGCTTCCGCTCGTCCGGCTTTCCGGCCTCGAGATTACGGCCCCGCGCCTGCAGGCGTTGGATCCCTCCTGTGTGATGATGGCGCTTTTCGACAGCCGCACCGATGCATTCGATCTTCTCGAATGTCTGGCCGACCTGCATTACAGGGGCCGGGTTCTTGTGCTGTCCCCGCCCCTGCCCCGCACCGGGATGGTGATGCGGGAACTGGCTGCCGCGGGGCCGGGCCTGCGGTTGCGGCTGGTCCAATGCAAGGAACTGGCCGTGACGCCGCATCGCCCGCATTGATCAGCCCCAGTCCAGTACCACCTTGCCGGACTGCCCCGACCGCATCGCGGCGAATCCCGCCTCGAAATCATCCACCCCGAAGCGGTGCGTGATCACCCTGCGCACATTCAGCCCGTTTTCCAGCATCGCGATCATCTTGTACCAGGTCTCGAAGATCTCGCGTCCGTAGACGCCCTTGATGGTGATGGCCTTGAAGACGATCCGGCTCCAGTCAACGGGGCTTTTGCCCGGCGGGATCCCCAGCATTGCAATGCGTCCGCCCATCACCATCGCCTCCACCATCTGGTCAAGTGCGGCCTGACTGCCCGACATTTCCATCCCGACGTCGAAGCCTTCGCGCATCTTCAGACGGGGAAAGACATCGCGCAGATCCTCTGACGCCACGTTTACCGGCACCACATCGGCCACCTCCGCCGCCAGCGCCAAACGGGCTGCGTTCACATCGGTGATCACCACGTGCCGCGCCCCCACATGCCGTGCCACCGCTGCGGCCATGATGCCGATGGGTCCCGCACCGGTGATCAGCACATCCTCGCCCACCAGATCGAAGCTGAGCGCGGTGTGCACGGCATTGCCCAACGGATCGAGGATCGCTCCGATCTCATCGTCGATGATGTCCGGCAAGGGCACCACGTTGAAGGCAGGCAGCCGCAGGAACTCGGCAAAGGCGCCGGGTTCGTTCACCCCGATCCCCCGCGTGGCGGGGTCGAGGTGGAACTTGCCTGCACGGGATTGGCGGCTTTGCTTGCCGATCAGATGCCCCTCGCCCGACACGCGCTGCCCGATGGCCAGACCCTCGACCTGTGCGCCCATCGCCACGATCTCGCCCGCAAACTCGTGCCCGGTGATCAGGGGTACGGGCACCGTCCTTTGCGCCCATTCATCCCAGTTCCAGATATGGATATCGGTGCCGCAGATGCCGGTCTTGCGAACCTTGATCAGCACGTCCTCCGGCCCGATCTCGGGCACCGGACGCTCCTCCATCCAGAGCCCCTGTTCCGCGCGCGCCTTGACCAAAGCCTTCATTGCAAAACCCCCGTCGCGCGGCCCGCCGCCGCGAAAGCCTCCAGTGCAAAATCCAGATCGTCGGTCGTCAGCCGCGCATTCATCTGCGTACGGATGCGCGCGCGCCCTTTCGGCACGACCGGAAAGAAGAACCCCGCCACATGCACCCCACGGCCCGCAAGATCGCTGGCCATCGCCTGCGCGGCCTTGGCGTCATAAAGCATCACCGGCACGATCGGATGTGTCCCGGGCAGAAGATCGAACCCCGCCGCCGCCAGCCCCGCCCGCCAATAGGCCGCATTGGCGAAAAGCTGCGCGCGCAGATCATCCGCGCCCTCCACGATATCAAGCGCCACGAGGGACGCCCCCACCACCGCAGGCGGCAGCGCGTTCGAAAACAGATAGGGCCGTGCCCTCTGGCGCAGAAGGTCAATCACCGGCTGCGGCCCCGCCACATAGCCGCCCATCGCCCCGCCCAATGCCTTGCCCAGCGTTCCGGTCAGGATATCCGCCCGCACCCCGCAATGCGCAGGCGTACCTGCCCCTTTCGGCCCCATGAAGCCCGTGGCATGGCAATCATCGACCATGAGGATGGCGCCATACTGATCGCAAAGCGCCCGGATCGCCGCCAGCGGCGCCAGATAGCCATCCATCGAAAACACGCCATCCGTCGCCACCATCACATGTCGCGCCGCTTCGGACCGTGCAGTTTTTAGCGCCGATTCAAGGTCTTCCATGTCGGCGTTCGCGTAGCGGTAGCGCTTTGCCTTGCACAGCCGGATGCCGTCAATGATGCTGGCGTGGTTCAGCGCATCGGAAATCACCGCATCCTCGGCCCCGAGCAAAGGCTCGAAAAGGCCCCCGTTCGCATCGAAGGCAGCAGCAAAAAGGATGGCATCCTCCATCCCCAGATAGGCCGCGAGCCGCGCCTCAAGCGCACGGTGCAGCCCTTGTGTGCCGCAGATGAACCGCACCGAGGCCACACCATAGCCTTCCGTATCCATCGCCGCCTTCGCCGCAGCGACCAACCGC
>JBBSBE010000033.1:0-33404 GCA_038251625.1 Rhodobacterales bacterium
CATTCCCGCACGGCGAAAAGGGCCACCTTCACTGCGATGTGCTGGTTGTGGGTGGTGGCCCGGCGGGCCTTGCCGCGGCGTCTGAGGCGGCATCGGGCGGGGCTGATGTGATCCTCTGCGACCTGGGGCCGGAACCGGGCGGCACCCTGTGCCACGCCCCCGAACGGGGTGCCGGGGTGCTGGCCGATCTGCCGCCCGGCGTGCGGATGATGACCGGGGCGACCTGCACCGGCTGGTTCGCCGACAACTGGCTGTCCGTGGTGCAAGGCAACATGCTCTGGCGGGTGCGCGCGCGGCAGGTGATCCTTGCCGTGGGCGGGATCGAACAGCCCGCCGTCTTTCGCAACAACGATCTGCCGGGGATATTTTCAGCCGGGGCTGTGCGGCGGCTGATCCGGCTTTATGGGGTTGCACCGGGGCGACGCGCCGTGGTGCTGGCAGGCACGCCCGAAGGGTTGGACGCAGCCGAAGACATGGTCGCAGCGGGCATCGGCATTGCGGCGCTCGTGCTGCCGCGCCCCCTGCCCGCGCACGAGGCGCGGATCGCCGCGCTTGCCGCCACCGGGGCCGACGTGATCACGGGGCGCATCGAAGAGGCTGCGGGCCGTGGCCGTGTGGCACGGGTCCGCGTCGGTGGGCGATGGATCGGCTGCGATGTGGTGGCGGTGTCGGTAGGGCAAGCGCCCGCTTGGCAACTGCCCTGCCAGGCAGGTGCGGTGCTGGGCCATGACACGGCGGCCGAACGCTTCACCCTGCGGCTTGATCGCCCAGGACTGGATCTGGCGGGCACGGTGAACGGATATGCGGGTCATGCCGCCGTGATCGCGGATGGCCGTCGCGCGGGGCGCCGCGCCGCAGGCCTGCAGACCGGAGACGCAGCCCGAGCGAGCGACCCGGATGCCGCGCTGTCGTTCTGGCACCAGCCGCTGGACGCTGATCCCGGCGGCAAGGATTTCGTCGATTTCGACGAAGACCTTCAGGTGGCCGATCTGGTGAACGCGGTGGCCGAAGGCTACCGCGAACTGGAACTGGTCAAGCGCTTTTCCACCGTCGGCATGGGCCCCAGCCAGGGCCGCCATTCGGCGCTGGCCACCGCGCGCATCGTGGCAAAGGCCACAGGGCGAGACGTGGCAGAGGTGGGTGTCGCCACCGCACGCCCCCCCGCAATGCCCGAGGCTCTGGGCACGCTGGCAGGCCATGGCCACGTGTCCGAACGGCGCACGGCGCTGCATTCCCGCCACCTGTCCCTTGGTGCCGAGATGAAGCCTGTGGGTGCCTGGTGGCGGCCTTACGTCTACGGCACCGGCGACCGCGACGCCCTGATCGTCACCGAGGTGGGGGCGGTGCGGGGCGGGGTGGGCCTGCTCGACGTCTCGACCCTTGGCAAGCTTGAGGTGCGGGGGCCGGATGCGGGCGAATTCCTCGACCGCATCTACACTATGGCGCACAGCACGCAGCCGGTGGGCCGCGTCCGCTATTGCCTCATGCTGAACGAGATGGGCGCGGTGGTGGATGACGGCGTGGCCCTGCGGCTGGCCGAGGACCGGTTCTATGTCACCGCCACCACGGGCGCCGTGGCGCGGGTCTATGCCGATATGGCGATGTGGAATGCGCAATGGGGGCTGCGGGTGGACGTGGCCAACCTGACCGGCGCCTTCGCGGGGCTGAACGTGACCGGCCCCGGCGCGCGCGCGGTCCTGCAGGCACTGCCCGGCGATATCGACTTTGACAGCGGGGCCTTTGGCTACCTGACGGGCCGCGAAGGTGTGGTTGCAGGGGTGCCGGTTCGTGCCATGCGGATCGGTTTCACGGGCGAGTTGAGCTATGAGCTTCATTGCCCGGCAAGCCTTGCGCCCGCCCTTTGGGATGCGGTCATGGCAGTGGGCGGCGTGCGACCCTATGGGTTGGAGGCAAGCCGCATCCTCCGGCTGGAGAAGGGCCATATCCTGATCGGGCAGGATACCGATGCCCTGTGCTCCCCCGATGAGTTGGGCATGGGCTGGGCGCTGTCGTCGAAAAAGCCGTTCTTTGTCGGCAAGCGCTCGGTCGAGATGCGGCGCAGGCTGGGTGTCACGCGCAAGCTGGCCGCGATCCGATTTCCTGCGGGCACGCGGGGCCTTGGCGAAAGCTGCCTTGTGCTGGTGGACGGAGTGCCTGCGGGGCACCTGACCTCAGTCGCTCATTCGCCCACACTGGGGTATCCCATCGCCCTTGGCTATGTGCCTGCCGCTTTGGGTGCGCCGGGAAGTGCCATCAGCGTGCGCGCCCGCGACGGACGCACGATCACGGGCACGGTTACGGGCCATGCCTTCTTCGATCCCGAAAATACCCGGCAAGGGGCATAGCCATGCAGGTCTTCCCTCTTTCCCAAGGCGGCGCGGCAGAGGCAGAACTCCCGCTGTTGGGCCAGGCCTTTGGGCTGGTTGTGGCGGACCGCACCCCATGGCCACGCTTTGGCATCAAGGGACCGGGGGCAGCGGACTGGCTGACGGGCGTGGGCCTTGCGCTGCCCGCGCCCAACCGCATCGCCACAATGCCCGGCATGGCGGTGCTGCGCCTTGGTGGCAACGACGTGACGATCCTTGGCGACCCGGCGCTTCCCGCCCCGATGGCAGCCCTGCGCGACCGGTGGGAACGGGCAAACGGCCCCAAGGGTTGGTCTTCCTGGCGAGAGGAAGGCTGGGCCTGGCTGCACCTTTCCGGCGCGGCCTTGCCAGGGGTGCTCGCCCGCCTGTGCGCGGTTGATCTCGCGCCCGGACGGTTTCGCGCCGATGCCATTGCCCAGACCCGCTTTGCCCATCTCGATGCGGTGGTGATCCGCCGCGATGCCTCGGCCGAGGTGCTTTTCGATATCACCGCCAGCGCCGTCTGCCTGCGCGATATCCGCGCGGCAGCCGTGACAAAAGGAACGATGCCATGAGCGATGAACGACGCGGCGGCGGGCGGCGCGGGAAATCCACGCGCAGCGGCAGCGGGCTGGCGCAACTGCCCTGGCGGTCGGTCGAGAACCCCTACCCCCCGATGGAGATGGCCAACCCCGACCAGATGCAGGCCCTGCACGATACCTCGATCCGCATCCTGTCAGAACTTGGCATCCGGGTGATGGGCGACCGGGTGATGGACCTCTTCGAAGCGGCGGGCGCCATCGTTGACCGCGACGAAAAGGTCATCCGCATCGACGAAAGCATCGTGACCGAGGCGCTGCGCACCACGCCCGCAACATTCACCCTGACGGCGCGCAACCCCACCAAACGCCTGCGCTTCGGGGGCCGCGCGCTCAACTTCGGGCTGGTGGCGGGGCCGCCCAACGTGCACGACCGGCTGCGCGGGCGCAGATCGGGCAACCTGCAGGACTATCAGGATTTCATTCGCCTCGCGCATCATTTCAACGCCATCCACATGATCGGAAACCAGGTCACCTCGCCGCAGGAACTGCCCGCGAACAACCGCCATCTCGACACCTATCACGCCAACCTGACCCTATCGGACCTGACGTTCCACTGCACCGCAATCGGGCGCGGTCGGGCGATGGACGGGATACGGATGATGGCCATCTCCCGTGGCATCACGGTCGAGGATATGGCGGATCATCCCGGCCTGACCACGATCATCTCGGTGAATTCGCCGCGCCTTTTTGACGATGCGATGGGCGAAGGGCTGATCGCCATGGCGGAACATGGCCAGCCGGTGACGATCACGCCCTTTACCCTGATGGGGGCAATGACGCCCGTCACCCTGCCCGCAGCCCTTGCGCAGCAGAACGCAGAGGCGCTGTTCGGTGTGACGCTGACGCAGCTTGTCCGCCCCGGCACGCCGGTCATGTACGGTGCCTTCACGTCAAACGTGGACATGCGCTCGGGCGCGCCCGCCTTCGGCACGCCCGAGAATACCAAAGCCAACATCATCGCGGGCCAACTGGCGCGGCGCTACAACCTGCCCTACCGCAGTTCCAACTCCAACGCCTCAAACGCCTGTGACCTGCAAGCGGCCTACGAGACGGCGATGGCGACATGGGGGGCGGTCCTTGGGGGGGCGAACCTGATCTATCACGCGGCGGGATGGCTCGAGGGCGGGCTCACCGCAAGCTTCGAGAAACTGGTTCTGGATGTGGAAATCTTGCAAAATATCATGGAAATCCTGCGCCCCATCGACTTTTCGCCTGCAGAACTGGGGTTTGATGCCATCGCCAGCGTGCCCGCCGGGGGCCATTTCTTCGGCGCCGACCATACGATCCAGCGCTATGAGACCGCATTCTACCGCCCGCTGCTTTCGGACTGGACGAACTATGGCGGGTGGGAAGCGGCAGGATCCAAAGATGCCGCCGAACGCGCCACAGGCATCTGGCAGCAGGCGCTGGCAGACTACGAGGAACCCGTGATGGACCCGGCCGTCCGCGAAGAGCTTGATGCATATGTTGCAAGGCGCAAGGAAGAGATTGGAGGGAACGAGCCATGATCGAGGCATCTGAAACCGGCGGACGGGATGTGAAACCCCTGCCCGGCCACGCCCCCGCAGTGGTGATCGGCGGCGGCCTTGTCGGCTGCTCGATCCTTTACCACCTGGCACAGAAGGGCTGGACGGGCGCGGTTCTGCTGGAACGGTCGGAACTCACCAGCGGCTCTACCTGGCATGCGGCGGCCAATATCCACGGGCTGCACGATGTGACCAACATCAGCCGGTTGCAGCACTATACCATGGGCCTTTACAAGGCGCTGGAGGCAGAGACGGGCCAAAGCTGCGGCATCTTCCAGCCCGGCAGCCTCTACCTCGCCCAGACCGAGGCGCGCGAGCATCAGTTGCGTATCCAGGCAGCCAAGGCGCGGCGCTACGGCATGAACTTCCACGAGGTCAGCAGGGATGAGGCCGAACGGTTGCATCCGCTGGTCGATTTCGACGGCATCCGCTGCATCATGTTCGAACCCGATGGCGGCAATGTGGATCCGTCGGGCGTCACCCATGCCTACGCTGCCGGCGCGCGCCAGATGGGGGCCGAAATTCACCGCTTCACCCCGGTCACCGGAACCGAGGCGCAGCCGGACGGCACATGGATCGTGCGCACGGCACGGGGCGACATCCGCACGCCTTGGGTGATCAATGCAGCCGGGCTCTGGGCGCGCGAGGTGGGCCGGATGGCGGGGCTGGAGCTTCCGCTGATCCCGACCGAGCACCAGTATTTCGTCACCGAAACGATCCCCGAGATTGCGGGCGCGGGTCGCCGCCTTCCATCGGTCGCCGACCGTGACGGGGAATATTACCTGCGTCAGGAAGGGCTTGGCCTTCTGGTTGGCGCCTACGAGCGCGACATGAAGTTCTGGGCCGAGGATGAAACCCCCGTTGGCTTTGGCCACGAGCTTTTCGCCGATGACCTTGACCGGATCGAGCCGAACATGCTGCGCGCTATCGCACGGGTGCCCGCTGTGGGGCGGGCGGGGATCAAGCGCGTCATCAACGGCCCGATGATCTGGTCGCCCGACAGCGCGGCGCTTTTCGGCCCGGTGCCTGAACTCAGGGGCTATTTCTGCTGCAACGGCATCATCCCGGGCTTTTCGCAGTCGGGCGGCCTTGGCAAGCTGGCCGCCGAATGGATGGTCGAGGGTGAGCCGACGCTGGACATGTTCAACTGGGATCTGGCCCGATATGGGGCGTGGGCGGGCAAGTCCTTCGTCAAGGCGCGGGTCGAAGATCAATACGCCCACCGCTTCAAGATCCATTTCCCCGGCGAAGAGCGCAGCGCAGGCCGCCCCGCCCGCACCCGCCCTGCCTATGCGATGCAGGCCGGAATGGGCGCGGTCTTCGGGCTGAACTATGGGTGGGAGCATCCCTTGTGGTTCGCCGCCGAGGGCGAGCCCCGCGCCGAAACCGCAGGCTTCACCCGGCAGAACTGGTGGGCGCCGGTGGGGCGCGAAGCGCGGATGCTGCGGGGTGCCGCGGGGATCATCGACATCTCGAACTTCGCCCGCTACCGCGCGACAGGCCCCGGGGCCGAGGACTGGCTGAACGCCGTCTTCGCCAACCGGATGCCGCGCGCGCAAGGGCGATCCTGCCTTACGCCGCTGATCGGGGTGCGAGGGGGCGTGGCGGGAGATTTCACCGTCACATGTCTTGGGTCAGAAGACTTTCTGGTGGTCGGGTCGGGCATGGCAGAGCGGTATCACCGCCGGTTCTGGAATGCGGTGCCCCTGCCCCATGGCACCACCTTCGACAGCGTGACCGACCGCACGGCAGGCTTCAACGTGGCAGGGCCGCGCGCGCGCGATCTGCTGGCACGGCTGACCAATACCGATCTTTCAAACGCCGCTTTCCCGTTCATGACCTCGGCGCAGATCACTGTGGCGGGGGTGGCTTGCATCGCGCTGCGGGTCAGCTTTACCGGCGATCTGGGGTGGGAACTGCACTGCGACGCCGCCGATCAGGTGGCGCTTTACACCGCGCTTCTAGATGCGGGGCGCGACCTTGGAGCGGGGCCAGTGGGCAGCCGCACGCTGATGAGCCTTCGGGTGGAAAAGGGCTATGGCAGTTGGGGGCGCGACTATTCGCCCGAGTACTGGCCGCAGGAATCCGGGCTTGCCCGGCTGGTGAAGGATGACAAGGATTTCCTGAACAAATCCGCATGGCAGGCCATCGCAGGTCTGCCCGCCCGCGACACGATGACGATGCTGGAGATCGACGCCACCGATGCAGACGCCTCTGGCGGCGAGCCTGTGTTCCTGCCCGACGGCACGCCCGCAGGGCAGGTAAGCTCGGGTGCCTATGGCTACCACGTCGGCAAATCGCTTGCGATTGCGTATCTCAAGGCGGGCATCGCTTCCCCCGGCGATACGGTGCACGTGGCGATCCTCGGGCAGGACCATACCGCCCGGGTGCTCGCGCAGCCACCGTTCGACCCCGAAGGCGCAAGGCTACGGATGTGAGCGCGCCGGTGATCGGTGACATTCCGGGTCTGCTGGAGGAGGTGCGCGCGCGCTTCGCCCACGTGGATGCCTGCCCGTTCGAAGGCCCGCGCGTTTTCTTCGAGAATGCGGGTGGGTCGCTGCGCCTGCGTTCGGTGGTCGAGACATCAACGCTGCATGCAGGATATCCCGACAATCAGGGACGCGACAATCCGGCCTCGCGGGCGCTGATGGGTATGATTGCCCGCGGCAAGGCGGATATGCGCACCCTCTTCAACGCGGTCACCGGGCAGGTGTTTGTGGGCGAAAGCGGAACGGAGGTGCTGTTCCGGCTGGTGCGCACCGCAGCGCTTGGCGCGGCGCCGGGGGGCACGATGCTGGGCTCTACCCTTGAACATCCTGCCTCGGTCAGCGCCATGGCACGCTGGGCCGAGGTTACAGGCCGCCCGCGCCTGCTGGCCCTGCATGACGACGTGACCGGCACGGTCGGCCTTGATGCCTACCGCCCCCACATCACGCCCGCGCTGCGTGTGGCCAGCATCGTGCAGACATCGCCCGTCACCGGCATCGCGGTGGACGTGCCTGCAATCGCAGCCGCGATCCGGGCTGTGGCCCCTGGTTGCTTCATCATCGTGGATGGCATCCAGCACGCCAGCCATGGACGGATTGATGTGGAGGCGCTTGGGACAGACGGCTATGCCGTTTCGCCCTACAAGGTCTTTTCCCGCCATGGCTATGGCGTGGGCTGGGCCTCCGACCGCCTGACGGCTTGCCCGAAGGAAACGGTGATCGGCGGGGCCGCAACCAACTGGGAACAGGGCACGCGCGATTCAGGCGCCTACGCCACCTTTTCCGATGTGGTGGACTATCTGGATTGGCTGGGCGCGCGGTTCACCGACAGCCCCGACCGCCGCACGCGGATCGAGGCTGCGGCGGATGCCATCCACGGCCAAGAAACCGCCCTTCTGACCGCCATGATGCACGGCACCGGCAACCTGCGCGGCCTGGCCGAGATGCCGGGCGTGACGGTGATCGGCGGGGCCGACAATCCGGGGCGCGAAGGGGTGGTGTCGCTGACGCTGTCGGGGATGCGGTCCGACGCGCTTGTCGCCTTCCTGGGCGCCCGGGGGATACGGGTGCACATCCGCCTGAACGACCACTATTGCGGCAATATTCTAGGGCCGCTTGGCCTTCAATCCTGCATCCGGGTGTCAGTCAGCCACTACAACAGCCTGGCCGAGGTTTCGCGGTTTCTTGCCGCGATGGACGAGGCGGTGATCCATGCCGCAGCGCCCTGAGGCTGGTCATATCTCGGGCACCATCACCGGCAGGTCCGCGTGATGCACCAGGAAATGGCGCGCCATGTCATCGCGGCGCAGAAACGCGACCCCGGGCATGGCCAGCCCATGCTCGATGATCCGGCGCAGACCCGAGGCGCGGTTGGGCTGCCCTGTCCAGCGGGCGTGAACCGCTACGGTCATCATGCGCGGCCCGATCGCCTCGGCCTCGGCCGCCAGATACTCCATCCCCGCGATCACATCCGCCGCAAAATCGCCGGGGTTGGCATAGCCGGGCGACACCAGAAACCGACTGTCGTTGAAGGTCTTGGAATAGGGCATTACCAGCATCCGCCCGCCCCGCCCGTCGGGCACGAAATAGGGGATCTCGTCATTGCAGGGGTCGGACGTGTACAGAAAACCACCCTCCTCGACCAGCAGATCGAAGGTGTTGACCGACGGATAAGACCGCTGGTTCCAGCCGATGGGGCGATAGCCAAGCACACGCTGATAGCTTTCAACCGCGCGGTGCAGATGCGCCCGCTCTTCCTCGCGCGATTGGGCGAACGCTTCGAACCAGCGCCAGCCGTGGCCCAAAAGGTCGTGCCCCGCCTCGTTCATCCAGGCGGGCACCTCGGGATTGCGCTCCAGCGCGAGGGCGCAGGCCGAAATGCTGGCCTTCACCCCAAGATCCTCCAGCATCCGCGCCAGTCGCCAGATGCCCACCCGGGCGCCAAACTCGAAATGCGTCTCGGTGCCAAGGTCGCGGATCGGCGGATCGACGGTAAAGGCATATTCGCCCCACCCTTCGTTGCGGCCATGCCCTTCGAGCAGGGAATACTCCGATCCCTCCTCGTAGACGATCACCAGATTGACGGCCAGGCGTGCGCCGCCGGGCCAGTCGATCCGGGGCGCGTGGCGCCCGTACCCGGTAAAGTTGCGTCCCCAGCTCGTCATCTGACACCCCCTTGTCGGTTTGCGCAGATTGCGCCTGAAGCCATTGGCAAACAAGATGAATGCAGAAGTGGAGATGACCATGCAGAATGATCTGGTGATCCGTGATGCGGTGATCGTGACGCCGGGCGGACGGCAAAGGGGCGATCTTTCCGTCCGCGCGGGCCAGATCACAGAGATCGGCCCCGATCTTGCCCGAGGCACCATCGAGATCGCGGCAAACGGCCGCCTGCTCCTGCCCGGCGGAATCGACAGCCATTGCCACATCGCGCAGCGATCAGTGGCGGGCGAGCCGCCTTGCCCCGATGATTGGGAAACCGCCACGCGCGCGGCGGTGGCCGGAGGTACGACCACCGTCATCCCGCAAAGCATGGCCGCGCGGGGCGACGATCTGGCGGCAGTGCTGGCAGACTACCTGGCCCCGGCCACGGGCACGGCGCTGATCGACCACGCCGTCCATATCCAGATGCCCGAGGCCGATCCGGATTTTCTGGCCCACACACTGCCCGGCCTCGCGAAACGGGGGTTCCGGTCGGTCAAGATGTTCTCGACCTATCAGGGCTATGCGCTGACGGATGCAGAGATGCTGGCCATCCTTGCGGCGACGGCAAGGCTGGGCATGGTCGCGATCCTTCATGCCGAGGATGACGCGCTGGTGCGCCACGCGACCGCCGCAGAACTGGCGGCAGGGCGCACCGCGCTCGCGCGTCACACCCATGCAAGGCCGCAGGCCGCCGAGGCCGAGATGATTCACCGCGTGTCAAACTATGCGGCGGCAACCGGCGCGCGGCTCCATGTCTATCACGTCTCGGGGGCCGAGGCGCTGGCCGAGGTGGCGCGGGCAGCGGCGCGCGGCGTGGCGATCAGTGCCGAGACTTGCGCGCACTACCTCAGCTTCACCGATGCCGACCTTGCGCGCCCTGATTTCGAGGGGGCAAAGTTCCTGTGCGCCCCGCCCCTGCGCGCCGAGGCCGACCGCCAGGCGCTGTGGGATGCGTTGTCGGGGGGCGGACTGCAGATGGTATCATCGGACCATTCGCCAAAGAACCGCCTGCCGCAGATCGCGCGAGCCAAGGCTGGCGAGCTAATGCCCTTCACCGCCTTCGGGGGCGGTTTTCCGGGGCTTCAGACCATGCTTCCTTCCGTCTTTTCAGGCGGTGTCGCCACCGGGCGGATGACGCCGGAACGCTTTGCGGAAGTCACCGCTGCCGCCCCCGCGCGGCTTTTCGGTCTGACGCGCAAGGGTGTGCTGGTCCCCGGCTTCGACGCCGACCTGACGCTGTGGGATCCAGAGGCCCACTGGACGCTCCGCCATGCGCAGATGGAAAGCCGCGTGGATTTCACACCCTGGGACGGCGCCGCCATGACGGGCCGTCCGGTGCTGACCGTCAGCCGGGGCCGGATCGTCATGCGCGACGGCGAGGTTGACGGGGATGCGGCCGGACACGGCCGCCTTTTGGCGCAGGAGGCGCCCGACACATGAGATGGATCACCTGCGCCGTGAACGGCGGCACGCTGAAGCGCACTGATACGCCCCATCTGGCGATCACGCCCGCCGAAATTGCAGCCGATGCACTGGCCGCCGCCGAGGCCGGGGCCGCAGTGGTGCACGTGCATGTGCGCGACCCCGCCACAGGCCTTGGCGCGCATGACACGGCCCTTTATGTCGAGGTGGCAGACCGCATCCGCACGCGCAATGCCGACGTGATCATCCACTTCACCGGCGGTGGTGGCGGAATCCTGCCCGTGGGTCTGCATGACCCCGTCATCGCGGCTGACGACGCGGCCGCCATCCTGTCTGCCGGGCGCAGATTGGCGCATCTGGCACCCGCAAGAGCCGACATGACAGGCCTCGATTGCGGCAGCTTTTCCTGGGGGGACGGGGGGCTGGTGTTCCTGTCGCCCACCGACATGCTCTACCGTGCAGCGGCGCTCCTCGGCCCGATGGGGGTGCGGCCGGAACTGACGGTGTTCGACCTTGGCCAGATGGCGCTGGCTGCACGGATGATGGCGGATGCTGCAGTGCCAGAACGCACGCCGGTCTGCATCGGTTTTGGCGTCTTGTGGTGCGCGCCTGCGCGGCCAAAGGCACTGGAAGCGATGCTGGACCTGATGCCCCCCGGCACGGACTGGACGGCCTCATCCAAGGGCGATGCCGGCCAGCGCGCGCTTGCCCCCCTGATCGTGGCGGCGGGTGGAGGCCTGCGCACAGGGATCGAGGATCATCACCTGTGGAACGGCGAACCTGTCACCAACGCCTGGCTTGTCACCGAAGCCGCAAGGGTAATCTCCACCACAGGAAGCAACCCCGCCACAGCCCAAGAAGTGCGCGCGCATCTTGGCCTTTGAACCGCACCTGTCTTGCGCCAAGACTTTGCGCTGCCGTGCCTTCTTGCGGTGACGGTGCGCTCGCGGACCTGCTGGCCCGGTCAATAGCCGCGTCCGGGCTCCACCACATTCACCAGCGGTTCGCCCCTCAATCGCCGCCCCAGGTTGTCGCAGAAAAAGGCAACCGTTGCCTCCTCCCATCCGTCATAGGTGCTTGAACAATGGGGCGATACCAACGTTCGGGGCGTGGTCCACAGCGGATGGCCGGGTGGCAACGGCTCGGCCTCGAACACATCGAGCGCCGCCCCCCCCAGATGGCCCGACATCAGCGCCGACGCCAGCGCCTGCCCGTCGATCACCCCCCCGCGCGAGACGTCGACGATCACCGCATCCGGCTTCATCGCTGCAATCGCATCCGCACCGATCAGACCGCGCGTCGCACCCGTCAGCGGGGTGCTGACCACGATCAGGTCTGCCAGGGGCCAGAGGTCCGGAAGGTCAGCGGGCGGATGCAGGGCATCCACCCCCGCCGCCGGCGCTGAACTGTTCCGCACGCCAATCACCCGCATGCCCAAGGCCCGCAGTCGGGCAGCCACCGCTTGGCCCGTCCGCCCCAGCCCCACGATCAGGGCTGTGCCTCCCCGCAGCGGGCGCACCTTGCGGTCGCGCCGCCAAAGCTGTTGCGATTGATCGGTGATCAGCCCCGGCACATCCAGCCGGAAATGCAGCACGGCACCGACCACGTATTCCGCCATCTGGTCGGCAGCAACGCCCGCCGCATTTGTCACCACGGTGCGCGACGTATCCCAATCGCCCAGATGGTCCACCCCTGACCCGCCGACAGAGATCCAGCCCGGCCCACCCGGCCCGGTCATTGCCTTCGCAGGAAATCCGGGGGTTCCTGCAAAGCGGATGGTGAACACGATGTCCGGTGCCAGTTCGGCAACCATGCCCGGCAGCGCGGCATAGCTGTCGCATCCCACCACCTCGGCGCCCGGCGCCGATGCCGAGACAAGGGGGATATGAGGTGCGGGATCGGGCAGGTGCAAAAGGATGCGCATCAGGACGGGAAACCTTCGATGATGGTGGCGGCGCGGGTGGTCGGACAGATCATATCCCGCCATCCCCCGCATCACTATCCTTGGTGCAGCCAGACGAACGCGAACGCGCCTCCGCTTGCCCTGCCGTGCCCCTACGTCCGGCGCAAAGAACGCGGCACCACGCGGCAACGGTCCGCTTTTGGTGGTCGCAGTTCTGAAGATGGTGCCCCTTTCCGGACCCGGTTGAAGACCGAGGCAGGATGGAAGCGAGCTTCTGCCGTTCTCGCATGCGCCGAAGCTGCGGCACCGCGCGCATCATCGAACCCGCCAGTGGGACTTCGCCGCGTGATTGTCGGGCCAAAGACCCGTCTCGCTGTCATTTCAGCGTCCGGGTTCCTTGCTTGCAGCCCACTTGGGCCGCAACCGATCAGTCGCAGGCGTTTCCGGGCGGCCATCGCGCCGCACGGATTTCTTCAACGTGTTGAACACGCTTGGTCTTGGTCCCACGGCAGGCAGGGCGGGCACCCCGACCGTCCCGGTCGAAGGTCTTCGTACCGCGCTGAAATCAGAGCTGAACACCCTTTGTCAGTGCGCCGTCAATCACGAGGTTTGTCCCGGTCGTGAAACTGGAACAGGGTGCAGACAAAAACACGACCCCCGTGGCAATCTCTTCCGGAGTACCCATTCTTCCGGTCGGATTAAGCGACATCGCTTGGGCAAAAAGCTCCGGCATGCCCACCTCGATCTGCGCCCAGATCCCGCCCGGAAAATAGGTATTGCCCGGAGAGACGGAATTGGCCCGAATGCCCTTGGGTGCCAGCTTGAACGCAAGTCCCTGCGCATAGTGCACCAAAGCGGCCTTGAATGCCCCATAGGCCGGGCCGGTAAAGTCGATCTCGCGCCCCGACACCGAAGAGATCAGGGTGATCGCAGCATGACCGGATTTTTCGAGCCAGGGCATCGCCGCGTTCACCAGCCGGACAGAATGCATCAAGTCCGTCTCGAAACCTGCGTGCCAGGCTGCCTCATCGTCACTGACGGCCAAGGCAGAGACGTTGGCGATCACGATGTCCACACCGCCAAGAGCGGCAGCACTTTCCGCGACCCAAGCTTCAAGGGCTGCCTTGTCGGCCACATTGACCGCCGCGCCAAAGCAGGTGGTGCCGTGTGCTTTCAGCGCCGCGACCGCACTTGCAACCTCTGCCCCGTTGCGGGCGCAGATCGCCACATTCGCGCCTTCCCGGGCCAACAGGTCCGCGCATCGCTGACCGATGCCCTTGCTGCCGCCGGTGACAAGAGCGTTCAACCCTTTCAGTCCGAGATCCATGATCGTTCCCTTTTCAAACCAGATAACGTTTGAGGATCGACGCCCCAACCGAATATTTCGGGTCAACCATATTGCCCAGACGGATCTTGCCGCACATCGTCAGCAGCATGTAGGCCTCTTCCTGCGTCTGGCCGGTCTGCGCCGCGACCCAGCGAACCAGTTCGCGGTAGGCGATGCGGCAGGCATCCTCCAGCGGGCGGGCACTGCCGATGAACATCATGGCGTCCTCGGTTTCCAGTTGTGGCCAGGCATTGCCATGTCCCTTGATCAGGTCGATCTGCAGCACGACAGTTGCAGGGATTTCCAGCGCCACCCCACAGAGTTCGCCATCACCCTGAATGGCGTGACAGTCCCCGACATAGAGCAACCCACCGGCCGTATTCACAGGCAGATAGATGATCGCGCCCGGCGCCACGTCGGGCATATCCATGTTGCCGCCATAATAGTCCGGCTGCAGGGACGAGATCGCCTCGATCTCGGGCGAGGTGCCGATCGTGCCGATGAAAGGTTCGTACGGCAGGGTCAGCCGGTCGGACCAGTAGACACCGTCCGCGTCCACGCGCACCTTCTTCACGATCTCTGGCAGGGCCGGGTTCAGCATGGCCGTCTGGCCGGTCGACACCAACCCGCCGAATTCCGGGATCAGGCAGGTTGTGCCCACAGGTTGCGGTCCGCGCGGGGTGATCGAGAGGATCCGTACCGCCAAAGCATCGCCCTTTTGCGCACCGCGCACGTAAATCGGACCGGTCTGCGGGTTCAGAAACGGAAACTGAAGGATATCAGACGGCCTGTCAGCCTCGCTGACGATCTTTCCTTCGAAGGCGTCATGCGTCTCAACCGTCACAACCGCGCCCGGATCGACTTCGAGCACCGGATCGACATAGGGACCATAGACATAGTGGAATGTCTTCTGATCTGTGATCGTGATGGTGTGCGATGCCCCGGCACGCCCCGCGGCAACGCCCCTTTGCCCCATGATCGACTGTTTGATCCAGTCCATCTGTCCCCCTATTCGCATTCGTTTTCGGATTCCGGCCCGGCGCGAGTGGCCCCAGCCGTTACACGGTGTCCAAAGGTTTGCACGAAATCTCGCCGCATGTCTGCAAGATGACGGGCCCTTCGATCAGGCTGTCGGCCATGGCGAAAAAATTCGCAACGGCAGCCGATCCATTGTGCGCGTCCTTGGCTTCCTCGGTCGTGAACCGTTCGTAGGTCGTGAAAATTTGAGGATCGGCCAGATCCCGCGAAATGTAGAACCCCACGGTGTCTGGTTCATTCCTGGCAACACTGTCGGCAACAGCACACAGTGCGTCGCGCAGGTTGTCGGCCTGCCCGGGTTTTGCCCGAATGACCGCCGTAATCGTGATCATGCCGTGCCTCTTTCCGAATTTCGGCGTTCGGGCCGACCGACTTGTCGAGGTCGGCCCGAGGGTCTTCGGGATTTATTGCGCGGGCGTCAGTTCCGGTTTTGCCATTGCCGGTTTGGCAAGGCCACCGGTCCAGTCCACCGTCGCCTCGTAGGCCGCCGCGGCCGCATAGATGGTGCTTTCGGAATAGTCCGCACCCGTCAGCATCAACCCGACGGGAAGTCCGTCGACCGTACCGCAGGGGATCGACATCGACGGATGGCCCGTGACATCGAATTGCGAGGTGTTTGCGATCATCTCGAACGCGCGGGTAATGACCTCGGTGATCGACGCGCCGGGTTCTGGCAGTTTCGAGGCGGTGATCGGCAGTGTCGGCATCAGCAACAGATCATATTTGGCAAAGACCGCGTCATAGCTTGCCTTCACCTTCCGCGCGAGGTTCTGCGCCTTCGCATAGTAGCGCCCATTGTAGTGATCGATGCCATATTGGCCGATGATCATGCAGATCTTGAGGCTTTCGGACAGATCGTCCGCCTTGGCACGCCACCCGGCATGGAAATCGACCAGACCGACATCATAGGCACCTTTCCAGTTCATGCCCATGCCATTGCCCTGCATCATCTGCCATTGCAGGCCCTCGATCGCGATCGGGCCCCAGACCGCAGCCGCAAGCAGGTGATCCGGGATCGAGATCTCTTCGACCGTCGCCCCCAGTTCGCGATACGTCTCGGCGGCGGCCCTTACGGCATCCGCGACGCCCGGCATCATGTTGGCAGCCACGAACCCTTCCTTCAGCACACCGATCTTCATGCCTTTGACGCCTCGGTCAAGCGCGGCGGTATAGCTGTCCACCTTCGGCGCGTACTGACGCGGATCCAGCCCGTCTGCACCCGCCAGCACTTCAAGAAGCAGGGCATTGTCCGCCACGGTAAGGGACATCGGCCCGGTATGGTCGATCGTGCTCTCGATGGGCATGACGCCGGTATAGGGCACAAGGCCGTGGGTCGGCTTCATCCCGGCGATCCCGCAATAGGAGGCGGGCATGCGGATCGAGCCGCCCTGATCGCCGCCGATCGCGAGGTCAACCTCGCCAGCCGCCACAAGCGCCGCGCTGCCGGAAGACGATCCCCCAGCCGAATAGCCGATCTTGCGCGGATTGTGCACCATCGAGGGTTTGGACGTGTGACTGCCGCCCGACAGACAGAAATATTCGCAGACGGCCTTGCCCACGATCGTGGCGCCCGCATCCAGCATCCGCGTCACGATGGTGGCGTCGGCAACCGGAATGAAACCTTCGAGGGTCGAGGCGCCGTTCGTCATCGGCACCCCCGCCAGCGCCACATTGTCCTTGAGCGCGACAGACATGCCTTTGAGCTTGCCTTCCACCGCCCCTTTGACAGTGACCTTCCGGGCCCAGGCCCCGAAGGGGTTCTCGGCCTTGCCTGGCGCATATCCCGATGTGCGCGGATAAAGGACGGGCGGTGTGAAATCGGCTTCGGCATCGACCACATCATAAGCATCGAGATTTGGCTGCATCAGCGCGTGATATTCCTCGGCCTCGGCCCGCGTCAGGGTCATGCCCAAACCTGCGGCAATCTCGAGAACCTTGTCCACGCTGGGTCTTGTGATGGTCATGGATCGTCTCCTCTGGGTCAGTTGGTGTTCACTTTCGCGCCCGGTGCTGCCGCCGAAACGGGCCGCAACAGACCGGGCGGCAGATGGTCAGGCGGCACTCATGCCAACGAATTCAGCAACCGTTTCAGGGTTCTGAAGGTCCTGCGGTGCCAGTTCTCCGGTGATCATGCCTTTCTGGATGATCAGCACCCGCCCCGAGAGGGCTGCAATGAAATCAAGGTTCTGCTCGACCAGAACAAGGGACAGTCCGCGGCTTCGCAGCGTCTTCAACGTCTCCACGATCTCTTCAAGGATCGACGGCTGAATGCCTTCCGTGGGTTCATCCAGCAGCATCAGTTTCGGGCGCGCGCACAGGCAACGGGCGAGTGCCAGCAGTTGCTGTTCACCACCAGACAGCGCGCCGCCACGACGGTCGAGCAACCGCTGAAGCCGGGGAAAGAGGCTCAGGATATCGTCCAGAAGCCCCGTGTCTTCCGCCGCACTCCCCGCCATTCCCATCCGAAGGTTTTCATGAACGGTCAGGTCCGGAAAGATCTGCCGCCCCTGCGGCACAAGGCCCAGTCCGGCACGGGCCCGCTTGAACGCGGGCATTTGCGTGATCTCCTGCCCATCGAACCGGATGGTTCCGCCGGTGGCCGACAGATGGCCCATCAGCGTGTTCATCAGCGTTGTCTTGCCCATGCCATTATGGCCAAGTATTCCAAGGAATTCGCCCTCGGCCACGCCGAACGTCACCCCGGCCAGAATGGGAATGCGCCCGTACCCGGACCGCAGCGCGTCGACCTGCAGGATCATGCCGCCAATCCTTTCCCAAGATACACATCCCGCACACGGGGATCACGCATGACGACCTGCACATCGTCCTCGATCAGAACCGCCCCCTGATGCAGGACCGTAACAGTCTTTGCGATCATCTTGATGAACTGCATGTCATGCTCCACCACGATCAGCGCACGCGTCTTGTTGATTTCGAGGATCAGCTCTGCGGTCCGTTCGACCTCATCGTGGGTCATGCCGGCGGCGGGCTCATCCAGCAGGATCAGGTCCGGCTCACCGGCCAGAACGGTCCCGATTTCAACCCATTGCCGCTGCCCGTGCGCCAGTTGCCCCACCTCCTTGTGCGCAATCGACGTAAGGCGCAATTTCTGCAGGATGGATTCGGCCAGGTCGGCCGCAGGCTCCGGCGCATGCTTGTACCTCGCTGCAATCCATAGGTTCTCTTGAACCGTCATTGCGTTGAACACATTCGGAACCTGCGTCTTGATCCCCACCCCCCGGCGCGCAATCTGATGTGGAAGCGCCCCAGAGATATCCTGACCCCGCAGGCGCACATGCCCGTCCGAGGGGCGCAGTTGCCCGGTAAGCAGCTTGAAAAACGTGGACTTGCCCGCACCGTTCGGCCCGATCAGGCAGCGCAACTCAGCCTCTTTCAGGGAGAAGTCCACCGCGTTCACCGCCGTGACGCCCCCGAAGCGGATCGTCAGACCGCTGGTTTCCAGCAGAAAATTTGTCATGTCTTCACTTTCACGCCGGTCTTGGCCGTGCCTGATTTGAAGTGGTGCATCCGCGTAAGGGCCAGTTCCCGCAGTGTGGGTGCGATGCCCTTGGGCACCAGCAAGACGAAGACGACAAGGATTGCGCCCAGGATGAAATTGGCATCCAGCGCCTGCTGTGCCCCGATCTCTGTCACCATCCACTGCATCAGAAGGCATCCGATCACGGGCCCGATCAGTGTTCCGCGTCCACCTATCAGAACCCAGATGATGATCTGTGCGGACAGACCAAGGGCAAAGATGGTCGGGCTGACGAAAGCCCCCCAGTTGACGTAGAGCGCCCCGGCAAAACCCGCGATGGCCCCGCCGATCATGAAGGTGACAAGTTTGTAAATCCGTGGATCATAGCCAAGAAGGGCCGCGCGCGTTTCATTTTCGCGAATGGCGATGATGATC
Source organism: Rhodobacterales bacterium (assembly GCA_038251625.1). GTDB lineage: Bacteria > Pseudomonadota > Alphaproteobacteria > Rhodobacterales > Rhodobacteraceae > JBBQXK01. The sequence continues at coordinate 18,768 of JBBSBE010000033.1, forward strand.
CGCCCAAAGGAGCTGGCAATCAGAACGCGCAGCCCGAGATAAACCGCAATCAGGGCAAGACCGGTCACTGTCCAGGCTTCTTCGGGGCTGAGGACATACCCCGGATTGCCCGGCAAGTTGAACGTGGGCACCCCCGGCATGCCGTTGAAGCCACCCAGACGCGCGTCGCCGATCTTGTAGAAGTCACCTGCTGTCGAATTGACCAGATTGAACAGGATCAGCGAAACCGTAAGGGTGATCACACCCAGATAGACGTCGCTGATGCCGCCATAGATCATGAAGTATCCCAGCAGCGCCGCGAAAACCACAGGCACAAGAATGGCCAGCAGGATCGCGGGCGTGCTGTCCCCGAAGTTGATCGCCGACACCGCATAGGCATAGGCACCGAGCCCGAAGAAACAGGTCTGGCCAAAGCAGAGGATCCCGCCATACCCCCAGATGAAGCCAAGGCTGAGTGCCAGCACCGCCATCGCCGCGAAGACGGTCAGTTGCATGATCTGGAAGAGGTCGACATAGAACGGCGCCACGACAACACCGACCGCAACAATGGCCGATCCGATCACCGCCACGGTCATTCCACCCGAAGTCTGCATTACAGGCGCCCCTTGAAAAATCGTCCGGATATCCCGGTTGGAAGCATGCGGATCAGACCCACCGCGGCGATGAACAGGATCACCTCGCCAAAGACGGGCGTGGTAAGGAAGGCCGCGATCTGGTTGATGAACCCGAAGAGGCCCGAGGCGGTGATAAGCCCCCACAGGATGGACGTCCCGCCACCAACAACCGTGATGAAGGCCTTTGCGATGTAGGCCGCCCCCATGGTCGGCACGACCCCGGCCACCGGCGCAAGAAGCCCCCCGGCAAGGCCCGACATGGCCGCACCGGCGCCGAAGGTCGCCATGTAGACCCGCGTCGGATTGACCCCCAGGGTTGCCGCCATGTCCGGGTTCTGCATCACGGCCCGGGCAATCAGACCCACACGGGTGTAGCGCATCACCGCCCATACCGACGTCATCAACAGGATCGCCATCAAGGCCAGAAACGGCGTGTAGAGGCTTGACTGATAGGCACCGACCGTGAACCCACCCAGCGGCGACGCAACACCGACAATCGTGTTGCCGAAGATCATCGTGGTGCCGCCGACGATCATGAGGCTCAGGCCCCATGTCGCCAGCATCGTGTCAACCAGCCGCCCGTAAAGAAACCGGATCAGGCATCGCTCTACGATAACGCCGACCAGACCGACAAAGACCGGGGCAATAACCAGCATAGCCACCCAGATATTCACCCCGGCCGACACCGAAAGCACCGTGGCATAGGCCCCGAGCATGAGGAATTCCCCATGCGCGAGGTTGATGATCTTCATCATGCCGAAGATGACAGCAAGCCCGGCGCTGATGAGGACAAGAGAGGCGATGCCGCTCACAACGTCCAATCCCACGATGATCGCGATATCCATGCGGTCCGGCCTCAGATATCGATTTCGTATTGCGTGGTGTCGTTCGGATTGGCCACGAGATCGCAGACGGCGGACGTATCCAGCGGCGCCTGCTGCTCGAAGGTTTCCAGCACCTTCCACTTCCGGCTTTCCACCTCGGCGAGGAAGGTGTTCCGGGTCACATGGTGGGTCTTGGTATCAATCACGACCTTGCCGCTCGGCCCTTCGAAGGTCAGCCCCGTCTCAAGGGCCTCGATCACGGCCATCCGCTCGGTGGTGCCAGCCATCTTCACGGCCTGAGCCCAGAGGTGAACCCCCTCATAGCTCGCCGCGGCCAATTCACTGACATAGGGCGTCTGTGCCCCATGCTTGTCCTTGATGGCCTTCACGAAGGCCGTGCTTGCGGGTGTGGTCAGTTCTTCGAAGTAGCCGTAGCTGCCCAGAACACCCACGCTTTCGGAATCCTCCAGTGTGGCGGGTTCGTTCACAAGCCCGAAGGTGGTGGATGCGATCGGGATCTCTCCCTTCAGGCCAGCGGCGGCCCACTGGCGATAAAAGGCGGTGTGATTGCCACCGACCATTGCAGACAGAAGAAGGTCCGGTTTTGCAGCCTGAATCCGCGAAATCGACGGCCCGAAGTTGGTCACATCCAGCGGGAAGAAATCGATCGCAAGCGCCTCACCGCCGTTGTCCTGAACGTATTTCTTCATCCATTTCGCGGTGATCTGGCCATAATTGTAGTCGGCCGCGATGATGTAGGCCTTCTTGCCCCAGAGGTTCATCGCATAGGGCACCAGCTTTTCAACTGTCTGCGCAGGCGTCGTGCCGGTGTTGAAGGTATTGCGGTCACAGACACCCCCCTCATACAGAGTGTTGTAGAAATAGAGGGTTTTGAACCGGTCAAAGATCGGGCGGATCGCCTCACGCGAAGCCGATGTGATGCCGCCGTGGATCACATCCACCTTGTCGCGGACAGCCAATTGCTGCGCATACTGCGAATAAAGCTGGATGTTGGATTGCGTGTCATAGTTGATCAACTCGACCTCGCGGCCCAAAAGCCCGCCCGCCGCGTTCAGTTCATCCACGGCCAACATGATGGCATAGACCATCGGCTCTCCGGTCGCAGCCAGCGGGCCGGCGAGGTCATGCAGACTGCCCAGCTTGATCGGCCCGTCCTGCGCCCGTGCGACACTCCCGATCAGGGCGGGTGCGGCGAATGCGATGCCCCCGGCAGCGGTAGAGCGGATGAACTTGCGGCGCGTAAGTGTCATTGGTCCTGTCCTTTGTTGGTCTGTGTCACCGGGGCAACCGGGACGCGTTGCATCATTGCTGGTCTTGTCCATGCCGGGTTCAGCCCTCCGGGCACGGTGTCGTTCCGGCGGCTCAATCCACCGTCATCTTTTCAAAGGAGAGCTTTTCGACCGACGCGGCAGCGCGGTAGAGGGTTGTCTCGTCAAACTTTCGCCCGATGAACATCGCGCCGATGGGGCGGCCGTCTTCGGTCTTGCCCGCAGGGACTGAAATGCTCGGATGCCCGGTCGCACAAGACGAAGCCGTATTCTGAAGCATGCTGAACGCGCTTTCGACGATCTTTTCGCGGCTCGCGTGCGGGCCCGGAAGCGGCGTTGCCGCCATCGGCGTCGTCGGCATCAAAAGAACGTCGAACCGCGACAGAAGGTCGTCATAGGCCGCCGTCAGGAGACGGTTCAGGTTCTGCGCCTTGCCATAGTAGCGCCCCTTGTGACGGGACGACATGTAATGCCCCATCAGGATCCCGAGCTTCAGCGTCTCGGACATGTCGTTGGCCTGCTCTTTCCAGTGCGATTGCTTGTCCAGCAGGCTTTCCAGAAAGACACCCTTCATGTTGGTGCCATAGGCATTCTGACGCATCATCAGTTCCGTGGCGCCTTCAAGGAAAATCGGCGTCCATATCGCCGGACCTGCCGCATGCAGCGGCATGGAAACGGCCTCGACGAACGCGCCCTCGGCTTTCAGCCGGTCCGCCACTTCATGGATACGCGCGTCGACCTCGGCCTCGCCGCCCGGATGGCCAAACCCTTCGGCAAGCACGCCCACCTTCAGGCCGCGCGTCGGCTGCGCCAATCCGTCGGAATAGCTCTGGCTCGGTGCACCCGTCTGACGCGGATCTAGCCCGTCTGGCCCGGCCATGACTTCCAGCATCAGGGCGTTGTCGGCCACCGTTCGGGTGATCGGTCCGGCGTGATCGACCGTCAGTTCGACGGGAAATATTCCGGTGTAGGGCACCAGCCCATGCGTCGGCTTCAACCCGACGACACCACAGAAGGACGCGGGAATGCGGATTGATCCGCCCTGATCGCCACCCGTCGCCATGTCCACGATACCCGCCGCGACCAGCACCGCCGAACCCGACGAGGATCCGCCCGCGTTGTGGCCGGGAACGATCGGGTTTTCCACCGGACCACTGGCCGAAGTATGGCTGCCGCCAGAGGCACAATAATATTCGCAAACGGCCTTGCCGAGGATATCCGCCCCTGCATCGAGAAGCCGCGTCACGATTGTCGCGTCCGTCTCCGGCACATAGCCGTTCAGGATCGTGGACCCGTTTTCCATCGTGACGCCCGCGACGTTCACATTGTCCTTGATGGCGACGGTCTTGCCAGAGAGCTTGCCACCCGGTGTTCCCTTTATCTCTGTCTGCACGACCCACGCATTGAAGGGATTGTTTTCGGGCGACGGTCGCACGCCTTGGTCACGGTGATGCCTCACCGATGGGAGCGGGCTTTCCATCCCGTCCACCAGGTCATAGGCGTCAAAAAGCCCGCCCATAAGGCCCAAGAAAGAGGCACCATCCTGCGCACTCAGCTGCAACCCAAGCTCCGCCGCGGCTTGCTGGACTTCGGCAATATCGGGCCGCCTGATCATGTCGCACTCCATCAGTTATGAGCCCCGCCGAAACTTGCGTTTCCGGCGGGCCGACGCTCTATGTAATATCTAGCCACTGCGCGTACACCGCAGAACACCTTGATTTTTCACATTTAACTGAAACTCCCGCACTGTATCGTGCGTTACTGTTTCGTGCACGCCCTGCTGTCCGAGACACCAATCAAAGTCGATTACTTGAATCGGAAACTATATTTTGCATAATCGCCGTCGGCGGCCAGCGCAACCATGATCCAAACGGAAATCAAAACTTTGTAACGGCTGACCAACTGATTGCCTAAAATTTAATCGTACGCCCGAATGGCGCTCCGTCCTCGGAACGGCTCGCCTGCCTAAGGCGCCCATGACCGTTCCGATCCAACAAGATCAGGGAACGTCAGGCTTCAGGCTCGGTAGGGTTGAGCGGGCACGCATTGATGCGAAGCGGCCCGGCATGGCCCGAAGACGTCGATCAAGCGTCTGCCTTATCCGTCTTTCCGCGGTTCAGGCCGGACAAGCGCCTGCGGCACACGACAGTGCGGTTAAATCAGCGTTTCCAGAGCCTCGCGCAGAAGCTGCGCCTTCTCTGCGCCAATCGCCTCGATGATCTGGTCATCCTGAGCATCGACATGCTCCACGATCTGGTCAGAGATATCCACACCAAGGTCGGTCAGCACCAGTTGAACGCGCCTGTGGTCCTCAACCGCCAATTGACGCTGAACCAAACCGTCCGCCACCATCCGGTCGACCAGCTTTGTCAGGGTGGGCGGGTTCATCAACACGATCTCGGCAAGTTCGCTCATCGTCTTTCCCCTCGACGAACGAAGCGAATGCAGAACGCGCCACGTCTCCACCTGAACATTCAGAGTCTTCAGCTTCTGGTTCAACGCGATATGAAGTTTGCGATGCGCTGCAGCAAGTGCGTAAGAAATGTACGAATCGACGGGCTTCTGAAACTTTGTCATGCGGCGACCGGGCGTTTCTTGGCAAGAACGTTGACCTTCGAAGCGTCGACTACCACCATTTTTCGAGCGAAACCAGTGAAGATGTCTGCTCTATGGGCTTGACGAAGCATCATCTGTGGACCCAACAAAACTCTGCCTTCTCTCACTCCGGACGAGGGTCCGACTACGTACGAATAAGGAAAGGTGTGCCTTACCGTGTGGCTCTCCTGATCCCGATGTGTGGTGCCGCAGGCATGTGGGCCCCGTCCTGCCTCTCCAGTGCTCAGGTCGCTCTCAAGGAACTGAACGATCAGCATGGCATTGACGGCAGGCCCGTCGAAATCATCGCAATTGACTCGGCGGTGGAAGCGCACCCCTCCGTTGAAACCCTGATAAACGACCTGATCGAGACAGAATCCGTGGATGCGATCGTTGGCATGCACATCAGCGCCGTCCGTCAGAAGATCATCCGCATTGTACGGGGCCGGATTCCCTTCGTCTACACGCCGCTTTACGAGGGGGGCGAAGCGTCACCCGGTGTGTTCACGATCGGCGATACGCCCGGTCGGCAACTTGGCCCGGCGATCGGATACATGAGCCGCAGGTTCAAGCTGAAGAAATGGGCGCTGATCGGCAACGACTATGTCTGGCCGCACGTCTCGCACGCCTATGCAAAGGCCCAGATTCGCAACCATCAGCGGGAGTTGGTCTACGAAGAATACCTTCCCTTCAGTTCCGAAAAACTGGCAGACGCGGTTGAAACGATTGGCCGGTCCGGGGCCGACGCTGTTCTTGTTTCGCTGGTCGGGCAGGATGCCGTGAAGTTCAACCGTATTTTCGGAGCGATGAATCTTCATTCCCGGATTTTCCGGCTGTCCTGCGCTATGGAAGAGAACGGACTTCTGGCCAGCGGCGAGCAGAATCTGGATCGCCTGTTTTCTGCAGCATCCTATTTTGCCTGTCTGAACACGTCAGAGAACGCCGAATTCCGTGAAAAATATCATAGCCTGCACAAAGAGCGCGCGCCGATGCTGAACTCCTTGGGGCAATCCACCTACGAGGGTCTGCATTTCCTGGCCTGCCTCGTCGGCAGCCCCGGCCCCGACTGGCACAGACGGCGCCTCGGCACGTCAGAACCAATTACGTACAAAAGCGCCCGCCGCGGGTCCTATGTGACGAACGCGCAGAGCGGGTCACCTGTATATCTTGCGCGCGCCAACGGTTTGGTTTTCGACGTCCTGCAGAAACTGCCGTAGCGCGCACAGTCCTGTCAGGCCCTCGTGGTGTCGTGCAGCGTCGCTTCCCCGCACACGTCCGGCCGACGGTCAGATGTCCGCCCTTCGCGGACCGGCCCTTCCCGCCAGCCTGGGCACGCCGCCGCACAGCATGGCGCAGGCGAACGCCATCGGTTCAAATGCGCCTGCGGGGGTCTGGTCCAGCCAATAGGCAGGATGGGCACCTTACGCATCTCAGGCAAAGGTCTTCTGACAGCGCAGACAGAGCCTTGGCGCACAAATGCTTTCGCCACGCATCCGCCGCTTTCGGCCAGAACCGGCACGGTCTTGCCCGTCATCCCGGGGTGCTCGATGTGTTTCTGTCCCCGCTTTGGCCCGGCAATTGGTGAAACCGTCGGTCAGCCGGCCATCCAGCCACCATCCACCAGAAGATTTACGCCTGTGATGTAGCTCGCCATGTCGCTGGCAAGAAAGAGGGCAGCCCCCGCCACATCCTCGGGCTGGCCAAGGCGGGGCCAGGGGGTGCGCTGGCGGGAGTAGTCCAAGGCCTTGGGATCATTGGCGATGCCCGGCTTTCCGGTGATGATCTTGCCCGGTGCAATCGCATTGCAGATGATCCCGTCGTCGGCATGATCGACCGCGATCTGCCGCGTCATATGCACGATGCCCCCCTTGCTGACGCCATAGGGAAAATCGCCCGGACAAGCGACTATGCCGTGCTGAGAGGAGATGTTGATGATCCGGCCCCGCACGTCCTGTACCGGATCTTGCGTCAGAAACTGCTGGGCGGCGCGTTTGCAGCCGTAAAAGTATCCGGTCAGGTTGACGCCAATCACCCTTGCCCATTGCTCTGGCGTGGTCTGCAACAAAGTGGTGGAAGTGTATATGGCCGCGTTGTTCACCATCAGATCCAGCCGGCCGAAGTCGGCCACAGTCCGGGTCACCAGCGCATCGACATCCTCCCACCGGGCGATATCGGTTTTGAAAAACAGCGCGTTTCCGCCACCCGCGCGGATCAACTCTGCGGTCGGCTGACCGCCTTCAATCGGCGCTTCGATGACATCGGCGATCACCACATTGGCGCCTTCGCTGGCATAGCGCAGGGCGATGGCCCGCCCCAGTCCAGAGCTTGCGCCGGTGATGATGGCAACCTTGTGGGGCAACAGGGGCATGGGCTATCCTTCAGGTCTGGCGCGTGAAGACACGGTCGTGAACGCTGGCAGTCATACCGCCGTGCGGCCCGATCAGGGTGGCGTGCAGGCAAGGATCGGACAGCCGGGGCCAAATCACCCAGCCTGCAAATGACATATACCCCACCCCAACGGCTTCCTTGGCGTTGCGGATGTCCGGGGTCTGGTTCAGGTCGATCACCCCGATATCGGGCACGGTAAGGCTGGAAAGACCGCCCTGTTGCCGCCTGTCCGCTGGTCTGCGCTTCGGGCAAAACTCTACCGTTCGCTTCACTATAGCCAAGCACAGCAGTGCGAAGCCAGCCAAAACACACACCCCCAACCCCGGCAGATCAGTCTGATCCGCCAATGGCATGCAGGAAACCGCTCGGTTTCGCGCGGGCACCCGAATGGACGCAGCTGCGCAAGCTGCGAAAAGCAGGCGGGCGGCTCTGGGTCCCAACCCCGTCATCGCACGGATGGGTCAAAGGCCGTCCCGGCTTTGGGCCCGCTTGCACGATCAAGCCTTATTTCAAGCGCATTCCAGGGTTACTCACCGTTATCCAAGCTGGAATCGCTTGGTCAATCGCTCTGTGTCACCCTTAGGTTCTTGCTGCCCATCTTGGATGCCAAAATGAAGTTCAGGTCTCTTCTGCTATCTGCCGTCCTTTTCGTCGCATCCGCGGCGACCGGTTCTGCGACAACCTACAACCTCGGGGATGTGACAGGCGGCGCAAACAGCACGAAAACCTTGGCCGTCCAGAAGCTCGACTTCATCAGCTTCACACTGAATGCGCCGGTCGGGTTGATTGTGTCCGCGTTCGATATCGCGGTGACAAGCATTCCGGGCAGCAATTTGCGCACCATGATCGGGCTCTATTCCGGCAACACGCTCGTTGCCAGCAATGACAGTGGCGTGGGCCGCGGTGGCGGCACCGCAACCTTGCATTTTGACGGCGCCACTATGCTTGCAGATGGCCCCTATACCCTCGCCATCGGCGGCTGGAAGTCCTTTTTCACCACCGATATCGCAAATGCCAGATCGACGGCCTTTTTCAACAATGGCAGATACAGCGTAAGCTTCACATCCACGATCAGTGCGGTCCCTTTGCCGGCTGGCGGGTTCCTGTTGCTGACTGGCCTTGCTGCACTTGCCATGACACGGCGCAAGACCCGCAATCCGCAGGCCTGAGGGTCGGCGCAGATTTGCGTTGGCCGACATTCCCCGCATGGGGTGTTTCAAGGAAATGCAAATCCATCTCTCCCGGGGCAGCAGGACTGCGCCTTGTTGCGCGCAACTGCGGCGGCAAGGGCATCGGCGCGATCGGTCCAAGGCCCAACGGCCTTGTACAAACAGAGACGAGCTCGCGTCGCCTTCCCGCACCATGCCATGGTGGCATCAGGCCCAGAGGATTTCGGCCCTCAGAGAACGCGTCCCGACCTTCGACAACGGAGACCGGTGTTCAGCCTCTCCCACATACGCCCCCAAAACAATGGAAAGACCCGGCAGCAACCGGATCGGGAGAACGCTTTAGCGAGAGCAAATGGCGGAGGGAGCGCGACTGCCGTCCAACCTTCTCTGGGGCATAGATATTGATTTCATTTAGACGAGCGCGCTTTCCCACTCAATTCAATCGTTCGGCGCGCAGTTCTTGGGGCGTCATCCCGGTCCATTTCCTGAAGGCGCGCCGAAACGCATTCGGATCGCGATACCCCACGAGGTGCGCGATCTGCTGGTTGGTCAGATCGCTTTTGATCAGATAGCGGATCGCGACGTCCTTGCGTGTGTCGTCCAGCAAGGTTTGGAACGAACGTCCCTCGTCGTCCAGTCGCCACAGAAGCGTGCTCCGGCTCAGCTTCAGGCGACCGCAGACATGGGCGATCGTCGGTTCGGTTATAGAGAAGGCTTCCAGCATTGTCGCACGAACCCGATCTGACAACGGAAGTCCCTTCGCTTGGATCATGGCCTGGCTTTGCAGGTCCGCCTCGGTCGCCAACCAGAGGTCGAGGTTGTCGGAGACAAACGGCGCGCGTGCGTCGCTTTGACTATAGGTAAGCGTCGCCTCACCATGCGAGGGGACCTGTCCAAAGACATCTGAAAGCCGCTCGCGTTCGTCCTCGGGCAACGGAAGGCAAACCCGCAGGGGCCGGATGGCGTGGCGCGACAGCCCGTTCGTCTGCGTATGCAGATAGATGATCTGTGGGCTGCTGAACGATCCGGGCAAGGTGGCTGTGGCGACGTCCGCCGCGACGCGGACGGTAAACTCCGACGCGCCGCTCGACACGATGAACTGCATCGGTCCGAACAGGCTCTTGAATTTTGCCATGCGTTCGATGCCGGTCTCGAAATCCGGCGCGGTCGACAGCGCGAAGAGGACCGGGATCGCGGGACCGCCCGCCAAGCGCAATCCAAGTAGCCGGGATACGTCCCGCTGCTTCGAGATGTCCATCATCGCGGCCCAAAGGCGCAGGTATTCGTCGGAGGTCACTAGAAAGGCCCGGTCGTTGCGATCAGTCGCCACGATCCCTGCATGGGTCAGAACATCTGCCCACGCGACTCCGAGAATCCCGCAAATCGGGCCGGACAGGACGCCGGATGTATAGATCGGGGAACGCTCCTGCGTCTCCATGTATGGGACCTTTCGCCCGCGGACACCGCGCGTTGCATCAGAAGCGCAGGCGGCATGCTTGGCACCGGCTTTGAGCTGATCTGCAAGTCATTGATACGATCTGCAAGTCACAAGCTGTGGAAGACAGCCATCCCACACGCCTACCCTGACGATGAAACCTGCGCTTGGAGACATCAGCTTGGACCTTAAATCAAAGATCATCCTCGTCACAGGCGGCGGCTCGGGCATCGGGCTCGCGTTGACCCGGCAGATTGTGGCGCTTGGCAACACGGTCATCATCTGCGGGCGCGACGAGGACCGGCTCGCGGAGGCGGCACGCCTGACTGGGGCGGAAGCGATCGCGGGGGACGTGACGCGGGCCGAAGATCAGGTCCGGATTTTATCGAGCATTCAGTCGCAGCATGGTCGGCTTGATCTCCTGATCAACAATGCGGGCATCTTCCTGGCCTATGACTTCAAGAACGATCCCGACACGCTGCAAAAGATCGAGAAAGAAATCGCAATCAACGCCACGGCACCGCTGACCCTGACGCGGCGTACGTTGCCGCTTTTGGCAAAAAGCGCGGAGCCGGGGCTTCTGTTCATCGGGTCGGGCGTCGCCTTCGTCGCGTCGCCAGGAACGCCGGTCTATTCCGGGACCAAGGCGCTGATCCATCACTGCGCGCAAACCTTGCGCTACCAGTTGAAGCCCCATGGCATCGCCGTTTTCGAAGCCATGCCACCCGTTGTCCATACTGACATGGCATCGGTGCTGAAATCCGACAACTTTAAGAAAATGAAGCCCGCCGAACTGGTGCGCGACATCCTTGACGGTTTGCGCCGGAACCAGACCGAGATGCTGCTGGGACAATCGCGCCAGATCAAGTGGCTGAGCCGGATCGCGCCAGGCTTCCTGTTTCGTCAATTCGCAAAGACCGAGTTCCATTGACCCTCAACAACAAGGCCGCTGTCATGCCAACCGATATGTACCGAAGCCGCGTCAACGCTCTGGCCGTCATCACCTCGGCCGCCTTTTTTGGCGCCAATCTCTTCATCGGACTTTCGATCGGGGTCTACTGGCTGGGTCTGCCTCCCGCAGAGTTCGTTGCGCAGTTCTTTCCCCAGTTCAGCAATTTCCTCTACACGATCATGCCGCTGTTCCTGCTGATGCCGGTTGGTCTGATCTTGTCGGCCCGGCTCGATTGGGACAATGCCCCGGCGCGGCGGAATTGGGTGATTGCGCTGTGGCTTTATCTGGCCGTCTCGCTGATCACAATTTTCTATCACATGCCGCTCAACGTGCGACTTGCGGCGGCGATCGGGTCGCCAGTGGGGGATGCCTTGGATTTCTACAAGAGCATCGCGCTGGTCGGTCCGGTGACGGAGGAGAATTCAGCTACGATCCCCGCGACTTGGCTGCTGGGCCACATCGCCCGCGTCCTGATCACCCTTGCCACCCCTGTCTATGTGCTGCGCGCAATCGCCGCTCGACCGCAGGGGCAAGCATGAATCCTGAATTCTACACAATTGAAAGTTGTCGGATCAGGCAGGGGAACTGAATACCGTGCGTCACATTGATCCAACGGCTAGTCAGCCTCTCCGGTCTGTCGCGTCAGTGCCGCGCGAAAGGCGACAGGTGCCTGTCCTGTCCACCTGCGGAAGCTTCGCGAAAAGCTGTTGGCATCGCGGTAGGCCAGAACACTTGCGATCTCGTCGGCGCGAAGGGTGGTCTTGGTGAGGTACCGGATCGCCATGTCGCGCCGCGTGGCGTCCAGCACCGCTTGATACGACGTCTCCTCTTCGCGCAATCGGCGCTGCAACGTGCTGCGGCTGATCGTGAGGGCAAGGGCAACATCCTCGGCACCCGTGCGCCCCGCGGGCATCAGATCGACCAAGGCGCCGCGCACCCGCTCTGCGACAGGCCTACGGTCGTTCTGCGCCGCAAGCTGAAGCTTGAGGTCGGCCTTGATATCTGCCCAGAGGGAGGGGTTTTCGGAAATGAACCGGCGTTTCGCATCCTCTGGCGAAAATGCAACGTAGGCGACATGCGAACGCTCTGGCATGATCCCCAGATGACCGGCGATCATGCGCCGATCCTTCTCCGATCCATCGAAGCCCGCCGCAACCGGGCATACCAAATGAGCCGCCGCCCCGCGAATGTTCTCGACTGCGACCAAGAGTTGAAGGGCGCCAAGGCTCGGCGGCATGGGCACGCGGGCATCGACGCTTTCGAATTCCAGCCGCAAAAGAGGGCCGTCCCGGAACACCCGCATCAGCGTCGGACCCAAAAGCGACTTAAACTGCGCCAGACGCATCAGGCCGGTTTCCAGATCGGGCGCGCAGGACAGCGTGAAAAAGACCGGGATCACCGGCCCGCGGGAGATCGCAACACCGAGGTGGGGCACATAGTCGGGGCGCGGCGACAGCACCTCCATCGTGTTCCAGCAGTCGAAATACTGCTGCGCCGTGCCTCGCACCTCGGTCCGGCCATAGGGAAGTGCGCCAAGGCCCGCGGTCTCGAGCATCACCTTCGGATCCACTCCGAGGATTCGGCACGCCACGTCGGTCGCCATAAATAGCGAATAGGTCTGTGAATTGTCCATGCGCCCGCACTTTCAAGTGCTTGCCTCAATGCCACGGGCTTTTGAGCAGGACCAGACTCTGAATACCGACTGACCCAATCTGCATGCGTCTGACCACATATGCATATCGCTACACGGCGCTGCCAGACCTAGTTTGGTAAATTGAAGCGCCAAGTCTCGTTTACCAGCCGACTGGAGAAAGCCATGGACCTTACGATAAACGGCACCAGTCACACGGTTGACCTGCCAGACGACATGCCGCTGCTCTGGGCGCTGCGGGACGCATTTAACATCACCAGCGTGAAGTACGGCTGCGGCATTGCGCAGTGCGGCGCCTGCACCGTCCATATCGGCGGCGAGGCGGTGCGGTCCTGTCAGGTGGCGCTGGCCGATGTGTGGGGCGAGATCACGACGATCGAGGGGCTGGGCACGCCCGATGCCCTGCACGCTATTCAGGCGGCCTGGATCGACCACCAGGTGGCGCAGTGCGGTTACTGCCAGTCCGGCCAGATCATGCAGGCCGCCGACCTTCTGGCCCGCAACCCGGAGCCGACCGACGAAGATATCGATGCCGCGATGTCGGGCAATCTGTGCCGCTGCGGGACCTATCCCCGCATCCGCGCCGCCCTCCACAGCGCCGCCAACGCGATGCGGGACGCTTGAGGGATGAGCCGCGCCAGAACCATAGCCCGCCGCAGTTTCCTGATCGGGTCGGCCGCTATTCTCGGCGGGGTCGCCTTTGGGGCTTACTTCGTCAGCCGCCCGACACCAAATCCCCTGCTTGACGGTCTGGCCGAGGGCGAGGCAGCGCTGACCCCCTTCGTCAAGATCACACCGGACGGGATCACGCTGATCGTGCCGCGTGCCGATGTTGGGCAGGGGATCGCCTCGACGCAGGCCATGCTGATTGCCGAGGAGCTGGATATCGACCCCGCCACTGCCACGCTCGACCCCGGTCAGCCACATCAAGCCTATTTCAACGCCGTTGTCGCGGCGGAAAGCCTGCCCTTCCCGAGCTGGGACCACGGTTTTGTGGCCAGCACGGTGCGCGACCTGATGGGCCATGTCGCGCGGCTGACCAGTTCGCAGTTTACGGGTGGTTCGTCTTCCACCGCCGACTTGCACGAGACCTTGCGGCTGGCGGGCGCCACTGCCCGCGAAACCCTCAAGGCCGCCGCGGCGGCGCGCACGGGCGTGTCCCGGTCGGACCTGCAGACCGAGGACGGGCATGTCATTCTGCCGGACGGCACCCGCATTCCCTACACCGATCTTGCTGCCGAGGCAGCCGCGATCGGGCCGGTCACCGACGTGACGCTTCGGCCCGCCTCTGACTGGCGGCGGCTTGGCAAGCCCTACCAAAGGCTCGACATCGTCGCGAAATCAACCGGAACGCAGGACTACGGCATCGACATGGTCCTGCTCGGGATGCTGCATGCCACCGTGCGCGCCAATCCGGGCCGGGGCGGTGCTATGGCGGGCTACAACGCCGATGCAGCACTTGCGATGCAGGGCGTGCGGTCGGTCGTCGAGGTGAACGAGGGGCTTGCCGTCATCGCCGACAACACATGGTTCGCTTTCAAGGCTGCCGAGGCGCTCGAGGTCGACTGGCTCCCCCCTAAATATCCTGCCAGTTCCGCCGAGATGTGGCAGGCACTGACGAATGCCCGAACCGACGAGTTCCGCAACAGCCGCCTGCGCGACGACGGCGATGTCGAGAACGCGCTCGATGGTGCGACCGTGATCGAGGCCGAATACCGCA
>JBBSBE010000034.1:0-33184 GCA_038251625.1 Rhodobacterales bacterium
GCGGCAGATCCGTCAAGGCTGAGGCCGGACTTCGGGGGAGCGAAGGGACACGAAGCCGGGCCTTGCCCCCCGGGGTCAATTCACCCGGTAAACCACCGGACAGTTGACCAGGAACCCCAGCGCCTTTGGCGGGCCGGACCCATCCAGCGCCTCGACCAGGCCCTTGGCACCGGCATTCTCGATGTCGATGGCGTTGGTCAATTTGGTACGATAGCCCGCCTCGATGGCCGCGTCCGTCCACTTCACCGGAAACAGCCGCCAGATCGGGCTGTAATCAAGGTTGATCGTGGGAATGCCGCCCAGCACGTTCAGCGGCCCGTGTCCGCCGTCCGACAGCGCCGAGTTCACGCCCTGACGGAACGGATGGTCCGCGCCCGTCGGCCCGTTGGCGAACACATAGATGCGTTCGGCACTTTCGCCGGGGGCCGCATCTTCCAGCGCGAAGGGCAGATCGCTCAGCGCGGGGGAATAGGTGGCCCCTTCAAGCGTTGCGATCAGCGGATCGTTGGCTTCGGTCGACAGATAGAAGATCGGCTTTCCGAAGGTATAGCCCAGCGTCATGTTCAGCGTCACCGTGCCATCACGCGGGCAGATCGCCACCACCTTGTCATGCACCTTCGAGTGATCGACAGCGCCGTCGCACATGGCGTTCAGCTCGTCCGCCGAGACGCCGAAAGCCACCATCGGCATGTTGAAGACTGCGGCCTTGGCGTTCTCGAGGTAGACAAGCGGCGAATAGTCGGCATCGCCTTCCGACCCTGGCGCCGCCGATTTGGGCGGAAAGAAATTCGGCGCGTCGCCCGGTGTCACCGCACGCTCGGGCGCGAAGTTGACCGTGCCTGCGTCAAAGGTGAAGGTGCCGTCCTTCTCGAACCGCCCCGTTCGCGCGCCCTTGCCGGTGATGCCATAGGCCATCTTTGCCGAATAGTTCACGCCATGCAGGTTCGCGAGGTTTTCGTCCGTCACATCCGTCAGCACCGACCACACCTTCTCGCCCGAGGCCATCTGACCCTCGCGCAGCGGCAGGATCATTGTGCCCGCCTCCAGATCGATATGGGCCGATTTCATCAGCAGGACCGGCCCAAGGAACGCCGGGTTGACCTCGGACGGCGAGGGCTGGGCCACGATGATATGCTCGTCGGGAAAGATGGCGGCGGGTGCGGGGCGCGCCTCGTGCAGCGGTTTGCCTTCTGTGCCGCGTACGATGACTTCGGCGGCGACGGGCAGGGCAGCCGTCGCCATCAGGGCAGCGGCAAGGGGCAGATGTCGGAGGAGGATCATGGGGTGCTTCCTGTGGTCTGTTGGCAGCGGGCCGGACAACGGCACCGCCTGCAAAGTGAGCCACAGTCCCCTGCAACGGGGCTTGAACGATTCAGAACGTCCTTTGGCCTTTGCAGTCGTTCTGTCAGACATTGCTGACGGATCTGGTGATTGGCGATCCCGGGACGACTCGAACGCCCAACATCCTGATTAGAAGTCAGGTGCTCTATCCAGTTGAGCTACGGGACCGCATGGCCCGCTTTTTGCGGCAACGCGCCGCGCCGCGCAAGCCCTGCGTCAGATCGCGCGCGACATGAAGGCTGACATGGGATCGGCCTTGTACCCCTCGAACGGGTCGCAATAGCCAAAGCCCGCGCGCTCATAAAGCGCACGCGCGGGCGCGAAACTGGCCTGCGCGCCCGTCTCGAGCGACAGCCGCGTGATGCCATCGGCACGCGCCGCCGCCATCAGATGATTCAGCATCACCCGCGCCAGCCCCCGCCCCCGCACCTCGTGCAGGATGTGCATGGATTTCAATTCACCATGCGGCCCGGTCAGCCGCTTGTAGGCCCCCATGCCGATCGGCGCCCCGCCTTCCCGCATCACGAAGAACCGGATGCCGGGCCGGGCAAGCTGTGCTGCATCCATCATGTGGATGCTTTCGGGTGGCGTATCGGCATGCATCGCCTCGGTATGGCGCTGCATCAGCAGGGAAAGGTCGTCCCCAAGGGGGCTTTCCTCGGCAATCGTGGGGATCAATGCGTCCAGGCCCCGCGACGGTCGGTGGCAAAGTTCTCGCCGTAGCCACGGGGGCGGATCACCGGCGCGCGCACCTTCGGCTCGGTCACTTCGAAGTCGAGCCCCTTTTCGCGCGCGTAATCCACCGCCGCCTCGCGCGTGGAAAACCGCAGGCGAACCTGCGCTTGCGTATCGTCCGACGAGGTCCAGCCCATCAGCGGATCGACCTCGCGCGCCGTTTCGGGGGCGTAGTCCAGCACCCAGTCGTGCGTCTTGGCACTGCCGGACTGCATCGCGGTGCGGGCAGGCTGATAGATGCGGGCACGCATGGGCAAGGCTCCTCGACCGGGGTTCACCCGACTTATGCCAAGGGACGGGGGGATTTCGCAAGAGGTCGCTGTCGGCCGGTCTGGGGTTGGGTGGGGTGTGTGGGTGCGACCGGCCGACAGCTAACTGCTGCTTGCCTGATCAATGTGCCCCATCCGTTCCGATTTATCAACCACAAGATGCAATGTTTCGGCGGAATTTCGCTAAAATTGATGAAAGGAAATCAAGCCTTTGGCAAACTTTCGTCCCGCTTGGTCAGTCGATACAACATGTAGTGGTTGTACTTCTGGAAGGCCGCATCATTTCGCGCGGTCCCGGTCAATCGCTCGCCCAGCGCCGCACGCCGCTTGCCCGGCAGCACCAGCGCAATCAACCGCATCAACACCCAAAGCGCAGCAGGCTTCTTCGCCGCCAGTTCGCCCCGCAGCCGGGTCAGACCAAGGCCCACCACATTGAAGAACCCCTGTTCCAGTTCTACCGAAGGCGCCACGGCAGCAGTAATTTCCTCTTCATGCGTCACGACGACGGGCAGGTCCGGCAGTCGCGCCCGGAATACCGTCAGCTTGTGCCCACCGCCCGGCTGCGCCCCATGCACGGCCCGGCCCTTGTACGCGTCCGACCGAAAGCAATCGGCGATGATGACCTGCCCACCAACGCCCAGCAGCGACAGCGCCTGCGGCAGCCCGTCGTCCAGCCCAATATACTGAAAACTCTCGGAAAAAAGGCAAACATCGAATGCGCCCTTGCCGGTGAAATCTTCAAACCGGCATTCATGCACCACCGCCGTCGGCGCATTGGCCCGGCAGCGGCTGGCCAGAAAGGCCGATGGCACCACTATTTCCACCTGATGCCCCGCCGCGATCAGGCGTTTGGCGGTTTCACCCGCGCCACCACCGATATCCAGAATGCGCAGGCGCCCCTCGGGAAGCAGCGCGAACAGCCGGTCGGTATAGGCATCCTGCGCCCGCCGCAGGTTCCCTGCGGATACCTCCAGCCCATCCCACAGCCCGTAATGCAGGCTTTCCGCCCCGGTCAACCACCGGATCAGCGCAAGCCCGGTATCAAGGCCAACGGCTCTGCTGTCAATTTTTCCACCCATGCCAGCGCGTTACAGCGCGGCATTGGCCAAAGCAACGCATTTTGGCGAAAACAGGCAGCAGCGGCACGGCCTTGAACCGGAACAAAAACGGATCAACTCTGAGGCAACAGAGGGAATCACCCATGCCCCACAACAACGCCAACGCCGTCGCCGAACGCCCCGAGGTGCTGACCCGCCCGAAACTGGAAGGCGGTCGCCGCTTCAATCTGGCAACGCCCTTCCAGCCCGCAGGTGACCAGCCCACCGCCATCGCCGAACTTTCCGCAGGCATTCTGGCGGGCGAGCAGAACCAGGTGCTGCTCGGCGCCACCGGCACCGGCAAGACCTTCACGATGGCAAAGATCATCGAACAGACCCAGCGCCCCGCCATCATCCTTGCGCCCAACAAGACGCTCGCCGCCCAGCTTTACGGCGAATTCAAGGGCTTCTTTCCCGATAACGCCGTGGAATACTTCGTATCCTACTACGACTATTACCAGCCAGAGGCCTATGTCGCCCGCTCGGACACCTATATCGAGAAGGAATCGCAGATCAACGAACAGATCGACCGGATGCGCCACTCGGCCACCCGCGCCCTTCTGGAACGCGACGATGTGATCATCGTGGCCTCCGTCTCGTGCATCTACGGCATCGGTTCGGTCGAAACCTACTCTGCCATGACGCAGGATCTGCTGGTCGGCCAACCCTACGACCCGCGCAAGATCATTGCCGAGCTTGTCACCCAGCAATACCGCCGCAACGATCAGGCCTTCCAGCGCGGCTGCTTCCGCGTGCGGGGCGATTCGGTCGAGGTCTGGCCCGCCCACCTCGAAGACCGCGCCTGGCGGTTTTCCTTCTTCGGCGAGGATCTCGAATCGATCACCGAATTCGACCCCCTGACCGGCGCCAGGACCGATAATTTCAAGCAGATCCGTATCTACGCCAACAGCCACTACGTCACCCCGCGCCCCACGCTTCAGCAGGCATCAAAGGCGATCAAGATCGAACTCACCCAGCGCCTCGAACACCTCGTGGCCGAGGGCAAACTGCTTGAGGCGCAGCGCCTTGAACAGCGCTGCAGCTTCGACCTTGAAATGCTCGAGGCGACGGGGTCGTGCAACGGCATCGAAAACTACTCGCGCTATCTCACCGGCCGCGCACCGGGCGAGCCGCCCCCCACCCTCTTCGAATTCATCCCCGACAATGCCATCGTCTTTGCCGATGAATCCCACGTCTCCGTCCCCCAGATCGGCGGCATGTACAAAGGCGACTACCGGCGCAAGTTCACCCTGGCCGAACACGGGTTCCGGCTGCCCTCCTGCATGGACAACCGCCCGCTGAAGTTCGAGGAATGGGATGCGATGCGCCCGCAATCCGTCTTCGTCTCCGCCACCCCCGCGGCGTGGGAGCTTGAACAATCCGGCGGCACCTTCACCGAACAGGTGATCCGCCCCACCGGCCTCATCGACCCGCAGGTAGAGATCCGCCCCGTCGAGATGCAGGTCGATGACCTGCTCGACGAGATCCGCCGCGTCGCCCTTCAGGGCCTGCGCGTCCTCGTCACGGTCCTCACGAAACGCATGGCCGAGGACCTTACCGAATACTTCCACGAACAGGGTATCCGCATCCGCTACATGCACTCCGACATCGACACGATCGAGCGCATCGAGATTTTGCGCGACCTGCGCCTTGGCGCCTTCGACGTGCTCGTGGGCATCAACCTCTTGCGCGAAGGCCTCGACATCCCCGAATGCGGCCTCGTGGCCATCCTCGACGCGGATAAAGAGGGGTTCCTGCGCTCGGAAACCTCGCTCATCCAGACCATCGGCCGCGCCGCCCGCAACTCCGAAGGCCGCGTCATCATGTATGCCGACCGCATCACCGGCAGCATGGAACGCGCCATCGGCGAAACCGACCGCCGCCGCGCCAAACAGGTGGCCTACAACGAGGCCCACGGCATCACGCCCCAGACCATCCGCAAGAACGTCGAAGACGTGCTCTCCGGCCTCTGGAACGGCGATACCGATATGGCCCGGGTGACCGCAAAGGTCGACAAACCCATGGTCGGCGCCAACCTCGCCGCCCATCTGGATGGCCTGCGCACCGCCATGCGCAAGGCCGCCGAGAACCTCGAATTCGAAGAAGCCGCAAGGCTACGGGATGAGGTGAAACGGCTCGAAGCGGTCGAACTGGCGGTGGCAGACGACCCGCTGGCGCGGCAGTCGGCGGTGGATGACGCGGTGGAGGATGCGGTGAAGATGACTGGCCGCAGCACTGGCGGGCGCGGCGGGATGCGGGGGGGGAAGCGGTCGAGGGGGGGGCGGCGATGATGGAGACCGAAGTACCAGAATACTCTCCCACAGGAAGGTCAGCCGCTGTTTCCAACTATTTTGAGTGTGACGAATTCTCGGACGTAGAGAATTCATTGTGCGCAATGAAGCTCTGCTTGGCAAACGTGAAGAAGAACCCGGGCCTCTGGAAATGGATCATCGTGTCATGTCACAATGCCTTGCAGGGGACGTGCGTTTGCATCCTCACCCAGACAGACGGAACAGGTCCATTTTGTGACAATAACACGGAGAAATTGAAACAGAAACTGTATGGGGAGGATAGAAATGGTCGATATATCGACGATCCAGATAAAAAATGGCCAGACCCCTATCTTGAGCCACTGCAGGGCCTCTTGCGACGGCTTCCAGGCAATCTTTCAGTCGAGCTACCCGAAAAGAATGCTGAAGAATATAATTATGAACTAGCCGGAGATTTGAGACGACTTTGTCAGTATAGAGACAGGTTAATTCACTTTCCTCCCTCAAGTTGGAGCCTTGAGCTTGGGGGGTTGCCTCGAATCTTAGAGCGCGCGATTGACCATGTTGAGAAGATTGTGAACTCCGGGGAATGGAAGCGGTTCAATAGATTTGCCGAAACCCAAGTTCTACAAATAGTGCAGGAGATCAGACCGATGATCGTCTCCTTATTTATGGAAGCCGGAAAAACTCACGTACCCGATCAATGAAGGCATGCGCCTGAGCGCGCGGAAGAAAACGCTCCAGTGGAGCGTTTTCCCCGCTCACCCCCCACTTCACCGCTCTCGCTCACAGCCTATCCCAAACAGAGGCCCGCGCCTGACTGGGCGGGCGCATCCGCGCCTGCCCGGGGCAGGCAGGCGCGGGCCGGAACGCTTGGGCGTCCCGGCGGACATCCGGCCCCCTCCCCGCACGGCGGGCGCGATGGCGCCCGCCGGGCCCACCGAACCTCTCCCCACACCCGATTCGCGCAAATGGTTAACGGTGCCTCATCTCCCCGCGCGTAGAGACACAAGGAAGACGCAGGCAAGACCGGGAAAAGACCGCAAGGATGTCCCGTAACCCCTTGGATTAACGCGGCGTTCCCACCACCTCGACCACCTCATACATCACCGGCTCGAACCGCGCGCAAAGCCCCGCGAAAACCCGGTTCCGCTCCCGCATCTCGGGGGTCCGCAGCATCGCCATGAAATCCTCCCGCCGCCGCCACTGCGAATAGTTGCAGATCCGCGTCTGCGCGTCGTTCATGTGCAGCGATGCCGCGATGAAGCCGGGCTGGTGCCGGATCACCTCGGCATAGGCGGCCTGCAGCGCCTCCATCAGGTCGCCCGCCGTTCCCGGCGTCATCTCGAAGGTGGTGATGACGGTCTGGCCGCCAAAGTCACGCGCGATGTCCACGATGTGACCCTCCCAAACCACGGCCTTCCAGGATCCGCGCAGACGGTCGGCACCCCTGACCGCCCCGAAGGCGCGCATTCACGGCGCACCCTCCCCCCCTTCAAACCCGCTTCAACACCCGGATCAGGAACAGCAGCACCACCGCGCCGAACGTCGCATAGATGATGGACCCCACGATCCCGCTTCCGACGTTCAGCCCCAGCCGCGGCAGGATCACGCCTGCGACCAGCGCGCCGAGCACCCCCACCACGATATTGCCCAGCAAACCAAAGCCGTAGCCCTTCACGATCAGCCCGGCGAGCCAGCCTGCCACCGCGCCGACAATCAGGATCACCAGCAAACTTTCAAACGCCATTGTCGCCTCCATCGCCTTCGGAAAAACGGCAAGGCGGGCGCAAAGGCGCGGGGCCGGCCGGGTGCGCATCTGCGCTGATCGGCAGCCTAGCACGGATGCGCGGCCCGCTCTCCTTCATTCGACGGGCCGCGACAGGCATCCTTTCGCTGCCCCCGCCAAACAAGCGTCAAAGCGTTGACACATGGCCGTGGTCCCGGTCACGCTTCGCACAAGGTGGTCGTTGGGCAGGATGGGCAGGCGCGATCGTCGCGGTCTGGTCGTTCCCCCGCCCCCACCCCGCCGCCTGCGCTTTCAGCAGGCGGTCCGGCACAGAACATTTTCGACGGACAGGATTATCCATGATCAATTCCCTGGGCTTTCTCTTTTGCCTTATGGCCACTGCCGT
This sequence comes from Rhodobacterales bacterium, assembly GCA_038251625.1. GTDB lineage: Bacteria > Pseudomonadota > Alphaproteobacteria > Rhodobacterales > Rhodobacteraceae > JBBQXK01. The sequence continues at coordinate 7,848 of JBBSBE010000034.1, forward strand.
GATGATCGCGGGCGATTATTGCCTCAAGCTTTCCGCCGATATGAACGGCGCCATGACTTCCCGCATCTTCCTTCTGGGATGCGCGCTCTACGCAGCGTCGGCCATCGGCTGGTATCTGACGCTGCAACACATCTCGCTCAGCCAGATGGGCGTCGGCTCGTCGGTGCTGACGCTGCTTGCGCTCTGCGCCATCGGTGTCGTCGCCTTCGGCGAGGAGTTGCGGGCGCGTGATTGCCTCGGCATCGCGCTTGCCGTCGCGGCGCTGGTTCTGATGCACCGGGCCTGAGGCGTCCGGGGCAGCGAAAGACTGAATATCTGGTTAATTCGAAATCATAAGCCATTGTATTCAAAAGGCTGAAAAAGTGTCGCACGTGTGGACAGCCGCAGCTTTAGGGCGCCCGGGGGGCGACCACATATCGATACCCGTGCCGCCTAGCGTCGCTCGCTCCCCTGCGCTAGGCTCGCATCGAAAAGGAGGCTTCCATGCGTGCCCTGCTTCTGCTGCCCTTCCTTGCCATTCCCGCCCAAGCCTCGGGCGAAGCGGAATGGGATGCTTTCCGCGCTGAGGTAGAGGCGGCCTGCCTCGCCCTTCTCGACTTCCCCGGCGAACCGATGATCGAGGTCAATCCCTTCGGCTCCGCCAGCTACGGCGCGGCCCTCGTCACCATGACCCTCGGCGACGCGCAGGATCGCATGCTCTGCATTTTCGACAAGACCACCAAACTGGCGGAATTGACGGCGCCGTTCTAGCCGATGCCAGGCCAGCAACGAACCGCCCTCCCGGCATCGAAAATCTTGATTTTCGGCCTTTCTCGCGGCATAATTTCCGTTGCGACGTTATCTCTATCGACCTGTCTAAACCGTCCAAAACGGCCACAGCTTTCGATCTGTGCTGACGTGCCGGGCCGCCGCAATTCCGCGGGCGGCAGACCAGACAGGAGTCTTCACGATGGCCAAGGGCACCGTGAAATGGTTCAATGAAACCAAGGGCTACGGCTTTATCGCCCCAGAGGGTGGCCGCAAGGATGTATTCGTCCACATCACCGCGCTGGAACGCGCGGGCCTGCGTGGGTTGAAGGACGGCCAGGCCGTGACCTTTGACATCGAAGCCGGCCGTGACGGCCGCGAATCGGCGACCAATCTGTCGCTCGCCTGATCGCTTCTTCCTCAAACGCCAGAAGGGCGCTCCCCGCCGGGTGCGCCCTTTTCCTGGAACGGCAGGCCGTCAGGCCGCCAGATAGACCAGACGATCCCTCAGGGCATGCTCGAACCCGACGCGCAGGCTGACCGCCGACAAGGGCGCGCGCAGCAGGATCGGCGCGTTGCTGTCATGGGGAAAGACCTGCTCCGTCACCTCTTTCGAGATCAGCATCACCGGCAACCGCTCGCCTGCCTGCCCGAGCATCGAAACCACACGGCGCCCGGCTTCCAGCCCGCCAAAGGCATCGCATTCGATGACCAGAAGGCCAAATCCCGTGGAATCCTCCGCAACCGCATCGACGCAGGAAAAAATATCCGCCTCGGTCTCGATCACCCCGCCAAAACCTGCAATCCGTTCGGCCATCCGGCTGGCGCCCTCGCCTCCGTTTGGCGACAGCAGCATGACCCGCACCCCCCACCCTACCAGCGCGGCGGTTCCCGGGTCTATCTGACGAAACAGTTGCATGCCTTCACACTCCTCACGCGGTCCGCATTTTCCTGCTCTCAACAAACACCCCGGAAGGGGCCGGATTATGCGCGCTGTGGCACATTTTCGGGGCGACACACGGGGATTGGGGCCATTGCATGGCGAAGCCAGCACAGGCACCATGGAGCGGACACAATCGGGGGCGGGCCGATGCTGAAACCGGATCATGACATCCTGACCGGCACACCCACCCCGGCCATCCCCCGCGCCGCCCCACGCTTTGCCGGCATGATCCGCGCCCCGGCCCCTATGGTCACCGGCGCCCCCTTTCAAGGAGAACTCGATGAACATCCGGCCCAATCTTGCCCATCTGTCTGAACGCTGCGATCTGGCCGCGGCGTTCCGCTGGACCGCCCGGCTCAAGTTGCACGAAGCGGTCGCAAACCACTTTTCGCTGGCTGTATCGCCCGATGGCCGCCGCTTTCTCATCAACCCCAACCTGCACCACTTTGCCCGCATCCGCGCGACCGACCTCATCGAGATCGACGCCGATGACCCCGGCACGATGAACCGCCCCGATGCCCCCGACGCCACCGCATGGGGCCTTCACGGCGCGCTGCACCGCGCCTGTCCGCATGCGGTCTGCGCGATGCATGTGCATTCGGCCTTTGCGACCGTGCTGGCGAGCCTTGCCGACAGCCGCCTTCCGGCCATCGACCAGAACTCGGCCATGTTCCACAACCGTCAGGTGGTGGACGACGCCTATGGCGGCATGGCCTTCGAGGCAGAGGCCGCGCGCTGCGTGGCCCATTTCGCCGATCCACGCGTGCATACGATGATCATGGGCAACCACGGGGTGCTGATCATCGGCCCGACGGTCGCCGAAACCTTCAACCGGCTTTATTACTTCGAGCGTGCGGCAGAAACCTATATCCGCGCCCTGCAAACCGGTCGCCCGCTACGCGTGCTGCCCGATGCCGTGGCCGAAAAGACCGCGCGGGAATGGGAGGCGCAGCCCGACTTCGCCATCGGCCACCTGCGCGAGTTGCGCGCACTTCTGGATGAAGAAGGGTCTGACTACATGGCCTGATCGGAGGCAGGGCCCCGCACTCGCCCCGCGCGATCTTCACGCCCAGTCGCGTGGCACGTCCTCTTCCCAGGTCCGGGCAAACACCTGTTCCGCGCCCTCAAAGGCAACAAGGCTCGCCTTCAGATGAAACGCCGTGGCGGACGCGGTCATCTCGGCGCGCGCTTCTGTCCGGATGTGCCAATCCCCGCGCGATTGCGCCTGATGCCAGTCGATCACTGCGCTGGCAGAGGCCGGATCGTCGGGGTGGATCGTCCAGCGCTCTTCCATCCGCTCTTGGGTCGTCAGGCCGTGGCTTTCGATGCGAACGGCCCCGGTGTCATCCTCGATAGCCAGCACGACAGCGCCCGTCAGCAGGTCCGTCTCGATCCTTCGCGCGGCACGTGGGGGCGAAAGCTGCGTCTGCGCCGACACCGCAGCGATGATCGGTGCGGGAAACACCCATTCGTCGTCCGTGCTTCCTGCATGCACCGGCACCTCAAGCCGCCCGTCGTGCAGCGTCAGCGTGGCCCGCTCCGCCACGGGCCAGAGAAACGGCCAGTAGGCCGTGGACAGCGCCAACCGCAGCCGGTGGCCGGGTGCCAGACGATAGGCCGTCTGGTCCAGCGTCAGGGCTATGTCGAACGCAGGCCCCACCGGCACATCGGAAGGATCGGCCATGCTGTCCCGGTGGCACAGGTTCAAAACCCCATGCGTGATCCGCACCGACGCGCCATCCGGCGCCACATCGCAAAGCCGCGCGATCAGATGCGCGCGCGGCCGGTCGCATTCCAGCCGCAGATGCAGGACCGGGGCACCCAGCACGTCCATCCCGTCCGCAAGATCGACCGTGTCGAAGGTCACCGACAGCGCATCGTCGCAGCGCTGGTCGCCCGGCATCTCGGCATTCAGGCCAACGGGAAAGTATTCCCCCGCAGCGATGCCCAGATGCGCGAGGCTGGCCACACGGGCCTTCAGCGGGCCGCTCTGCCCCAGCCCGGCCTCGGACAGCCCCAGAACATCGCACCGGCCCCGCGCGGGCGGCCAGCTTTCGGCAACCCAGTGCCCTGCCCGCTCTGCCGCGCAAGGATCGGGCGGCGCCGAATGCGGCATGAAGGCGCGTAACGGGGGATCATCCTCTGCCCCGTTCGCCACCCCCTTCAGCCAGCGATCCCACCACTGCAGCGCCTCTTGCAGAAACCCGATCCGGGGGCCGGGCACGGCGGTGTGCGGATATTGGTGCACCCACGGGCCGATGATCGCCTTGACCGGGCCCTGCAGGTTCGTGGCCAGCGCCGCGGGCATGTTCACATAGCCGTCGGCCAAGCCCCCGAAGGCCAGCACAGGCACCTCGATGGCCGCCCAATCCTCACATACCGATCCGTGCTGCCAATAGGCATCGCGCGATTGATGCGACGCCCAGCGCGGCGCAAGAAACGGCTCCGCGTCCAGCCGCCCCAGCCAGTCTTCTCGCCAATCGGGCCGCTGATCGGGATCGGCAGGGCGCGAAGAATAGGACAGCATGACCGCCCCCCAGCCCAGATTTTCGCCCATCAGGCACCCACCCTTGAAGTGGATGTCATCGGCGAAGCGGTCAGTTGTGCCATAGACTGCCACCACAGCCTGCAGCGCGGGCGGGTTCAGCGCCGCTGTCTGCAGGCTGTTGAAGGCGCCCCAGCTTTTGCCCATCATGCCCACCGCCCCGCTGCACCAGGGCTGCGCGGCCGCCCAGGCAATCACATCACAGGCGTCCTGCAATTCCAGTGCGGTGTATTCGTCGGTCAGCCGCCCTTCGCTGCCACCCGAACCGCGCAGATCCACCCGCAGGCAGGCGTAGCCCCGCTCAGCCCACCAGGGATGCATCGCCTCGTCCCGCGCCAGCGTGCCGTCGCGCTTGCGATAGGGGATGTATTCAAGGATCGCAGGATAGCGCCCCGACGCATCGGGCCGCCAGATCCGCGCGGAAAGCCGCACGCCATCGGGCATCACGATCCCCTCATCCGGCAGGTCCAGCAGGGGCAGGGGTTCGTTCATTGCGCATCCTCTGGGGCGTGGGCCGCCCGCATCATGTCGCCGCCGGAACAGACGGCGGTGGCGACGCGCCATCTGATCCGGCCAAAGCCCGCAAAGGCAAGCCCGCCCGCGACAGAAAGGCCGCCGAAATGACCAAGGCACCGAACATCCTGATCCTGATGGCTGATCAGCTTTCGGGCATCCTTTTCCCCGATGGCCCGGCCGATTTCCTGCACGCGCCGCATCTGAAGGCGCTTGCCGCGCGCTCGGTCCGCTTCGCCAATGCCTATACCGGATCGCCCCTCTGCGCGCCCGGCCGCGCATCCTTCATGTCGGGGCAACTTCCCTCGCGCACCCGCGTTTATGACAATGCGGCGGAATTCGCGTCCGACATTCCCTGCTTCACCCACCATCTGCGGCGTGCAGGCTATCAGACCTGCCTGTCGGGCAAGATGCATTTCGTCGGCCCCGACCAGATGCACGGGTTCGAAGAACGCCTGACCACCGATATCTACCCCGCCGATTTCGGCTGGACGCCCGACTACCGCAAACCGGGTCATCGGATCGACTGGTGGTATCACAACCTTGGGTCCGTCACGGGCGCGGGGGTGGCCGAAATCACCAACCAGTACGAATATGATGATGACGTGGCCAACAACGCGGTGCAGAAGCTTTACGACCTCTCACGCGGTGCCGACCCCCGGCCATGGTGCCTGACGGTCAGTTTCACCCACCCGCATGATCCCTTCGTCGCGCGCCGCAAGTATTGGGACCTTTACGAAGACGCCCCCGAACTGGCGGCCCCTGCCCCCATTCCCTATGCCGCACAAGACCCCCACAGCCAGCGCCTGATGGACGCCTGCGACTGGCGCGCCTTCGACATCTCGGACGCGCAAATCCGCCGCGCCCGTCAGGGCTATTTCGCCAACATCAGCTATATCGATGACAAGGTCGGCGAAATCCTCGCAACCCTCGCTGACACGCGGCAAGAGGCGATCATCGTGGTCCTGTCGGACCATGGCGAAATGCTGGGCGAGCGGGGATTGTGGTTCAAGATGAATGTCTTCGAAGCCTCCGCCCGCGTGCCCCTGATGATTGCCGCCCCATCGCTTGCCCCGGCCCGGATCGACACCCCGGTCTCCACCATCGACGTGACGCCGACGCTGGCAGACCTTGCCGGTGTGTCGATGGCCGAGGTCATGCCTTGGACGGATGGGGAAAGCCTGCTGCCCCTCATGCACGGCACCCCGCGCGGCACCCCGGTGGCGATGGAATATGCCGCCGAAGGCTCCATCACGCCGCTGGTGGCCCTGCGGCAGGGCCGCTGGAAATACATCGCCTGCGCGGCCGATCCCGATCAGCTTTTCGACCTTGCGACCGACCCGCAAGAACGAACCAACCTCGCCACCGATCCCGCCCATGCCGACACGCTTGCCACGTTCCGCGCCAAAACCTCGGCCCGCTGGTCGTTGCCCGCTTTCGACGCGCAGGTGCGCGAAAGCCAGGCCCGCCGCTGGGTGGTGTACGAGGCGCTCAGAAACGGCGCCTACTACCCGTGGGACCACCAGCCCCTGCAACGCGCGTCCGAACGCTACATGCGCAACCATATGGACCTTAACGTCCTGGAAGAGGCCAAGCGCTTTCCCCGCGGGGAATAGCGCGTCCTTCAGGTCGAAAGGCTCACATCCGGTTTTGCGCCCGATACGACGGGCAGAAACGCAAATCCGTTCGCGCCAAGGGACATGCCCTTGCCAAGCATCGCCGCCGCCTGCCCCGGCCCCACAGGCGCGTCCGTCTGGCTGACGTGCAGCGCAACAGGCACAGGCGACAGGTTGAAAAGGCACAGGACCGTGCCCTCGCCTTCTCCCCGCGTGAACGCGAGCACCGGCTCGGGCAGGTCGAAAAACCGGCTCCGACCCCGCCGCAGGGCAGGGGTCGCGCGGCGAAAGGCCAGCATGCTGCGATAGAACTCCAGCACCGACCCCGCCACCCCCACCTGCGCCGCTGCGTTCCGCGCCCGCTGCGGCGCCTTGACCGGCAGCCACGGCGTTCCGGTGGTGAACCCGCCTTGCGCCGTACCGTCCCAGACCATCGGCGTCCGGCACCCGTCCCGCCCCTTGTAGTCGGGCCAGAAGGCCTTGCCGGGCGGGTCAATCAGTTCCTCGAACAGGATATCGGTTTCCGTCTGCCCCAGCTCCTCGCCCTGATAAAGACAGACCGACCCTTCCAGCGACAGCAAAAGCGCCGCCGCCTGCCGCGCCACATCCTCATGCACGCCGTTCTCGGCCCAGCGGCTGGCGTGGCGGATCACATCGTGGTTGGAAAAGGCCCAGCAGGGCGTGCCATCGGGTGCGCCCTTGAAGAACCCATCGACCGCGCCCCGGAAATGCGACGCCGTATAGGCAGGTGCCAGAAGCTCGAACGAATAGGCCATGTGCAGCCGCTTCACCCCGGCCGTGTATTCGGCCATCAACTGCACGGCCTTGGCCCCGCTGTCGCCCACCTCGCCCACCATCATCCGCGCGTCATAGCGATCCACCAGCGCGCGCATCTCTTCCAGAAAGCCCAGATTCTCGGGCCGGTTCTTGTCATAGATGTGGTTCTGCATCTCGTGCGGGTTCACCGCCGGCGCCGGATCGTTGCGCGCAAGCGGCGGGTTCGAACGCAGCTGAATGTCGTGAAAGTAATAGTTCACGGTATCCAGGCGAAACCCGTCCACCCCCCGCTTCAACCAGAATTCCATCGTGGACAAAAGCCATTGCCGCACATCCTCGTTGTGGAAGTTGAGGTCGGGCTGGCTTGGCAAAAAGTTGTGAAGGTAATACTGCCGCCGACGCGCATCCCATTCCCAGGCCGTGCCACCAAAGACCGACACCCAGTTGTTGGGCGGCGTTCCATCGGGTCGCGGATCGGCCCAGACATACCAGTCGGCGCGCGGGTTCACCCGGCTCTGGCGGCTTTCCACGAAATGCGGGTGTTCCGAGGACGTGTGGCTCATCACCTGATCGATGATGATCTTCAGGCCCAGATCATGCGCCCGCGCCACCATTGCATCGAAATCGGCCAGCGTGCCGAACAGCGGATCGATATCGATGTGATCGGACACGTCATAGCCCATGTCCGCCTGCGGCGAGCGAAAGACCGGCGACAGCCACACCGCATCCACCCCGAGATCCGCGATATGCCCCAGCCGTGCCGTGATCCCCGGCAGATCGCCGATCCCATCGCCGTCGCTGTCCTGAAACGAACGTGGATAAACCTGATAGGTCACCGACCCGCGCCACCAGTCATCCATCGCCACCCCCTTGGCGGCAGGGGCCGCACCGAGCCGACCATACCGGGGCCCCCGCAGCATTGTCAAAAGGGGGTTGCGCTTGATACTTGTGCCTGCGGGGGCATAGGGTGCGCGCACAGTCGATCCGCCCGGAACATCATGACAGCCCCCATCACCCCGCATCACCCGCCAGAGCGTCTGGCGGATCTCTACCTGCCCAAGATCGTGACTGTGCTGCGCGAAGGCTATGGCGCGGCGCAGCTGCGCGCCGATGCCGTGGCGGGGCTGACCGTGGCCATCGTGGCGCTGCCCCTGTCGATGGCCATCGCCATCGCCTCCGGCGCCTCTCCCGCGCAGGGACTGACCACCGCCATCGTGGGGGGCTTTCTCGTCTCGGCCCTTGGCGGATCGCGGTTCCAGATCGGCGGGCCGGCGGGCGCCTTCATCGTGCTGGTCGCGGCCACGGTGATGCAGCACGGGATGGACGGGCTGATCCTTGCCACCTTCCTGTCGGGCCTGATGCTGATGGTGGCGGGCTGGCTGCGGCTTGGCACGTTCATCAAGTTCATTCCGTTTCCCGTCACCGTCGGTTTCACCGCCGGGATCGCCGTCATCATCTTCGCCAGCCAGATCCGCGAACTGCTTGGCCTTTCGCTCACCGAACCCGGGCCGCTGTCGCAAAAGCTGCCCGCACTCTGGGCCGCGTTGCCGACGATCACGCCCGCCGCCCTTGCCGTCTCGGCGGGCACAATCGCCACGATCCTTGCGCTGCGGCGCCTGCGCCCGCATTGGCCGGGCCTTCTGATCGCCGTCGCGGGCGCGTCGCTGCTGGCTACCGTGCTGGCCCTGCCTGTCGAAACCATCGGCACCCGGTTTGGCGCGATGCCGGGGGGCCTGCCCGCGCCCGCCCTGCCCGACCTCGGCTTCGACCGCATCATGTCGGTGCTGCCCGCCGCCTTGTCCTTCACGCTTCTCGGCGCCATCGAATCGCTTCTCTCCGCCGTCGTCGCCGACGGGATGAGCGGGCGGCGCCACCGCTCGAACGCCGAGCTTGTGGCGCAGGGCCTGGCAAACATCGGCGCGGCGCTGTTTGGCGGCTTCTGCGTCACGGGCACCATCGCGCGCACCGCCACCAATGTGCGCGCAGGGGCGCATGGGCCAGTGGCCGGGATGCTGCATTCGGTGTTCCTTCTGGCCTTCATCATGATCGCGGCACCCCTTCTTTCCTACGTGCCCCTTGCGGCGCTCGCGGGCGTGCTGGCCATCGTGGCCTGGAACATGATCGAAAAGCAGGCCATCGCGATCCTCTTCCGCAGCGGCTGGGGCGAGGCGACGGTGCTGTGCGTCACGTTCCTTCTGACCATCTTCCGCGACCTGACCGAGGCGATCGTGGTGGGCTTCCTTCTCGGCGCCGTCCTTTTCATCCACCGGATGAGCCGCGCGGCAGAAGTGCGCACAGAGGTGCCCTTCGTCGCCACCGACCACGCCGACAGCGGCGCCACCTACGATGAGGCGCGTGCCGCCAACCCCGAGGTGGTGATCTACCACATCACCGGCGCCCTCTTTTTCGGTGCCGCCGCCTCTATCGGCGCCGTGCTCGACCGGATCTCCGACACCCACAAGGTGCTGGTCCTCGATCTCGCGGGGGTGCCCTTTCTCGACGCCACTGGCGCCCATGTGATCGAGGGAATGGCACACAAGGCCAACCGCAAGGGCGTGCGCCTTGTGATTGCGGGCGCCAACCCCGATATCCGCCGCGCACTTCAGGCGCATGGCCTGCGCCCGCCCGCCGTGACCTATGCGCCGGATGTCGAGGCAGCGCTCGCGGGATGACGGGCCTGCGCACCAGATTGCGCCGCCGGCTGGAATGGGGGCAACATCCCCTGACATATGAGGGCGAGGCCGCAGGCTGGCTGCGCTTTCGCACCGCCACGGGCGAACCCGTGCGTGGCGCGATCTGCCGCCCCGACGGCACCGGCCCGCACCCGGCCGTCCTCGTGATCCACGCCCACGGCAACCGCTATGACATCGGCTGCGCCGAACTGCGCGACGGGCGGCCTGCGCTCGACGGCCCCATCGGGCCTGCGCTTGCAGCCATGGGCATCCTGTCCATCTGCCTCGACATGCCCTGCTTCGGCACCCGCGCCGGAACCGGCGAAAGCGCCGCCGCCAAGGCCGCGCTCTGGCACGGGCGCAGCCTTGCAGGGCAGATGCTGGGCGAATGCAAATCTGCGCTCGACTGGCTTTCCCGCCAGCCTGGGGTGCGGCGCGACCGGATCGGGGTGTTCGGCATCTCTATGGGGGCGACGCTTGGATACTGGCTGGCGGGGCTCGACCCGCGCGTGCGGGCCGTGGCGCATGAATGCTGCCTTGCCGATTTCGCGGCGCTGATCGAGGGCGGAGGGCATGACCTGCACGGGATCTACCTGACGGTGCCGGGGCTTCTGGCGCTGGCCCCGAATGGCGTGATCGCTGGCCTTGCCGCCCCCCGCGCGCAGTTCGTGGGCCTTGGTGACCGCGACCCGCTGACCCCACCCGCCGCCGCCGATCCCGCCCTTGCCCAACTGCGCCCGGCCTATGCGGCGGGCGGGCCGCTGGTCATCCACCGCGAGCCCGAGACCGGGCATATGGAAACGCCCGCGATGCGAAAGGCCGTGCTGGCCTTTCTGCGGGCGGAACTGACCTGACACTCAGGCCGTGACCCGCTGCCCCGTCCCATCGAAGACATGCAGGCTTGCCGCGTCGAAATCCATGGCGATGGCATCACCCCGCTTCAGCGGCGGCTGGCCGGGAATGACGGCCAGAACCGGCGCCCCACCGTCGAACGCGCAATGCACCACGGTTTCCGACCCCAGCGCCTCGGTCAATGCCACGGTGGCGCGCAACGGGCCATTCTGGGCCAAGCGCAGGTGCTGCGGGCGCAGGCCAATCGTCATCGGGCCATCCGCCGCGCCGGGCAGCGAAATCTCCGGCCCGCCGTCAAGCTGCACCCTGCCGCCCACCGCCTTGCCGGCCCACAGGTTCATCCCCGGCGCCCCGATGAACCCCGCGACGAACAGGTTCGCGGGCGCGTTGTACAGGTTCAGCGGCGTGTCCACCTGCTCGATCCTGCCCGCCCGCAGCACCACGATCCGGTCGGCCATCGTCATCGCTTCCACCTGATCATGCGTCACATGGATCATCGTGGCACCAAGGCGCGCATGCAGCGCCGAAAGCTCGGCCCGCATCGTGACGCGCAACTCGGCATCAAGGTTCGAAAGCGGCTCATCCAGCAAGAACGCCGTGGGCCGCCGCACAATCGCCCGCCCGATCGCCACCCGCTGGCGCTGCCCGCCCGACAATTGCCCGGGGCGCCGTTCCAGCAACGGCTCGATCTCCAGCATCCGTGCGGCATCGGCGATGCGGGCCTCAACCTCGGCCTTGGGCATCCTGGTGTTCTGCAAGCCGAAGGCCATATTCGCGCGCACCGTCATGTGCGGGTAAAGCGCGTAGGACTGGAACACCATCGCCAGCCCCCGGTCCGCCGCCGAAACGGCCGTCACATCCCGCCCGTCGATCTCGATCCGCCCGCCCGTCGGCTGGTCCAGCCCCGCGATCATCCGCAAAAGCGTGGATTTCCCGCAGCCCGAGGGGCCAACGAACACAACCAGTTCCCCCTTCTGCACCGTCAGATCGATGCCCTTCAGCACATCCACCGTGCCAAAGGATTTGGTGATGCCGTGCAAATCTAGCTGCCCCATGCCGCCCCCCTATTTCAGCCCGGATCCGGCGATGCCCGCCGTGATGAAGCGCTGCAGGAAAATGAACACCAGAACCACCGGGATCATCGTGACCACCGTCATGGCCAGAATGAAATGCCACTGCACGTTCAACTCGCCCGCATAGGTGTTCAGGCCCACCTGCAGGGTATAAACCTCCTTGCGGCTCAGCACGACGAGCGGCCACAGGAAATCGTTCCACCGCCACACGACCGAAAAGATCGCCAGCACGGCCAGCGCAGGTGCGGTCAGGGGCAGCACGATCCGCCAGTAGATCTGCCATTCCGAGGCGTGATCCATCCGCGCCGCCTCCAGCAGCTCGTCAGGGATCGTCAGCATGTACTGGCGCAGAAGGAAAATGCCGGTCGGCGTGGCGACCGTGGGCAGGATCACGCCCCAAAGCGAGTTGAAAAGCCCAAGGCCAGAGATGATGGAATAGAGCGGCACAAGGATCACGCTGAGCGGGATCATCAGCGTGGCCAACACCACCAGCATCACCACCGCGCGCCCGGGAAACTGGTATTTCGAAAGGGCGAAAGCGGCCATGGAATTCGTCAGCAGCGTGATCAGCGTGGCGACCGTGGTCACGAAGACCGAGTTTTGCAGGTAGAGCAGGAAATCGAAATGCAGGAAGGGCTCGGTATAGTTCTCGACCGCAAAGCCAACCTCCCGGTCCGGCGTCCGGTTCGCGATATTCACTTTCTGGATCTCACCCGGATTGGCCGGGTCCACCATCTGCGCCACGGTCCCCACGCGGCGCACCTCGGCCAGCGTGCGGGTGCCCGCTTCATCCTGCACCACGTACAGCGGCAATGGCCTGTCATACCCCTCCACCACCGCCGTCCTCGCCTCGTAGGGCAAGGCCGATGGCGGGAATTCGGCCAGTTGTGCCGGCGATTTGAAGGATGACAGGATCAGCCACAGCGCCGGGCCGAACATCAGGATCAACCCGCCGCCCAGCCAGAAGAACGTCACCACATCCGTCCAGTGCCAGCCACCGATGCTGCCGGGGCCGCCACGCCGCCGGGTGAGGAAGGCAAGCGCCCGGGTCATTTCAGCTTGCCCCGCGCCTCGTTCCGCCGCGCCAGCAAAAGCTGGATCAGCGTCAGCACCACCAGCACGCCCCCCATCAGGATCGACGCCGCCGCCGCCAGCCCGAGGTTCTTCAGAAGCGAGGCAAAGCCCACCTCATAGATGTATTGCGTGATATACAACGTGGCCGTCCCCGGCCCTCCGCTCGTCAGCACAAAGGCCTCATCAAAGACCTGCACCGCCCGGATCAGCACCAGCACGATGACGACCAGCATGTTGGGCATCAAAAGCGGCAGCGTGATCCGCCAGAAGACGCGGGCGGGCGGGGTGCCGTCCATCTCTGCCGCCTCGTAAAGATCGCGCGGGATCGCCTGCAATCCCGCCAGCAGGATCAGGGTGTAAAACCCCAGATGCGCCCATGTGGTAACGCCGATGGTGGCAAAGAACGCCCAGTTGCGCTCGATCAGCCAGTTCACCGGGTCAAACCCGCCCGCCACCAGAAACGCGTTCAACAGCCCGTCCCGCTGCAGGATCCACCGCCAGATCAGGCCCACGACGACCGGAGACAGCAACACCGGAAAGAAAAAGACCGCGCGCCAGAAGCTGCGCGCACGCAGATCGCGGTTCAGGATCAGCGCGGTGATCGTGGCCACCACGATCATCAGGCTGACCTGACAGATCACGAACAGCCCGGTGTTGCGCACCGCGATCCAGAACTGATCCTCGGCGCAGCTCGACGGGCGGGTGTAATCGGTGCAATCCAGCAACCGCGCGTATTGCGCGCCGCCGATAAAATCGCGGTCGCCCAGAAACAGCGCCGCCCCGGTCGTCATCGAATAGGCGACGTTGATGACCAGCGGCAGCAGCACGAAAATGCCGAAGATCGCCATGTTCGGCAGCAGGAAAAAGGCGACCATGCCGCCCGTGCCCGTCGCCCTCTGCCACAGGCGCAAGGCCGGGTCGATGGCCCGGGCGAGCCATCCAAGGGGGGCCGTGACCACGGCCCCCGCCAGTGCCTTGACGCTGGCCACTGGCTCAGCCGCCCTGTTGCGCCACCTGTTCGGCGATATCGGCGTCGATGCGCGCAAAAGCGTCATCCAGCGTCAACTCGCCCGCCATCACCTGGCTGATCCGGTTCACCAGCGCGCCGTAATAGGCCGACCCCCACTTCCACGCGGGCAGGGCCGCCGCCGCAGGCTCGATCTGCCCCGCCGCCTTGACGAACACATCCAGCGCCGCTTTCACATTCGGATCATCGGTCTTCCAGTCAAGGCCGCCCTTGGCCACAACCGCCTTGTGCGCGGGCAGGAACAGCGTGCGTTCGGAAAACTCGCGTACGATGTCCTCCTGCGCCAGAAACTCCATCACCTTTGCCACTTCTTCAGGGTTCTTGGTGTATTTGATCGCCACCATCGCCGCCCCGCCAGCAAGGCCAGAGCATCCGGCAGTGCCGCAGGGTGAACCGATCGCCACCCAGTCGAACGCATCGCCGATCTTGGTCGACAGGTTCGCGATCTGCCATGACCCCGAATAATAGAACGGGATCGCCGCGTTGATGAAATCATCGGCCGCCGCGCGGTAGCTGGAACCAGAGGCCGCGACCCATGTATCCTTCAGCATCTTGCCGTCCGCGACCCATCCCACCAGCTTGGCCGCGAATTCCTTGGTGCCTGCATCCACCGGGGCGGGCTTGCCATCGGCCGCGATGTAGTTGGCGCCGTAGGATACGTTCGGCCCGCTGATCCGGTGCCCCGAGCGGTCAATCGCAAAGGCAGCCGCGGTGTCCTGGCTTTTCGCCACTTCGGCGGACGCGTTCACCCAGTCGTCCCACGTCGCCCCCTCGCCCGGCAGGGCCACACCCGCCTGATCAAAGAGCGTCTTGTTGGCATAGCCGCCGGTCAGGGTGATCTGGGTCATGAAGCCGGTGATGGCGCTTGATCCATCTTCGCGCATCCAGTCAGCCTGCGCCCCGAAATTCTCGGTCCAGTAGGCCGGGTCCTGCAGGTAGGGCGTCAGGTCCAGCCAATGCTGCGCGATCGCCTTGAGGTTCGTGACGCGCGCGATATCGGGGCCCTCGCCCGCCTCAAGCTGGATCGGAAGTTGTTCCTGCACCACCTTGTAGGCCACGTTGTCCAGGATCACGTTGATCCCGGGGTTTTCCGCCATGAAGCGGTTCAGCAGGTCGGCAATGACCTCACCCTCCACCCCGTCGGAATACCACATCACCCGCACATCGCCCGCATGCGCCGCCCCGGCAAAGCCGAAGGCAAGGGCGGCCAGCGCCGTCATTGTCTTTTTCATGTCGTCTCCTCCTCTGATCCGCGCCCCGGGTGCGCCGGGGTGTCTGTCGTCTTCGGCCCAGTCATGTGCTGACGGGGCTCAGCCTTCTTGTTCCCTGCACCGTCCAGTCAGACGGGCAAATCCTGCGGCCTTCTGCGCTTACGCTACCATCGGGATGGAATTGCACCAAACCGTATTCAGCATCCCGCAGGGCGATTTCTGCGCGCGGATCTTCCGCATCGATTGCAGGCGCCGCAGCGCCCCCCATCCGCAGCACCCACCAACCGCGCTGCCCCGCAAGGCGCAACTCGCACCCCGCCGTCGGCCCGGATTGCAACAGCGCAAGCGGCCCCGAGGCGCGCAACGCCAGATGACCCGCGCCGCTGATGGCGCGCGCTTGCGCGTCCGTGACCGTCCAGCCGTCAAAGACAGGCGTCGGGAACCAGGCATGGGTGAAATCGGGTTGTTCCGGCTGCCCGTCGAACCACACGACCGCCAGCCCCCGGTACTGCTGCACGCGCGGCACCGATGCCGACCCGCCCCAGTAGGACGGGCGGCCATAGCCCGAATGGATCACCTCGCCCGGATGCGTGATCCAGACCTGCGCATCGGCATTTCCGCCGATCCGGGCGTGCACCAGCGTTTCCTGATACCCCCAGTCGAACCAGCGATAGGCCGCGGCCGTGCCAAGCGCCCAATGTTCGCATTTTGCATGGGAAAGGGCCGCAAACCGCCCTTCGCCCTGTGCATAGACCCACTCCTGTTCAACTCCGCCCGGCAGACTTGCCCGTTCCGCCAGCCCCTCGGGCAGCACCAGCCCGTGGTCACGCATCGCCAGCGCCAGCCCCGGCAGCGCATGAAACCGCGCGCCAAGGTTGCCCGTGCCCCACAGCATCCGCGTGATGGCCGACAGTTCCAGCGTCCGCCCCGCCCGCAGCGTGTGCTCATAGCTGCGCCCCTGCGCCGCCGTCAGCACGCCGTGATGGGCGGAATTGGCAACCATCTCGATCAACCGCGCGATGCAGGCACCCGCCCGCACCCGGATACCGGCATCGGGCGCCAGCGCGAAAAGGGCGGTCAGGCCCTTCAGATCAATCGGGAAATAGGGGGCAGAATTGAACTCTGCCATCTCCCATTCCTCGAAATGGTCCAGCCACGCCTGCACCCGTGCCCGCCCCACCGCCGACTGGTCGCTGCCCTTGCGCCCCGAGCGGCCAAAGGTGGCATCCGGCAGATATGACCCCGCCAGATAGGCAGAGGTGTGGAACAAAAGCGCGTGGTTTTCGCTGAAGTACCACTGCACATCGTTGCCGGGCTCATCCATCCAGTAGCGGTAGCCAAGCACCGCCGCATCGATCCGTCCCCGTACATCGGCGGACAGCAGATCGCCAAATCGCATCCGCCCCCAAAGCAGCGGCACCAGCGCGAAATCGGCGCAATCCCAGCACTCTTCGATCGCGGGCAGCGTCTGCAGGATCATCGCCTCGGTCGCCTCTCCGCCCAGCCCGATGCCAAGCCGCGCCAGCGCCGCCACCGTATCGGGCTCGGCCTTGGCCGCTACCCAGGTCAGCGCTTCGTCAATACGGGCGGGCAGGCCCCCGGGCGCCGCACCCTGCCCCGCCAGATCGCAGACCTCGACCCCGAAGGTCCGCGTGGCGGCAAACCCGCCTGCATCCAGCGTAACCGTGAAATGCCGGAAATCGCCGGGCAGGTTCGCCACGGCGTCAATCTCCAGCCGCGCGGCTCCGGCGGGAAGATGCCGCGTCAGCGCCATCCCCTGATGCGACATGAAATCCCCCTCGACCCGCACCGCCACATCCAGTGGCGCGGGTACGGGTGCGGGCAAGACCAGCGCCACCGTGCCCCCGGTATAGGCGGGCGCGTCGAAATGCGCAGCCTCCAGCGCCGCTTCGACCGCGCGGGCCAGCACGGCATCACCCACCGGTATGCCCGCCTCGGCCTCTGGCCCCTCCAGCCAGTCCACCTGGGTGAAATAGCGCGCGTCCCGCTCGGCCAGATCGTCGAAGAACACCTCGATCCGGTTGTCGCCCGCCACCAGATCGACCTCAAACGCGGCCACCGTCTCGGCGTTGCGCTTGTAGGGTGCCATCCAGCCCACCTCGGCGCCGTTCACAAACAGCACCGCCCCCCCGCAGGTGCGCAAGGCCAGCCGCGCGCGGCCCGCCTCCCCCCTGATCGTGCAGGCCGCCCACGTGGCCAGATGCGTCGCCCGGAACCAGAAGCCCGAAAGGTCGAGCCGTGGCGATCCGAACGGCAGCCACACCCTCTTTGCCGCGAAAGCCCCCGCCACCACGGGCCGCTTCTCCCGCCGCTCCGCCGCAAAGATCGTGCGGCAGGGGTATTCGTGGGGGATGAAGTTCTTGTCCTTCGTCAGAAAGAAGAAGGGGTCCATCTCGCCCTTCATCGGCTGGTCGGGCACGTCATAGCGCGCCTCCGCCATGGCGCCGATCTGCCAGTATCCGATGGCCGTGCCGGGCGTCAGGGGATGCGACAGCAGGTTCATCTCAGCGCAGCCACGGGCACGGGGGCGACATCGGTATAGGCCTGATTCTCACCCGTCATCCCCCAGACAAACGCATAGAGCCCCGTCCCCGCCCCCATGTGGATAGACCACGCGGGCGACAGCACCATGTCACCACTGGCCACGATCAGGCTGCGGGTTTCCTCGGGCCGCCCCATCAGGTGGATCACGCGGTCGTCGGGCGACAGGTCAAAGTAGCAATACGCCTCCATCCGCCGCTCGTGCAGATGGGGCGGCATCGTGTTCCACACCGATCCCGGCGCGGGATCGGTTATGCCCATCAGAAGAAGGCACGACGGCGCCACCTCGGGGTGGATATAAATGGCCAGGCTGCGCACGTTGGCGCGTGCAGGGTCGCCCATGGTCAGCACCTTCGCCTCTGCCTTCGGGATCAGCCTGTGCGGATGATCGGCCCCTGCAGGCACCGAATTCAGGTAGAACCACGCCGGATGGCCCGCATCGTCGCTTTCGCACAGAACCTCGCGCGCACCCCTCCCGACATAAAGGATATCGCGGTTCCCCACCGAAAAGCGCACCCCGTCCACCGTGATCGCCCCCGGCCCGCCAAGGTTCGCGATCCCCGCCTCGCGCGCGTCAAAGAAATGCGGCGTGCCCACATCATCGCCCGCACCGAACCCCAGGGCGCGGCCGGTGGGCACGATCCCGCCAAGGATCATCCGGTCCACATGGGTATAGGTGAACCGCGCCTCGCCGGGGGCAAAGCTGCCCTCCACCATGAACTCCGCGCGCAGCCGCGCGGTGTCATAGCCCGGATAGTCGCCCGGATTGCCGCCATAGCGGATGTCCATCAGATCGCCCCTTCCCTCTGCCCTTCCGCCTCGACCAGACACAGGATCGCCAGCGCCTGACCATAGGCCGTGGGCTGGATCGGTATGTCGCGGTAAAATTGCAGATCGTGTCCCATCCGCGTGCCGTAGCTGACGCCCTGCACAGTGCCGCCATCGTCGATCCGGTCCAGCACGAACCCCACCCCGCGCCAGCCCGCATCCGCCCATGCCGGGCGCCCGATCCCCTGCCGCGCGGCCTTCAACAGGCCATAGGCGAAACCGGCGGTGGCCGAGGTTTCCGCGTAAGATAAAGGATCGTCCAGAAGCGTCCGCCACCCCCCCGCCACCGTCTGCAACGGCAGCAGCGCCTCGACCTGTGCGGCCAGAACGCCCTCCAGATACATCCGCACCGCGGCGGGCACCTCGCACAGTTCGAACAGATCCAGAATGCAGGCCGTCACCCAGGCATTCCCCCGCGCCCACCGCGCCCGGGCAAAGTTGTGGCGGCCCTGAAACGTCCAGCCATGAAACCAAAGGCCGGTCGTGGGATCGGTCAGGTACCGCGCATGGATCAGAAACTGCCGCAGCGCCTCATCCACCAGCGCGCGCCGCCCCGCCACCTGCCCGTAGCTGGCAAGGAAGAGGGCGCACATGAACAACGTATCGTCCCACAGCTCGCCGGGGTTCACGCGGTCGCTCACATCGTGCTGAAACCCGCCCTCCGCCGTGCGCGGCGCCTCTTCCATCACGCGGGTTGCCCAGCCGTCAAGCGCCGCTTCCCAGCGCGGATCGCGCGTCTCGGCCCACAGGACCGACAGCGCCAGCATCGGCCCGGTGGTGTTGATGTTCAGGGGCGGCAGCCCCTCGGCCAGCCTGCGCGCGTACCAGCCCTCGATCAGCGCCAGCAAGGCCGGATCGCGGTTCCGGCGCCAAAGCTGCACCAACCCGTAAAGCCCCACGCCCTGCGGCCATTCCCAGACCTCAAAGCTGATGTAATCGCCCGCCGTGCCATCCAGATTGGGCTCGTCAAAGCGGCCGTCGTGCGACAGCCCCTGAAGGCCCGCAACCAGCCGGTCAAGGCCGCCGCGCAATCGGGCAGGTGCCGGGCGCATGGATTCTCCTCCTGCGGTGAGAGAAGCGCGCTGAAAAGATTTGCACAATCAGAAAATTTTTTGCACCTTCAGCGGATCGAACCAAGGCGCCCGCATGCAAGTCACCGGCAAACGCGGCAAACCCAGCCGCAAGATCCGCCTCGCCGATATCGCCAGCACCTGCGGGGTCTCCATCGCCACCGTCTCGCGCGCGCTCTCTGGCGCAGGCGGCGTGCGGGCAGAGCTTGAGGCAAGCATCCGCGAGGCGGCGCAGGGCCTGCGCTATGCGGCCCCGCCCTCGCTCGCGGATCGCAAGGTGATGGTGCTGGCCAGCGCCGCCGCGATGCTCGATTTCTCGCGCAGCCAGTTCACCCATGGCGTGATGGAAGGGCTTGCCACCCGCGCCCGTGCACTGCGGGCCGAACTTGTGACCCGCGCCGTCGCCACGCCCGAGGATGAGGCGCTGGCCCTCGCCGAAGCCGCCGCCGATCCCGCCGTGGCGGGGCTTTTGTTCCTGACGCTTGACGATGCCGCGATGCTGGCCCCCACGCGGGGATTTGCCAAACCCATCGTTCTGGTGAACGGCGACGATCCGATGATGCAGCACTCGTCCGTCGCGCCCTGCAACCGTGCGGCGGCGGCCCGGGCAACCGACCACCTCATGCGCCTTGGGCACCGCCGCATCCTCTTCCTGATGCGGCCCGGTCGCCGCACGATCGAGCGGCGCCGCGAAGGCTGGCGTGACAGGATGGGCGATGCCGCCGATCCGTCGCTGGTGGTCGAGGTGGCCGACTGGCTGCCCGCCTTGGCCGCCGAGGCTGTCGCCGCCCGCCTTGCCCAAGCCCGCGATTTCACCGCGATCCTTGCCGCAGGTGACAGCCTCGCCTTCGGGGCTTTGCAGGCGCTGGCCGCAGCCGGGATCAACGTGCCCGGCGACATCAGCGTGATGGGCATGGATGGCTTGCCCCAAGGCGCCTTCCAGACCCCGCCGCTGACCGCGATGCGCATGCCCATGGCCGATATCGGCGCTGCGGCGCTGGATCTTCTGCACGATCTGCTGACAGGCCCGCCGATGCCTGCACGGCGGATCGAGCTTGCCTGCGCCTTGGGGAAAGGCGGATCCTGCGGCCCGGCCGCCGGCGGGGTCCTGACCTAGCCGTCCATGCGCACGCCGGACGGGACAGAGCCGTGAAAAAGCGCCATCCCCCTGCCCGCATTCTTTGACGCGTAAAGCGCCTCGTCGGCATCGTTCAGCAACTGTCCCGGCGTGGGGCGGTCGTACATCGACGATATCGCGATCCCGATGCTGGCCGATATCCGGCAGTCGTGGCCCTGAAACCCGATCGGCTCGCTCAGCCGCGCGACGATCCGGTCGGCGATGGTCGCCAATCTGGCGCGCTCCACCAGACCGGGAAAGACGATCACGAACTCGTCGCCCCCCAGTCGCGCCACCGTATCGCCCTGACGCGTCTCTTCGCACAGCTTCCGTGCCACCTCGCGCAAAACCTGATCGCCCGCCGCGTGGCCCAGCGTGTCATTGACCGCCTTGAAGTAATCAAGGTCGATATGCATCAACCCGAAGGCCGTGCCATTGGCCAACACTTCGCCCATCGAGGCATCAAGCGCCCGGCGGTTGCGCAGCCCTGTCAGCGTATCGGTCTGCGCCTGCGCCTCTGCCTCCTGCCGCGCCGCCTCCAGCCGCAGGTTCAACTCGCGCAACTCTTCCATGATCGCCGATTTCGCTTCCATGAGGTAAAGAAGCTCGACCGCAAGATCGGTCGTGGCAAAGTCTGCGTCCGTCAGCGCGTGGTCGCGCACCGCATCGAAAACGCCGATCCCGAACGACAGGTTCAGCACCAGCCCCTCACCATGCGCCATCGGCAGCGCGATCCCGCGAAAGACCTGCCCCGTGCCGCCACGCTGCACCAGCGACAGCCGGTCCCCCGCCCGCCGCCGCAGGTCAAGCACCGTACACACGCCAAGCGGACGGCGCACGTCGAACAGCGAAAAGAACGTCTGCCCGGCCAGCATCGGCGCCCGAAACACCTTGCAGAGCGTGGGCCCCGCGGTGCGCACTATGCCTTCGGCATCCAGGGCCAGATGCATTGGCATCAGCCGGTTCAGCGCAGCCGGACCTAGGGCCATGCCGCCCGCAATCTGGGTAAATCTGGACAGATCGCCACCCAGCATCGCCTATCCCCCCGGCGCGACCAGCTCGAACGGCCGCCCGCTGCTGAACCGCATGTCCAGAAGGTGAACCGCGATCTCTTCATCCCCCGCCTTGGACCCCAGATAGTCCAACGTCACCAGCGCACCGTAGTCATCGGCCATCGCGCGCAAAAGGCCCAGCATCACATGCCCCGCCCCCGCCACCGGCGCCCGCACCGTCAGGGTGTAGCGGTCGGGCGCATGTTCGACCAGAACAAGCACCGGCAATTCCAGATCGGGCAGCGCCAGCCGCCCCCTGCCCCGCAAATCTTCCAGCGATTGCAGGAAATCGGTGAAGCCCACGCCGCCAAAGCGCAGCAGCCGCCGCAGCGCCTGCACATTGGGATGCGACACCAGATACGTCCCCATATCCTCCAGCACCGAATCGCGGGGGCGGTCCAGCACGCGCACGGTGGCGGCGATCGCGGCCTCGGTCTGCTCCAGCGGGTACAGCAGCATCGGCTCGAAATTGCTGTGCGGCAGACAGGCCGATTGTGCCACCGCCTTCCAGACAGATGGCCCATAGGTATCGCGCACGAAACACTGGATCGCCCGATTGATCAGCCCGTGCATGGCCCGCTATCCCCTCGATTCCCGCACAAGCCTAAGGGTGCTGCGTTAACAATCTGCCAACACCCGTCAGGGCTGGATGATGAGCCTCAGGGGCCCAAGGCGCAAGGCATTCTGCACCACCGGCAACAGCCCCGGCGGCCCCGATTGCAACGCCCGCAGCGCGGCCTCGGCCTGCGGCCCCTGCACCACGCCCTCGCCCGTCATCATCGCGGGCCGCGCCTGCCACACACCTTCGGGGCCGATCACCCGCGCCTCACTGCGCAGCCAGCCTTCGGGCGTCAGGAACAGCGCCACCGCCTCATCACCGGGCGTGTCGGGCCAGAAATCGGCCAGGACCAGCACGCAGGCGGGCGCCCCATCCTCCAGCCGCCGTGCGCAGGCGGCCTGCCAGTCGGCCAGCACCCACGGCTCCAGCGCCGCGATCACGGGGCCCGCATCCGCCCCCGCCGGGCTGACCGGCATCAGGGCCGCCAGCCCCGCGCGCGTCGCCGCAGGCCCGCCCGCCGCGCCAACCGCCAGCCGTGCTGCAAGCCCCTCCTGCCCCGGCGCGGCGGCCATCACCTCCAACTGCGCGCGCGCGGCCGCACCGGCCCGCCCCCAGCGGTCCAGCGCCTCCAGATCCAGCCGGGCCAGCGGGATGCGCCCCGCCGCATAGCGCGCCACCATGTCGCGCGCCGCCACCCGTTCGGCGTTCAGCACCGGCGTCAGCCAGAGCGCTGCAAGCGCCATCACCCCCAGCGCCATCGCCACATTCGCGCGCCGCACCCGCGCCATCCAGCCGCCACCGGCCACCGCCGCCGCCAGATACAGCGCACCATACCCCAGCGCCACACATGCCGCCGCCGCCGCCGCCAGCCGCGCCGGGCTCCACCCTGCATCACCGACGCGCAGCCAGATCGCCCAGACCGCCAGCGCACCCGGCACCACCACCAGCACCGCCAGAACCCGCGCCAGCCGCGCCAGCGTGCCCTGCGCCGCCGTGCCATCCCGCCCGTCCACCGCCGCCGACACCAGCGCCACCGCCACCAGCGCCATCGCCAGCAACGTCCCCGCCACGCTGAGCCCCCCCAGCAGCCGCCCCATCCCGCCCAGTGACAGCGCCACCAGAAACACCGCCATCACCGCCAGCACCACCGGCAGCAACAACCGCAACAGCCGCAGCAAAAGGTACGGCGACACATAGTCGGAAAGCTCGCTCACCACCCCCAGCGCAAGCCCGAACGCGGCCCCCGTCAGCACCGCAGGCACGGCCCCCACCGCCAGAAAATCACCGATCACCGCGATCCCGACCAGCGCCAGCAGCGCATCCGACAGCCACACCACCGCCCAGACGCAGGCGGTAAACACCGCCGCCGCGCCGAACCGCACCACGATCCCCCAGCTTTCCGCGAAAAGCGTGGGATAATGCGCCCATCCCCACTGCGCCCATCCCCACTGCGCCCGTCCCCCATGCGCCTGCCCCACATGCGCGCCCGTGATCCAGAACGGCAGGGGCAACGTGGCCAGGATCACCATGGCCAGCACCATGTCGGGCATCTCAAGGATCCCTGTCGCCGCGTCGAACCGCAAGGACGCGGCCAGCACCAGCCCCGTCACCACCACGCCAAGCGCCGCCGCGCCAACGCCCGCCCGCATCAGCCGCAGCGGCCCCGCCATCGCCAGCCATCCGCCAAAGAACACCGCGCCAAAGACGCTCAGGCCCAGCGCCGCCCGCTCGGGCAACAGGCCCCCGGCCCATACCTCGCCCAGCGCGTACAGGCACCAGCCCGCCAGCGCGCCCACCAGCCCCATCACACCCCGCCGCACCTGCATCGCCACGCCCCCGCCGTTTTCCCCAAGCTACCGCGAATGCCGCCCAGCGGACAGCACCAAGCACGCCCCCGCTGGCCAACCGCCCCCGACCCTTGTTAACCTTGCCGCAACCATGCCCGGCGAAGCATGGCGGGCAGGGGGACGGGCGGATGAATCATCTCTACTACGGCGATAACCTTTCGGTGCTGCGCGACAGTATCGGCGATGCCAGCGTGGACCTGATCTACCTCGACCCGCCCTTCAACTCGAACGCCAGCTACAACGTGCTGTTCAAGGGCGCGGGCGGATCAGACT
Organism: Rhodobacterales bacterium; assembly: GCA_038251625.1. Classification (GTDB taxonomy): domain Bacteria; phylum Pseudomonadota; class Alphaproteobacteria; order Rhodobacterales; family Rhodobacteraceae; genus JBBQXK01. The sequence continues at coordinate 32,206 of JBBSBE010000034.1, forward strand.
CCGCCGCACAGATCGAGGCTTTCGATGATACCTGGCACTGGAACGACAGCGCCGAGGCCGCCTTCGGCGACGTGATGCGCGGGGGAAATGCGGCGGCGGCCACGATGCTGCGCGCGATGCGGTCCTTCCTCGGCGACAACGACATGATGGCCTATCTCGCCATGATGGCGGTGCGGCTGATCGAGTTGCACCGGGTCCTGAAACCCACGGGATCGCTCTATCTGCACTGCGACCCGACGGCGAGCCACTATCTGAAGATCTTGCTGGATGCGGTGTTTGGAGCGGCAAACTTCAGAAACGAGGTTGTGTGGAAAAGGACAAGTGCTCACTCAAGTGCCAAGAGGTGGGGTCCTGTCCACGATACGATCCTGTTTGCATCGAAGTCTGAGAACTTCCTCTGGAACAAGGTGACTCAAGATTATGATGACATTTACCTGAATGCTTTTTTCACCCACCAAGATCCTGACGGAAGGCGCTGGCGACGGGCTGATTTGACCGGTGCTGGTGTGAGAAACGGTGCATCGGGCCTTCCTTGGCGAGGTATCGACGTGTCTGCAAAAGGCCGCCACTGGGCTGTGCCCGCAGATCAGCTTGATGCACTTGATTCACAGGGGAAAATCCATTGGCCCCAAAAAGAAGGAGGAGTTCCACAAAGGAAAAAATACCTTGAGGAGCTCACTGGAATGCCGATTCAAGATATGATTACTGACATCAAGCCGGTTCATAATATTGGCGAAGAACGCCTCGGCTACCCCACCCAGAAACCCGTGGCCCTCCTCGAACGCATCCTCAACGCCTCCTCCAACCCCGGCGACGTGGTGCTCGATCCCTTCTGCGGCTGCGGCACCACCGTCCATGCGGCGCAGAAACTCGGGCGGCAATGGATCGGCATCGACGTCACCCACCTCGCCATCGGCCTGATCGAAAAGCGCCTGCGCGATGCCTTCGAAGGCGTCCAGTTCACCACCCACGGCGTGCC
>JBBSBE010000035.1:0-33158 GCA_038251625.1 Rhodobacterales bacterium
GGTGCACCCACCCTACCCTTCCGTCACGCAAGCCCCGCCACGATGGCGCGGAGCGTGGCAATCCCCTCGCCCTTCTCGGCACTGGTCACGACAATCTCTGGAAACGCTGCGGGATGTTTGGCAAGCGCGCCGCGCACTTGCGCCAGCGTCGCTGCGCGCGTCTCATGGTTCACTTTGTCGGCCTTGGTCAACACGGTCTGAAAGGTGACGGCAGAGCGGTCAAGAAGGGTCAGAATCTCTTCATCCACCGCCTTCACCCCGTGACGCATGTCGATCAGCACGAACGCCCGGCGCAGCGTCTGCCGCCCCGCCAGATAAGCGCGCAAGAGCGCCTGCCACTGCGCCACTACCTTCACAGGCGCCTCGGCATAGCCATAGCCGGGCAAGTCCACCATGTAGCGGGTGTCGCCCAGCGCAAAAAAGTTGATCTCTTGCGTCCGCCCCGGGGTATTCGACGCCCGCGCAAGGTTCTTGCGGCCCGTCAGCGCGTTGATGAGGCTTGATTTCCCCACGTTCGAGCGCCCAGCGAAACACGCCTCCACCCGGTCGGCCGGTGGCAGACCGGGCATTGCAACCACGCCCTTCACGAACTCCACCGGTCCCGCGAAAAGAAGCCGCCCGGCTTCACTGGCGTCCCATTCGGGCTCGGGTGCTTCGGGGAACGGAAGGCTCATGCCATCTCCACCCCGTCGCCACGCGCCACGTCACCGCCGTCAACCACCCGGGCATAGACGCCAAAATCCTGATGCCCGTAGCCGTCGTTCAGCGCCCCCAGCGTATCGGCATCCCGCCGCCCGGTGTCCGGGTTGGCCATGGTCGCCTGGCAACGGGTGATACGCACCATCACCTCCAGCACTGCACCGCCCACGTGCAGGCGGCGGCCGATCAGGCCGAACTCCTCCCACGGGGCCAACCCGTCAAGCCAGATGTTGCCGCGCCACCGGTGGATCGACAGCGCCTGACCAAGGCGTTGCCCCAGCGCCCGGTTGGAAGCAAGATTCAGCACCGCCACCCAAGCCTCTGGCACATCCGTCATCGCCTGCCCGGGCGCACGCACCACGCGCGACGGTGCAGGGCGGCTGTCGGGCCAGAGGGGCAAAAGCCAGTCGATCAGGCGCGTGCTGTCTGCCGGATCGTCCGGCGCAACGCGGATTTCGCCCAACACAGGCTGGCGCAGCACCAAAGACCGCGCAGCCGGATCGGCTGTGCACGATACTGCCATCAGCCCCTCTGCCGCCACGCCACGCAGAAAGTTGCGCTTGGGCTGCCAGCCATCGGGCGCGCCTTCAAAGCTTGCCGCTTCATGCGCGATCGCCCATTCCCGATCGAACGGAAACGCCTTGCCCACGGTCAGCGCCACCCGCTCCACCTCCTCATAGCCGACCGATTTGATCGGATGGCGGCAGAGATGCGCGACCTGCCCGATCATTTCTTGGGCTGGGGCTTTTTGCCCGGCCCCTTGGGCGGCGGCGCGGCGGGTTTCGGCTTTTTGCGGAAGCTAGACTTGATGTTGCCAAAGATGTCGGGCGTGTGCCCGTGGCTCTTCATGATCAGGTACTGCTGGCTGAAGGTGATGATGTTGTTGGTGATCCAGTACACCACCAGACCCGAGGCGAAACTGCCGAGCATGAACATGAAGATCCAGGGCATCCAGGCAAAGACCGCTGCTTGCGTCGCATCTGTCGGGGTGGGGTTCAGCTTTTGCTGCAGCCACATCGTGATGCCCAGAAGGATCGGCAGCACACCGATAAAGAGCGTGGCCAAAAGCGAATGCGGCGCGGGCGCACCCCAGGGCAGAAGACCGAAAAGGTTGTAAAGCGTCGACGGGTCGGGTGCCGACAGGTCGCGCAGCCAGCCAAAGAACGGCGCATGGCGCAGCTCGATCGTGACGAAGATCACCTTGTAGAGCGAAAAGAAGATGGGGATCTGGATCAGGATCGGAAGGCACCCTGCCGCAGGGTTCACCTTCTTGTCCTTGTAAAGCTGCATCATTTCCTTCTGCATGCGCGCCTTGTCGTCGCCCACACGCTCTTTCAGCGCCTCCATCTCGGGCTGCAGTTCCTTCATCCGCGCCATCGAGACGTAGGATTTATAGGCGAGCGGCAGCACGATCAGCTTCAGCACGAAGGTCAGCGCGATGATCGCAAGGCCCATGTTGCCGATCAGGGCGTTCAGCCAGTGCAGCACGGCGAAGATCGGCTTGGTCAGGAAGTAGAACCACCCCCAGTCGATCGAATCGACGAAACCGGGGATGCCCGCATCCTTCTGGTAGGCGCGGATCGTGGCCCATTCCTTGGCACCGGCAAAAAGGCGCTGGGTCGAGGTGCCTGTCGCGCCGGGCGCGACGCTTATCAGGGGCTGGCGCACCTCGGCCTGATATATGTCGGACTGAGGGGTGTATTTGATCACGCTGGTGTGCGGCGCATCCTGTTCGGGGATCAGCGTCGTCATCCAGAAATGGTCGGTAAAGCCGATCCAGCCGTCCGTCTTTGCCTCACGCACCTCGGCCAGCGCGCCTTCGCGGGCGACGGCAGGCAGATCGGCGATGGCCTTGTACTTCACTTCTTCCAGTTGCCCGTCCACGCGGGCAACGATGCCTTCGTGCAGCACAAAGAAGTTCTGCAAGCCTGCGGGTTTGCCGTGGCGCGCGACGATCCCGTAGGGCTGCAGGCTGATCGCGGCACCAGTAGCGTTGGTGACCGTGTCGACCACGGTGAAGAGGTAGTGATCATCCACGGCTATGGTGCGGGTGAAGGTCAGGCCCTTGCCGTTGTCCCACGTCAGGGTGACGGGCGCGCCTGTCTTCAACGTCTGGCCGGCCGCAGCCTCCCACCGGGTGTTGGCGCCCGGCACATCCTCAAATCCCAGCGCGCCCGCGGGTGCCCAGCCATACAGCGCATAATAGGCATTGGGCTGGCCGACGGGGGTCAGCAGGTGGACGATGTCGGAGTTCGGGTCCAGCGTCTCGCGGTAGGTGTTCAGCGACAGATCGTCGATCCGCCCGCCCTGCAGCGAGATCGAGCCCTTCAGCCGCTCGGTGTCGATGGCAAGCCGGGGTGCGGCTGGGGCGGCCTCAGGCGCGGCGGGCGCATCGGCGCCTGCAATGACCGGCGCGGGCGTTGCCGCCGTGGTCGCGGGGGCAGAGGCGGCGGGCGGCGCGTTCGGGTCCACCACAGGCGTGGGCGGCGGGAACAGCACGAACCACACAAGGATCACAAGGAAACTTAGCGCCGTCGCAAGAATGAGGTTCTTGTTCTGATCGTCCATATCCGGCAGCCACCGTTCCTGTTCTCGGTCAGCGGTGCTTCAACGACAGGGGGGGCGAAAGGTCAAGGGGAATCCCCCCCGGCAGTGCCGGAACGCAAGGACGGAAGGACGCAATGCAGTGATCTGCGAATGTCGGACACCGGGGCGGACGGGTGGAGACAGGCCCCGATGCGCAGGGTTTGGGGTTCGCGCGGCCATCCATGCCCTGCTTTTGCCAGACACCGCGGCTGGCCCTGGACCGACCTTTCCCAATCAGGCAAGGGTTCGCGACGCACCTGCCGGCCTTGCGCACCTGCCACCACGCCTATCGGACGCGCTTGCCCAGTTTCGGGGTGGTGCCCACACGCTCGCGGTAGCTGCGCAGCCAGTTTTCGGTGTCTTCGTAGGGCATTGGACGCGCGATGCCGAAGCCCTGTACATGCGCGCAGCCAAGCTGCGCCAGCATTGCGTGTTCGCCCGGCGTTTCCACCCCTTCGGCCAGCGTGTCGAGGCCCAGCCGTTCAGCCAGCGACAGCACGGCCGAGACGAACTTTTGCTGCTCGCGGTCTTCGTCCACCTTGGTCACGAAACTGCGGTCGATCTTGATCCGGCGCACGGCAAAGCGGCGGATGTTGGTGATCGAGGCGTGGCCGGTGCCGAAATCATCCAGATCCACACCGCAGCCAAGTTTGGCCAGATGTTCGATGTTGCGTACGACAACGTCATTGTCGGTTTCCGCCACCACGGTTTCCAGGATCTCGACCGACAGCCGCCGGGGATGCAGATCAAACCGGTCCAGTTCCCATTTCAGCTTTTCGGCCAGCCGCGGATTGCGCAGTTCACCGGCCGAGAAGTTCAGTCCCACGGTCGGCACGTCAAGGCCTGCCTTGTCCCACCGGACAAGGGCGGTCAGCGCCTGATAGAGAATCACCTCGCCCAGTCGTTCGCCAAGGCCTGCCTCTTCGATGGCGGGCAGGAATTCGGCGGGGGCAACGATGCCGCGCTCGGGGTGGTACCAGCGGGCCAGCGCCTCAAACCCGGTGATCGCGCCGGTATCGGTGGACACCTGAGGCTGGAAGTGCGGGCGGATCTGCCCCTCGTCCAACGCCACCTCGAGCACGCTGCGAAAGGCATCGCGGTCCGCGCGCTTGCGCGCCATTTCGGGGGCGAAGGCGCGGATGGCACCGGGGCCGTTGCGCAGCGCCTCATCCGCCGCAACCTGAGCGGCGTCGAGCAGCGCCTTTCCCTGCGGCACCGGCGCGCGGGCACCAAGGCAGAACCCGATCGAACACGTCACGTAAAGCCGCGCGGCATCCAGGCTGATCGGCGGCGCCAAAGCAGCCTGCAGCCGGGCCGCCAGTTGCACCATGGTTTCCAGATCGAGCCGACGCACCGGGCCCAGCGCGACGGCAAAGCCGCCGCCTTCCAGTCGCGCCACCGTATCGCCCTGACGCAATGCCGCGCAGATGCGTTCGGCACTGCGGGCCAGCACCTCTGTCTGCGCCGCGCGCCCGTGTCGGTCGAGCAGGCGTTCGGCATCGTCAAACTGCACGACAAGGCAGGCCGTTGTGCGCCCGGTGGCGGGCGCGTCGCGCAACGCGGCATCCATTACCGCGATGATCTGCGGCCGCAAGGCAAGACCGCCCAGACCGTCCGGCAAGGGGGCGGGTGCGAGGTCCTGAAAACGGAATGCTCCGGCCAGCACGAACGTCATTGGAATGCCGAGCGCCGCAAGGATCAGCGCGCGTTCGCCGCCAAGCCAGAAGGCCGCCAGCGTGACGGCGGGCAGAAACACCATCAACTCGGGCCGGCGGAGCCAGCCCCCAAGCGCCAAGACCGCCCCCGCAATGCGCGACACATCCCACATGAATGCCACCCCTTCGCCCGATCCGGGCGGACCGGCCGCCCCGAAAGACGACAATAGGGAATCGGGCTGTCGGCTTTGTTAATCGCCAAGATCAAGATGCGGCAGATTTTCCTCAATTGCCAAAGGCCCACCCGGGGCGAGCGCCGCGAAATCGAACAGCGCAGGATCGCAAAGATGGCCGGGCTGCACATGGGCAAGCGCCCGCGCCATCACCTGCCGCCGCCCCGGATGGCAGGCTTCCCAGCCGTCCAGAAGCCGCTTGACCTGCACCCGTTGCAGCCCCTCCTGACTGCCGCAAAGATCGCAAGGTATGATCGGATAGGCCATCGCTGCGGCAAACGCGGCGCAATCGGCCTCGGCCACGAGGGCAAGCGGGCGCAGCACCATCAGATCGCCGTCCTCGTTCAGCACTTTCGGCGCCATCGCCGCCAGCCTGCCACCGTGAAAAAGGTTCAGAAAGAACGTCTCGAGCATGTCGTCGCGGTGATGGCCCAGCACCACGGCGGCACAGCCCTCTTCCCGCGCGATGCGGTAGAGATTGCCGCGCCGCAAACGCGAGCAAAGGCTGCAATAGGTGCGCCCCACCGGCACCTTGGAGACGACAACGGAATAGGTATCGCGGTAGTCGATGCGGTGGGGCACACCCATCCGGGCCAGAAAATCCGGCAGCACCGTTGCGGGAAACCCGGGCTGGCCCTGATCGAGGTTGCAGGCCAGAATCTCGACCGGAAGGAGGCCGCGCCATTGCAGTTCGTGCAGGATGGCAAGCAACGTGTAGCTGTCTTTCCCGCCCGACAGGCAGACCAGCCATCGGTCGCCGGGACGGACCATGGCGTAAGTCTCGACCGCCGTGCGCATATCCTGCACCAGCCGTTTGCGCAGATTGGCAAAGGCGGGGGTGACGGGGGCACCGTGGAAAAGGGGGTGAATCTCTTGGTCGTCGTCGCGCATTGCAAGGTCCGTGAAGGGTTGGGCTTTGGGCGCAGAGCCTGCCCCGGCACCCGGGGGTTTTCCACCCCCGGCCCCCCGGAGGATATTTGGTCAGAGAAGAACAGGGGGCGCGCGGCGGGTCAGACGTGCTGTGCGCCGTTGACCTCGATCTCGGTGCCGGAAATGTAGGACGATTGCGGCGAACAGAGAAACCAGATGGCATCGGCCACCTCGCCCGGCTGACCAAGGCGGCGCAGCGGCAGCTGCTCGACAATCTTGTCAGTGCCGGGCGACAGGATCGCGGTTTCCACCTCACCGGGCGCGATGGCATTGACGCGGACACCAAGGGGGCCGAAATCATGCGCCATCTCGCGCGTCAGCGCCGCCAGCGCGGCCTTGGACGTGGCATAGGCGGCACCCGCAAAGGGGTGGACGCGCACCCCCGCAATGGAGGTCACGTTGACCACGGCGCCCTTGGCGGCCACGAGTTCGGCCTGCAAGCCCCGCGCCAGAATGACGGAGGCAAAGAAGTTCACATGAAAGACCTGCCCCCAGGTGCGCAGATCAGTATCCAATGTTGTCAGACGCTTGCCGCCCTCACCCTTGGGGCTGATGCCGGCGTTGTTGACCAGCGCATCGAGCTTTCCGTTGATCTTGGACTTGATCACCTCGATCGCGGCAATGGTCTTGTTGGGGTCGGCGAGGTCGATCTGGATATGGTTGTCCTCGCCCCCCGGCCAGGGGCAGCGCGGATCGAAGGGCTGGCGCGAGCAGGTCAGCACGCGCCATCCTTCCGCCGAGAACCGCTTGACCGTGGCATGGCCGATCCCGCGGCTGGCCCCTGTGAGCACGATCACCTTCTGGTCTGCCATATGCCACCTCCGTTCCCCGCGATCCTATGTGGCGCCCGAGGGGAAGGAAAGCCAAGCCGCTTGGCAGGGGGGTCATGAGCCGTTACCTGTGGCACGAAGCCGAGGAGCCGCCCAATGAGAAAGCAGACCATGACCCTTGAGGATTCTATCGCTACCGCTCGTGTGCTCAGCGTCGCGTTGCCCTATATGCAGCGGTATTCCGGGGCTGTCGTGGTGGTCAAATTCGGTGGCAATGCGATGGGCGATGACGATGCGATGGCCGAGTTTGCCCGCGATATCGTTCTGATGCGGCAGGTGGGGCTGAACCCGGTGGTCGTGCACGGCGGCGGGCCCATGATCAACGAGATGCTGCACAAGCTGGGCATCAAGTCGGAATTCGTGCGCGGCAAGCGGGTGACGGACAAGGCCACGGTGGAAGTGGTCGAGATGATCCTGTCGGGTCTTGTGAACAAGCGGATCGTGCAGGCGATCAACGATCAGGGTGGGCGGGCGATTGGCATTTCGGGCAAGGACGACGATCTGATGGTCTGTGTGGCCGACGATCCTGAGCTTGGGTTCGTAGGCAAACCTGTTGAAATGAATGTGCAAATCCTGCGTGACCTTTACACCGCCGGGTTGATCCCTGTGGTGGCGCCGGTGGCCACGGGGATGGAGGACAACGAGACCTTCAACGTGAATGGCGACACGGCGGCGGGGGCCATCGCGGGCGCGTTGCAGGCCGACCGGTTGCTGCTTTTGACGGATGTGGCAGGGGTGAAGAACGCGGCGGGCGAGCTTTTGACGCAGATCTCGCCCGAAGAGGTGCGGGCGATGATCGCGGATGGCACCATCGGGGGGGGCATGATCCCCAAGACGGAAACCGCACTGGCGGCGCTGGATCAGGGGGTGCGGGCGGTGACGATTCTGGATGGCCGCACACCCAATGCCTGCCTTCTGGAACTCTTTACCGACCATGGCGCGGGCAGTCAGATCCGGTCGACCGAGCCACGCGTGAAGCCGCGGGTGCGGCGATAGAGCAACCCCCCGGGAACGCTGCGTTAATCTGCAAGATCGGGCGCCATGCCGCGTCTGGCATCTGTCCCGCATGCGTCGGTTTTGCGTCGGTTTTCTGTACCGACAGCAACGCGCGGTGATGGGTTAACCTGCAGCCGCGAATCAGGTTCGGGGCGGCACCACGACGGGGAGGACACGCCGATGACGCTGCAGATGATCGCGACCGCGCTGGCCGCGCACCGGTTGGAGGTGCTGGGCGGCTTCGCACCGGAACCGGGCGAGGCAGGGGTGCCACGCGGCACGGCGACCGTTCTGATGATTGGCCCCGGGCAGGGGTTCTGGCCCCATTTGACCGGACAGCCGGAATGGGGCGACGGCGCAACCGACCCTGTGGACCGCTGGTCGCGGCGGGTGATCGGGGGCGTGGCCTGCGATCTGGGGGCGAAGGCGCTGTTCCCGTTCGGCGGGCCGCCGTGGCATCCGTTCTACGCATGGGCGCTGCGGACGGGGCGCGTGTGGGAAAGCCCGGTGCGGCTTTTGGTGCATGACGGGCAGGGCCTGTGGGTCAGCTTCCGGGGTGTGCTGGCGCTGAAGGAGGCGCTGGACCTGCCCCCGCCCCAAGCCGCCCCTTGCGAGGCCTGCGCCGGCAGGCCCTGCCTGACCGCCTGCCCGCCCGGCGCGCTGACCGGGGCCGGGTATGATGTGCCGGGCTGTCACCGCTATCTCGACACGCGAGCGGGGTTGGGGTGCATGGGCGAGGGCTGTGCTGTTCGTGCCGCTTGCCCGGTGTCACAAGGATATGACAGGATGGCCGAACAATCCGCCTATCACATGGGGCAGTTCCACCGATGAAGCGCCTGATCCTGACGCGCCACGCGAAATCCGCCTGGGACGATCCGTTGACCCCCGATCACGACCGCCCGCTGAACGACCGGGGCAAGGCGGCTGCGGCGGACCTTGGCACATGGCTTGCCTCACGCGGGTATGTGCCGGATGTGGTGCTTTGTTCGGACGCCGAGCGGACCCGCAAGACGTGGAGCGGGGTGGCCCCTGCCCTGCCCGGCACGCCGGTGCTGGAGCTGAAGCCTGCGCTTTACCACGCGGGCGCCGACGTGATGCTGGCCGTGCTGCGCCATGCGACGGGCGACGCGGTGATGATGATCGGGCACAACCCGGGGATCGCCGAGTTTGCCCACAGGCTGGTCACGCGTCCGCCGCTGCATGAGGGCTTTGCCAAGTACCCGACGGGCGCCACGCTGGTGGCCGAGTTTCCGGTGGGAACCTGGGCCGAAGTGGGCTGGGGCATGGCGGCTGTGGACGATTTCATCGTGCCGAGGGAGTTGGTGGGGTAGGTGTCGCACGCGGGGACAGGTTTCGCGCCGTTACATTTCAATAGGTTAGTGGGGCCCGTTAACCGGGCGTTCACAATTGGCGGTCTGGGCGCGCCTTGTGCCGGGCCGCAGTTTCGGGCATTGGACGGGGAACCATGCACCACGAAGGGCTAGAACGCCATGGACTACGCCGCCTCGGGCAATCCCAAGCTGAGCAAGGATCTTTCGCGCCAGCAGGACCCCAACCTCAAGAAAGCCAAGGACGTGAAGCCGAAGGGCAGCACGAAGAAGACGCGGGTGACGCCCGCCAAGGAAGAACTGCTGGCGCGGATGAAGGCGGCGGCGGAGGCCAAGCGCGACGGGTGAACGCCGATACCGGATGCCGCCTGCACATCGTGCTTCGTCAAAACAACCCCGAGTGGTATTCTTCCCAAGGGGTCACGGAATCAGTTTGATCACGTCTTCCTTGATGGAGGCTGTTCGATGGTGGGGGATGGGTGTGCAGGATGGCCCGGCGCCGGGGGGCTGGCGCGGGCAGGAACGGTGCTGGCGCGTCTGGTAGTGATGGCCGGACTTGTTATCGTCGGTCTGCCGGAGCGGGCGGCCGCCGAGAGCGATGCGGTGTGTCGGCAATACGCGCAATCGGCCGTCGCGGCCTTTCGAGAAGCCCGCTCGCGCGGATGCCGTCTTGCGAGCACACGATGGCAGGACGATTCCAACGCTCATTACACGTGGTGCCGCGGCCAGCCGTCAGGGTTCGTGACAGCCGAGACGCGCGCCAGGGGGAACGAGTTGCTTGTCTGCCGGGGCGATCCGCAGGCGGTGCAGTGCAAGAACTATGCGATGCTTGCCGTTTCGGAACAGATTTCCAATCTGGCCGGTCATTGCGGGTTCACCGGTTCACGCTGGCAGGACAACCTGGACAGCCACCTTGCGTGGTGCCTCGGGGTGTCGGTGGAGGCCGCGCAGCATGAAATTGACATACGCATCGCGATGCTGGGCACCTGCGCCCGGATCGAGCCTTATGTGCGCTGCGACGGCTATGCCCGCCGGGCCGTCGCGCAAGCCACCGAAGCGCAGCAACGCGGCTGTCTGTTCGGTGGTCAACCCGCCGGCCGCTGGAGCGCAACCTACGAGGACCATCTGGCGTGGTGCATAAGCCAACCGGCAGACGTCAGCAATCGAGAGACGTCGCAGAGGGAAGGCCCCTTGAGCCAGTGCCGGACGACCAATCCGATCGGCGCGACGACGCCTGCGCCCGAGGCCTGCACGGTGACGGCGCGGTTGATCAACCGCGCCTGTCTGAATGCCGATGGCACCGGGTCGTCCATCGTGCCGGGTTCGCTGAGTGCTGTCGGCTGTGGCGGAGCGGATGCTGCGGCCACGCTGCGCGCCAAGCTAAACTTTACGGCCAATGTCAGTTGCCTGAGCGACGGCAGCACGCCCGCGCCGGGGTGCTGCACCTATTCCGTTTCCACGACGCCGGGCTGCGGCTGTCGGTGATGACCGCAGCCGTGCGGATCAGTGCCCGAGGATCTGGCTGAGGAAAAGCTTGGTGCGGTCCGATTGCGGGTTGTTGAAGAACTCTTTCGGTTCGTTCTGTTCCACGATCTGGCCCTGATCCATGAAGATCACGCGGTTCGCCACGGCCTGGGCAAAGCCCATTTCGTGCGTGACGCACAGCATCGTCATCCCCTCTTCGGCAAGCTCGATCATGGTGTCGAGCACTTCCTTGATCATCTCGGGGTCGAGCGCGGAGGTGGGTTCGTCGAAAAGCATGATGCGCGGCTTCATGCAGAGCGAGCGGGCGATGGCCACGCGCTGCTGCTGGCCGCCCGACAGCTGACCGGGGTATTTGTTGGCCTGTTCGGGGATCTTGACCTTTTCGAGGTAATGCATCGCCGTCTCGTTCGCCTCTTTCTTCGGGGTCTTGCGGACCCAGATCGGGGCGAGGGTGCAGTTTTCGAGGATCGTGAGGTGGGGAAACAGGTTGAAGTGCTGGAACACCATGCCGACCTCGGACCGGACCTTGTCGATGTTCTTGAGGTCGGAGGTCAGCTCCGTGCCGTCCACGACGATGCGGCCCGCCTGATGTTCCTCAAGCCGGTTGATGCAGCGGATGAGGGTGGATTTGCCCGAACCGGAGGGGCCGCAGATGACGATGCGTTCGCCCCGGTTCACGGTCATGTTGATGTCGCGCAGCACGTGGAAGGTGCCGTACCACTTGTTCATCGCGGTGATCTGGATCGCCACCTCGTCAGACACCTGCATGTGGCTGCGGTCGATCGCGCGCTCGGTGGTGGTTGTGTCGGCCATGGGGGCGCTCCTTATCGGTGATCGGTTTTCAGCTTGCGCTCAAGGTACATCGAGTACCGCGACATGCCGAAACACATGAGGAAGAAGAGGAAGCCGACGAAGATGTAGGGTTCCCAGTAGATCCCCTTCCAGTCGGTCGAGGCGCGGACGGCATCGGTGATGCCCTTCAGGGGGTCGAGAAGGCCCACGAACACCACAAGGGTGGTATCCTTGAAGAGCCCGATGAAGGACGACACGATGCCGGGGATCGAGATTTTCAGCGCCTGCGGCAGGATGATGAACCGCTGCGCGAGGCCGTAATCGAGGCCAAGCGCATTCGCCGCCTCGTACTGCCCGCGCGGCAGGGCGGCAAGGCCACCCCGGATCACCTCGGCGATATAGGCCGAGGCGAAGAGGGTGACCATGATGATGACGCGCAGGATGATGTCGAAGTTCGTGCCCGGCGGCAGGAAGTAGTTCAGAAGCAGCGACGCGGTGAAGAGCAGCGTGATCAGCGGCACGCCGCGGATGAATTCGATGAAGCAGACCGACAGATATTTCACGAGGAACATGTCGGACTGCCGCCCCAGCGCCAGCACGATGCCAAAGGGCAGCGACAGCGTGATGCAGGCGACGCCGATGACGATGGACAGCACGAAGCCGCCGAACTTGTCCGACCGGACGGGTTCGAGGCCGAGTGGGATGATCGACTGAAGCTGATCGGCGACGGCGCCCGACAGAAAGACCCAGTACGCCAGCGCAAGCACGACGGCGCCCGCAATGCCAAGGGCGCCGTTGACGGGCGTCAGCACGGAATAGGCGAGCCAGGCCACGCCGAACACCGCGATGATGGACAGGATGCTCCACACCGAGCCGCCCCAGAGCAGGAATACCGCGATGAAGGGGAAGGCCAGCGTGAACCACAGCATCTTGCGCGGCAGGCCGTTGAAGAGGACGGGTGCGATGGCCACGAAGAGCAGCGCGAAGGCGAGGACGGGGCGCCAGTAAAGGTCGTTCGGGTAGAAGCCGAACACGAACTGTGTCCAGCGTTCGCGCAGGACAGCCCAGCAAGCGCCGGTGGCGCCTTCGCCCCAGCGTTCTGTCACGATGCGGCGGCAATCCTGAATCGTTTCGGCGACCCAGACGCCGTGGCGGAACCACGGCCAGGCGTGGCTGAAGATCCAGTAGATCGCGAGGATGCCCAGGATGGTGAGCGTGGTGTTGAACCAGCCGGAGAAGAGGTTTTCCCGAACCCACTTGACCGCCCCCGCCTCGGTGACGGGGGGCGCCTTTTGCGGCAGCATGGAATCGCGGACGAAGGCGGCAGAATCTGCGTGCATCCCGCTCATCTCAGCGCTCCTTCAGCTTGACGGTCGAATTGTAGATGTTCATCACGCCCGAAATCGTGAGGCTGATCGCCAGATAGATGAGCATCATCAAAAGCACGCATTCCAGCTCTCGCCCCGTCTGATTGAGGGTGATGCCGCCGAGCGTGCCGCGCAGGTCGAGATAGCCCACGGCGATGGCAAGCGAGGAGTTCTTGGTGAGGTTCAGGTATTGCGAGATCAGCGGGGGCACGATCACCCGCATCGCCTGCGGCAACACCACAAGGTTCATCGTGCGCCCGGGGCGCAGGCCCAGCGCAAAGGCAGCCTCTGACTGGCCCTTGGAGATGGCGAGGATACCGGCACGCACGGCCTCGGCGATATAGGCGGAGGTGTAGAGGGTGAGCGCAAGCCAGAGCGCCACGAAGGAGTTCGAGACGTTGAGGCCGCCGGTGAAGTTGAAGCCCTGAAGCGTGGGGTATTCGACGTGGAAGCCCAGAGCGATCAGCACCGCCGCAATGGGGCCGAACCAGATCAGCAGGGATTTCCACCATGTGACGGGGCGATCCCCTGTCGCCTCTTGCACCTTGCCTGCATTGGCCAAAAGCGCGCGATTGGCAAAGAAGCTGCCCACCAGCACCGCAACGATCAGCAGAAAGTCGATGCCGATCTTGAAGATGACGATGTCGATATCGCCCAGCGAGCGGGAAAAGAGCGGATCGGGAATGGCGGTGTAGCGGTTGGTGATGGCAACGGAGTGGAAGAACTGCATCTGCCAGGCGGCCACACCGTCGGGGCCCGGCTTGTAGGCGTTGGGCGCGGGCATCGCCTCGATCAGGACGGTGTAGATGAGGAGGATCCACAGAAGCAGCGGCACGTTGCGCATGACCTCGACAAAGACGGTCATCAGGCGCCCGACCAGCCAGTTCTTGGAAAGGCGCAGCACGCCCACAAAGGTGCCAAGCACCGTGGCAGCGGCACAGCCCAGCACCGCTACAAGCAGCGTGTTCAGAAGACCGATCAGAAGCGCGCGGCCGTGGGTGCTGTCATTGGTGTATTCGACAAGCCGCTGCGGGATGTCGTAGCCCGCGCGATTGTTGAGAAAGCTGAAGTTGAAGTCCTTACCCAGCGCGCCGAGGTTGCGGTAGGCGTTGTCCACCAGCCACGCCGCACCAGCCATCACCAGAAAGAACACAAGCACCTGGATCGTCAAAGACCGATACCGGGTATCGTAAATCAACATGCTCAGCCGAAAGGAATCCTTCGGCACGTCGGTGATCATTGCCATCGCGTGTCATACCCCATCATGCCTGCCCGGGCGCATTTTCGCGCTCTCATGGCCCCGGATATCCGGTGGCGGGTCAGGCTAACCCCGTCTTCCGATAGGAAAAGGGCGCGCCACTGGCGCGCCCTTTCCGTCTTTGCTCAGCGGAAGGGCGGAGCGTACTGCAGGCCACCCTGCGTCCACTGCGCGTTCAGACCGCGCGCGAGGCCGATCGGGGTGCCCTCGCCGATGGTCGCGGCGAAGATTTCGCCGTAGTTGCCGCCGACGGCGATTGCGCGCTTGGCCCAATCGGCATCGAGGCCCATCATCGCGCCGAGGTCACCCTCGGTGCCGAGGAGGCGCTTCACTTCCGGGTTCGGCGAGTTTGCGGCCATCTCTTCGAGGTTGGCCGAGGTCACGCCGTATTCTTCCGCGCCCACGAGCGCGAAGAGGGTCCAGCGGACGATATCGTTCCACTGGTCGTCGCCCTGACGCACCACCGGGCCGAGAGGCTCTTTCGAGATGATCTCGGGCAGGATGATGTGGCTTTCAGGATCGGTCAGCGCCGCACGGGTGGCCGCAAGGCCCGACGCATCGGTGGTATAGACGTCGCAGGCGCCGGTGCCGTACTGGGCCTCGGATTCCGCATTGGTTTCTGCCGGAACGGGCGTGTAGGTCAGGTTGTTGGCCTTGAAGAAGTCAGCCAGGTTCAGTTCCGTCGTGGTGCCGGTCTGGATGCAGACGGTGGCGCCATTCAGTTCCTTGGCCGACGAGACGCCCAGGTCCTTGCGGACCATGAAGCCCTGACCGTCGTAGTAGTTCACGCCCGCCCAGTTGAGCTTGAGGTCGCTGTCGCGCGAGAACGTCCAGGTGGAGTTACGCGCCAGCATGTCCACTTCGCCCGATGCAAGCGCTGTGAAGCGTGTCTGGCCGGTGGTGGGGACGAACTTGACCTTTGTGCCGTCGCCGAGAACGGCGGCAGCCACAGCGCGGCAGAGCGCGACGTCAAAGCCCGACCAGTTGCCGTTGGCGTCGGGCAACGAGAAACCCGTGAGGCCGGTCGTCACGCCGCAGTTCAATTCGCCGCGCGCCTTAACGTCCTCAAGGGTCGTTGCACCGGCTACGCCGGCCAGCGCTGCGGCGGCCGTCATCGTTGCCAAAAATGCCGTTGTTTTCATCGTTACCTCTTCCTGATGGTCCGCCCATTGTCGGGTCGGGTTTTTGTTCATTGCCCCGCGAAGGGCAACCTGTCGGGGAATTTCCCCGATGGCGCCTATACATTCGACCGAAGCCGTTCGAAAGGTCAAGTGCAACGGGGACTCTGGCAGAACCTTCCGAAGGTTCAGGGGCTTGGGGTACAATCGGTGAAAGATTGTGCAAGGCCGCCCTCAATTTGAGCAAGGTTCTTAGGCCAGCAATGCGTAGAATCGCCCCGCATCCAGCAGCGCCGCACGCTTTAGCGCGGCAGATTCGACCGCTTCTTCGTCGTGTCCCCAGATTTCGGCCTGCCAGTCTTCATCAATCCGAGACAGCGCAAAGGCGTCTTCCGGCGTCACGCGGCCCGCGGTGGCAGCAAGCCCGAGGACGAGCGAGCCCGAGATCGCCACAAGATCGTGAAGGGCGGCAAGGCCGAAGGGCGTAAAGGCCGCGACCTGCGCGTGGAGGGCGGCAAGGCTGGCGGGCGGTTGGGGCACGGGGATCACGCCGGTGGTGACGGTCAGCGGTGCGCCCTGGCCCGCGACCCAGGCGAGCAGCGGATCCCAGGCAGCGCCCTGCCGCGCAACCAGCGCCACGGGCCCGTCGGCGCGGTAGCACAAAAGATCCGTCCCGCCGTAACCGGCCAGCATCGCGGCAACCGCATCGAACTGCGGCGCCACCTTGTCGATGGCCGAGTTCGCCATCCGGGTCAGCGGCATCGAGCCAGGGTCGATCTTGCCCGACTGCGCCTGCCATTCGTCGGCCAGCGCGGCGGCCAACGCCCGCGTGGGCACCATCAGGGGGGCCTTGGCGGGAGTTTTCACAGGACGGTCATCCAGCCGGACGGTCCAGCCGCCCGGGACCTCGGCAGCACTTGCCTCGGTCCAGAAGCGCTTGGCCGTCCAGCCGCTCACCGGATCGCCTCGAACGGGTCGGCGGGCACGTCGCTTTCCTTCCAGTCCAGAAGCTTCCATGTGCGCGCCATGTGATCGGGCAAGGGCGCCACGAACGTCATCTGCGCCTTGGTCACGGGGTGTTCGATGGAAAGCTGGCGTGCGTGGAGGTGCAGCTTGCGGGACATGTCGCCGCCAAGGCCCGCGCCCCAGCCATCGCCTGCGTTTTCCTGCGCGGAACCGCCATACCTGCCATCGCCAAGGATCGGATGGCCGATTTCGGCCATGTGGGCGCGCAACTGGTGGGTGCGGCCCGTCACGGGCTCGAGCGCCATCCACGACAGGCGGTTGCCGAGGAACCAGAGGGTGAAATAATCGGTCTGCGCGCGCTTGGCATCGGGGTAGTCGGCCATCTTGGCCGGGTGAATGGCGATCATCTTTTCGCCCTCGCCCCCCCTGCCCCGGCCCGGCGCCTTCATCAGACCGAACTTGACCGACCCCTGCCGGGGATGCGGCACGCCCGCGACGACGGCCCAATAAATCTTGCGCGCCGCACGGTGGCGCAGCGCCTCGGAAAGGCCACGCGCCACGCGGTCGGTTCGGGCCAGCATCAGAAGGCCGGAGGTATCCTTGTCGAGCCGGTGGACAAGCTTTGGCGCTTCCTTGTAGCCGAACATCAGCGCGGGCGTCAGGCCGTCCACGTGCCGGTCACCCTGCCCGCTGCCACCTTGGGACGGCAGGCCGGGGGGCTTGTTCAGCACGATCATGTGCTGATCCATGAAGACCACGGCATCCTGGATCATCTGTGCATCCGCCGCGCTGATCTTGCCGTCATGCGGGCGTTCGGGGGCGGGGCTGTCGGGCAAGGGCGGGATGCGGATCGCCATGCCGGGGGCCACGCGGTCGGACGCCTTCACCCGGCCCCCGTCGACGCGAAGCTGCCCGGTTCGGCACATCTTTTCCACCGCCCCTTGAGTGATCTGCGGAAAGCGGCGCTTCAGCCAACGGTCGAGGCGCTGTTCGCCTTCGTCATCGGTGACGGTCAGGGTCTGTACGCCGCTCATGGCCAGATCCCCCTGGCTGTGGCCATCCCGAGGACGAGGGCCGCGATGGACAGCACGACGGACGCGGTGACGTAGCCCGCCGCAACCGTGGCCTGTCCGCGCTGCCAGAGCGCGACGGCATCCAGCGAGAAGGCCGAGAAGGTGGTGAACCCGCCAAGCAACCCGGTCATCAGGAGGGGCGCAAAGCGGGTGCCGCTGGTTTTGGCCAGCACGACCACCAGCACGCCCATCAGGAACGAGCCCGCCACATTGACGATCATCGTCGCCAGCGGGAAGCCGGGGCCAAGCGCGCGCATCGTGGCCACGTTCACGCTGTAGCGCGCGACCGCACCCAAGGCCCCGCCAAGGGCCACCTGAAGGAAGGGGTTCATCATGGCGGCCTTCTGTGCCGGGGGGGCGTGGAAGTCAACGGGGAGACGGATGGTCGGGCGCTGCCGCCTTCTGTCTGGCCACCGGGGTTTCACACCCCCCTGACCATTGGTCTGTCGGACAGATGGCGAAACCCCCGTGGGATATTCATGCAGAGAAGAAACGCAATTTGAACGGATCTTTCGGGATTTGCGGGTCGGGTTGGCAGCGGATCAGGAGCTTTCCTGGCGCTTGGCGCGCAGCTTCACGAAGTAATCGAGGCGCTTTTTCAACTCGCGTTCGTGGCCGCGTTCAGGCGGAAGGTAATAGACGCCGCGTTTCATGCCGTCGGGGAAGTAGTTCTGGCCGGAGAAGCCGTCCTCGGCGTCGTGATCGTAGGCATAGTCCTTTCCGTACCCGAGATCCTTCATCATCCGGGTCGGTGCGTTGCGGATGTGGAGGGGGGGCGGTTCGCTGCCCGTGTCACGCGCCGCCGCGCGGGCGGATTTGTACGCGGTGTAGGCGGCGTTCGATTTGGGCGCGAGGGCGAGGTAGATGACCGCCTGCGCCAGCGCCAGTTCGCCTTCGGGGCTGCCCAGGCGTTCGTAGGTCTGCCAGCCCTGCAGGCAGATCGCCTGCGCCTCCGGGTCTGCCAATCCGATATCCTCGACCGCCATGCGGGTGATGCGGCGGGCGAGGAAGCGGGGGTCTTCGCCGCCTTCCAGCATGCGGGCGAACCAGTAAAGCGCTGCATCCGGGTCGGAACCGCGGACGGATTTGTGCAGGGCGGATATCAGGTTGTAATGCTCTTCCCCGGACTTGTCATACTTCGCGGCGCGGCGTTGCAGGCGGGTGGAGAGGGTGGCGCGGTCGATCGCCTCGCCCGGCTTCCAGGCCACGACCTGTTCGATGAGATTGAGCAGCGCGCGGCCATCACCATCGGCCATGTCCAGAAGCGCCTCGCGCGCCTCGGCCTTGAGCGGCAGGGCGCGGCCAAGGTCCTTCTCGGCGCGTTGGGAGAGGCGTTCAAGGTCGGCAAGAGTGAGCCGTTCAAGGACGATCACCTGCGCGCGCGACAAAAGTGCTGCGTTCAGTTCGAACGAGGGGTTTTCGGTGGTGGCGCCGACAAGAAGGATGGTCCCATCCTCCATGTAAGGCAGAAAGCCATCCTGCTGCGCTTTGTTGAAGCGGTGAATCTCGTCCACGAAAAGCAGCGTGCCCTGCCCGTTGGTGCGGCGCAGTTTCGCGCTTTCGAACACCTTTCGCAGGTCGGGCACGCCGGTGAAGATGGCGCTGATCTGCACGAAGGCGAGGTCGGTCTCGGCAGCCAGAAGCCGCGCGATGGTGGTCTTGCCCACACCGGGCGGGCCCCAGAGGATGAGCGAATTGAGCGAGCCTGCAGCCAGCATCGCGCCAAGGGGGCCGTCGGGGCCAAGGACGTGGGACTGGCCGATCACCTCGGCCAGCGCGCGGGGGCGCAGACGGTCTGCCAGCGGGCGGGGGCCTTCGGGGGCGGGTTGGCCGGGTTGGTCGAACAGATCGGGCATGGCAGACCTTTGGGGCGGTGATGCCGCCGGGTGCGGTTCTTCCATCGCCAGCCTAGAGAAGCGGGAACGCCCCCGAAAGGGCTAGGTGCGGAAGACCAGGCGCGCGCGCTGACCCTTGCGCAGGATGTCGAGCGTCCAGGTGCGGGTGCGGGCGAAGGCCTCGGCCGCCACATCTTCGGGCGTGTTCACCGCGACGCTGTTGATGGCAAGGATCACATCGCCCGGCGCGAGGCCCGACTGCGCCGCGCGGTCGGCCACCGCCGTGACGACGACCCCGGTCGCGTTGAGCGGCAGGTCATAGGCCGCGATGGCGGTGGGGCCGACGGGTGCGACCGTCAACCCGCGCAGGGCCACGTCATTGGTGATGGCGAGGGGTTGGGCATCGCTGTCGGGTGGCAGCACGAGGGCCACCTTTGCCGTGGCGGCCGCGCCGCTGCGTACATAGCCAACACGCGCTGTTTGCCCGGCACCCGCAACGGCCAGGCGATACATCATCTCTTGCGGGCTGGTGACGGGATTGTCGTCGAGCGACAGGATCACGTCACCCGGTAGAAGCCCCGCAGCGGCAAAGGGGCTTTGCGGGTGAAGTTCCGAAATCAGAACGCCCTCGGGCCGGTCGAGCCCCAGTGCGGAGGCCATCGCCATGTCGACCGGCTGGCCCGTCAGACCCGCCCAAGGGCGATCGAACCGCGATTTGCCCGCCTTTGCGTCGGCCAGCACGCGGGCGACAAGGTTCGACGGGATGGCAAAGCCCACCCCGTTCGAGCCACCGCCGCGGGTCAGGATGGCCGAGTTGATGCCAAGAAGGTTCCCGGCCATGTCCACCAGCGCGCCACCCGAGTTGCCGGGGTTGATCGACGCATCGGTCTGCAGGAAATAACCGCGCCCGGCCCCGAGGCTGAGGGTGGAGCGCCCGAGCGCCGAGACGATGCCGGAGGTCACGGTCTGGCCCACGCCGAAGGGGTTGCCGATGGCAAGCACCAGATCGCCCACCTCTGCGCCGTCACTGTCGGCCAGCGACAGCGCCGGAAGGCCCGTCACGCCCTCGACGCGCAGCACGGCAAGATCGCTTTCCTGATCCGCCAGAAGGATCGTGGCGGCATATTCGCGCCGGTCGTTCAGCACGATGCGGATATCGTCGGCCCCGCCCACAACGTGGTAGTTCGACACGACAAGGCCGTCGGCCGACAGGATCACCCCGGACCCCAGCGCGTTCTGCACGCGCGGGGCACCCTGGCGCATGTCGCCAAAGAAATCGCGAAAGAAGGGATCATCGACAAAGGGATTGGTACGGCCCTCGACAATGCGGCGCGCATAGATGCTGACGACGGCCGGCGTGGCCTCGCGCAAGAGCGGGGCAAAGCCTTGCTGCGCCTCGGCGCGCGTACGGGGCCAGAGTTGCGCCTCTGCGCCCATGGGCGCGGAGGCGAGGATCAGGGCCAGCGCGGCCCCGGCAATGCGGTATGACGGCATGGTTTCTCCTCTGGGGCGACACCTCCGGGTATGGAACTCCGGAAGCGCCGCCGCAAGCGGAACACGCGACCCACCCCTGGGTGCTACGTCAGTGCAGGGCCTGGGTGAAGTCCATCGAGACGACCTGGTTGTCGACCCCCTCGATGTGCATCACCGGCCCCTGCGCTTCCATCTTCACGCCCACACGGCCAGCCCAGCGGGGCCAGTTCGCGTTCAGCAGCGTGAGGCAATGCGTGGCGCCAAGGCGGCGTGCGGCATTGCCCAGTTCCTCGACCAGCCGGGCGTGAACCTTGCGGCGCATGGCCATGGGCACATCGTGGCTGACAAAGAGACGCGAGCTTTCCCAGACGTTTTCGGCAACCGGCGCCTCCTGATGGAGCAGGCTTGCCGGGATCGTATCCAGAAGCCCCCGTTGCGCATCGCGGATCATGTAGGTGTAGATGCCGCATTTCGTGGTCGTGGGCGTCAGCCGGTTGCCGGCCAGAACACGCCCGAGTTCATCATGCACGACAACCCAGCGCGAGGCCGGGGTGTCATACTGGTCATATTCCATGCCCATGGCTTCGGGCAGGTCCCACTTGTTGTGGACGATGAACAATTCGCGGCGAGCGCGCATGTAGTTGGCAAAAAGTTCGCCGTGGTTGTGGAGATTGGCAAAAGAGAGGGTAGTGGTCTGCATGAGTGCCTCCTTGCAGGGTTGGTGGTAAGACGAAACCTTGCAAAGGGGCGGTCAGTTCAGATCAAACGATAGTCTTTCGCACGCTGAATAGCCTCGGCTGTCGTCCTTGCCATGAGTCGGATGCGCGCCGAGGTAATCCTCGCCTTCAGCGCACTTTCCGATATTCCCAGCTTGACGGCCGCCGCGGCATGCCGGTCGCCCCCTGCAATGCATCTGAGAGCCTCAACTTGGGCCCTCGTGAGTTCTTCTGGTGGTTGGGTCATATCGTGCAAGCGCAGCACGATTGTCTCGGCCAGAGCGATCTCATTATCGGTGAATTCCCGATCGCCCCGCGCAAGCGAGGCGATCGTGCGGGATTTGATCGGCCCGCAAGCGATGGTGAACCCGTGGCGAAGGCCGAAACGCGCGGCCTCCTTGAAAAGACCAAAGGGATCGGGCAGGCCCGCGTCGCTCCACCGGATCGAACCGGTCTGGGTGAAACCCCAGGCCGTCGCGGGATCGCGCAGGACAAAACCGTTCTCTGTGTAGTGGTCGAGCCACGCCTGATCGTAGGTCTGAAACGTCATCAGGGGCGCGGTGAAACGGATATGCAACCCAAGGAAATATCCCGCTGGGGCGATCAGCGTGAGCTGATGCAGTTCCAGATCCATACCGGCCTTGATCGTCATGTCTAATTGGTCAGGGTCCATGATTCTTCGTCAACCATAAATTGCATCGCCTGTCTGCACCAGAGTGCCATTAACATCAAAGAAGGGCATTAAAATCATGGCTTTGCCGAGAACCGGCGGCGATTGCCGCCGAACGAGCATCCTGAACAGGCGCAATCGAGCCCGCAAAGGCCGGGCAGCACATACGCAAAAGCCCGCCCGGAAGGGGGCGAGCTTTTTTTGTTAACCAAGAATGAGTTAACAGATCAGGCGTCCACGGCGTCTTCCGCCTCGACGCGGGCCTTGTCGCCCGCCCCTTTGACAGACGTATCGCGGTCGACAAATTCGATGATGGCCATCGGGGCCATGTCGCCATAGCGGAACCCGGCCTTCAGAACGCGGACGTAGCCGCCTGCACGTTCCTTGTAGCGGGGGCCGAGCACGTCGAAGAGGCGGGCGACGTGCATGTCCTGCTTCAGCTGCGCCCCGGCTTGACGGCGGGCGTGCAGATCGCCGCGCTTGGCCAGCGTGATCAGCTTTTCGATGATCGGGCGCAGTTCCTTGGCCTTGGGCAGCGTGGTCTTGATCTGCTCATGCTCGATCAGCGAGCCGGCCATGTTGGCGAAAAGCGCCTTGCGATGCTCGTGGGTGCGGTTGAGGCGGCGGTAGCCGCGGGCGTGACGCATGATGGTCTCCTATGGTCTTTATACTTTGTGCAGCCAATTCCCGTGCGTGCGGGTGGCATTCATTGGGGCGGGATTGCCCGGGGGCCCGTAGGGTGGGTGCACCCACCCTACGAGGAGATCAGAACTGGTCTTCGAAACGCTTGGCCAGATCCTCGATGTTTTCCGGCGGCCAATCCTCGACATCCATCCCGAGATGGAGGCCCATTGTGGAGAGGACCTCCTTGATCTCGTTCAGCGACTTGCGGCCGAAGTTCGGAGTGCGCAGCATCTCGGCTTCGGTTTTCTGGATCAGATCGCCGATGTAGACGATGTTGTCGTTCTTCAGGCAGTTGGCCGAACGGACCGAAAGCTCCAGCTCGTCCACCTTCTTGAGGAGCAGCGGGTTGAATTCGAGCCCTGCGTCGAGTTCCTGCTTGGAGGCCGATTCGGGCTCGTCGAAGTTGACGAAGATCGAAAGCTGGTCCTGCAGGATGCGCGCGGCATAGGCCACGGCATCGTCGGGCGTCAGGCTGCCGTCGGTTTCCACCTTCAACGTCAGCTTGTCATAGTCCAGCACCTGCCCCTCACGGGTGGGCTGCACTTCGTAGCTGACCTTCTTGACCGGCGAATAGATCGCGTCGATCGGGATCAGGCCGATGGGCGCATCCTCGGGGCGGTTCTTGTCGGCGGCGACATAGCCCTTGCCCTGCGCCACGGTCAGTTCCATGAACACGTCGGCGCCATCGTCGAGGTGGCAGATCACGTGATCCTTGTTCAGGATCTCGATGCCGCTCGATTCCGAAATGTCGCCAGCGGTCACGACGCCCGGGCCCTTGGCGGAAATCGACAGGCGCTTCGGCCCTTCGACATCCATCTTGATCGACACGCCCTTGAGGTTCAGCACGATGTCGGTCACGTCTTCACGCACACCGGCAACGCTGGAAAACTCGTGCAGCACATTGTCGATCTGGACGGATGTGATGGCCGCGCCCTGCAGCGACGACATCAGCACGCGCCGCAGCGCATTGCCGAGCGTGAGGCCGAAGCCACGCTCCAGCGGTTCGGCGATCACCGTCGCCGTGCGCTGTGCATCCGGCCCCGGCTTGACGACCAGTTGCGCGGGCTTGATAAGTTCCTGCCAGTTTTTGTGGATCATGCGTGTCGCCTCCATACTTGCCTGCTGCCCATGTCCCGACGCAGCAAACGCCCGAGGATCAGAAATGACGAAAGCGGGCCGCACCGTTCGGGTGCAGCCCGGATAATTTTGCCCGGATCAGACGCGGCGGCGCTTTGGCGGGCGGCACCCGTTATGCGCCATCGGCGTCACGTCGCGGATCGACGTGATGTTGAGCCCCACCGCAGCCAGCGCACGCAGCGCGGACTCGCGGCCCGAACCCGGCCCCTGCACCTCGACCTCGATGGTGCGAACGCCGTGTTCCTGCGCCTTGCGGGCCGCATCCTCGGCTGCCATCTGGGCGGCATAGGGGGTGGATTTGCGGCTGCCCTTGAAGCCCATCGTGCCAGCCGAAGACCAGGAGATCGCGTTCCCCTGTACATCGGAAATCAGCACCTTGGTGTTGTTGAACGACGAGTTCACATGCGCCACACCGGCGGCGATGTTCTTGCGTTCTTTCTTTTTCACCCGGGCGGCTGTCTTTGTATCGCGTGCCATATCTCTGCGCTCCCCTTACTTCTTCTTGCCAGCGATGGCTTTGGCGGGGCCCTTGCGGGTGCGCGCGTTGGTGTGGGTGCGCTGACCGCGCACAGGCAGATTCTTGCGGTGACGCAGGCCACGGTAGCAGCCCAGATCCATCAGACGCTTGATGTTCATGCTGACTTCGCGGCGCAGATCGCCCTCGACCGTCAGGTTCGCGTCAATATGTTCGCGGATCGCCAGAACTTCACTATCGGACAGCTGGTTCACGCGGCGTGCGGGGTCGATCCCGACGGCGGCGCAGATCTGGTCTGCCGTGGCAGGGCCGATTCCGGTGATGTAGGTGAGCGCGATCGGAACCCGTTTCGCGGTCGGAATGTTGACGCCAGCAATACGTGCCAAACGTGTGGTCCTTCTCTGTTGCGGTTCCGTCGTGCCAGAACCTTTTTTCACAACCCGGGCAGCGTGAAGTGCCACCCGATCGATCCGTCCAACCGGCATGCCAGGCACGCGGGGACGATTCCCATGCGGGACGGTGTGCCTTAAGGGGTTTGCGCGGGGGCGTCAAGGGCGCGGAGCGCCGGATTCACGTCTTGTCAAGAACTTTCGAAATGGCAGCGGCGACCGCGTCCACCTCACCCAGACCATCGACCGACGAAAGGCTGCCCTTGGCGTAGTAATACCCGATCAGCGGCGAGGTTTTCTTGTAGTATTCCATCAGCCGCGTCTTGAGCGCCTCTTCGGTATCGTCGGCGCGGCGCTTGAGATCGGTGCTGCCGCATTTGTCGCAGACGCCGGGCTTCGCCGTCGGATGCGTGACATCGTGAAAGACCGCGCCGCAGTTGCCGCAGGTGTAGCGGCCCGTGATGCGGGCAACGAGGGCGGCATCATCCACCTGCATCTCGATCACGGCATCCAGCGCCTGCCCCTCTGCCACCAGAAGGTCACCGAGCGCATCGGCCTGCTTCAGGGTGCGGGGAAAGCCGTCGAAGATGAACCCGCCGCGGCTGCCGGCCTCGATCTTCTCGGCGATGAGGCCGATCACGATCTCATCCGTCACCAGTTCACCGCGGGCCATAACCTCGGCCACGCGGCGGCCGATGTCGGTGCCCGAGGATTTCGCCTCGCGCAGCATGTCTCCGGTGGACAACTGCACCATGCCGCGCGCGTCTTCCAGCCGCTTGGCCTGCGTGCCCTTGCCCGCACCCGGGGGGCCCAGAAGGATGATGTTGGCCATCCGACCTGCCCCCGTCAGCGCCGGGTTGGCGCCTTGGACGCCGCACGCTTCTTGCCACCAAGTTTGGACCGCTCGATCAGACCCTCATACTGGTGGGCCAGAAGGTGCGACTGGATCTGCTGGATCGTATCCATCGTGACCGACACCACGATCAGCACGGAGGTGCCGCCGAAATAGAACGGGATCGACAGCTCGCGGATCAGGAATTCCGGCAGAAGGCAAACCGCCACCAGATAGGCCGACCCGAGGACAAGAACGCGATTGACCACGTATTGCAGATATTCTTCGGTCTTCTTGCCGGGGCGGATGCCGGGCACGAAGCCGTTCTGGTTGCGCAGGTTGTCGGCCACATCCTCGGTCTTGAAGGATACGTTGGCGGTGTAGAAGTACGAGAAGAACACGATCATCGCCGCGTAGAACAACAGGTAAAGCGGCTGGCCATGCCCGAAGTAGGCAAGGATGGTCGACATGACCGGGCCGGTATCCTGCCCCGAGAAGGTGGAGATCGTGACCGGCAGCAACAAAAGCGAAGAGGCGAAGATGGCCGGGATCACGCCCGCGGGGTTCACCTTGATCGGCAGGTGCGACGAGCCGCCGTCATAGATCTTCATGCCCACCTGGCGGCGGGGATACTGAATGTGGATCTTGCGCAGCGCGCGTTCCATGAACACCACAAAGCCGATCACCAGAACGACCATCACGACCACGCCGATGATGACGGGGGTCGAGATGGCGCCCGAGCGGCCCTGGCTCAGGAACTGTGCGATGGCGCGCGGGATCTCGGCCACGATGCCGACGAAGATGATGAGCGAGATGCCGTTGCCGATGCCGCGCGCGGTGATCTGCTCACCCAGCCACATCAGGAACATCGTGCCGCCGACAAGCGTGATCACGCAGGATGCGATGAAGAACCAGCCTGGATTTGTGACAAGATCGCCGCCCTGCAGGCTGACGGCGATGCCGTAGGCCTGAAACGTGGCAAGGACCACGGTGCCGAACCGGGTGTATTGGTTGATCTTCTTGCGGCCCTGTTCGCCCTCTTTCTTGAGCTGCTCAAGTTTCGGAACCATCGAGCCCAGAAGCTGCACGATGATCGAGGCCGAAATGTAGGGCATGATCCCAAGCGCGAAGATGCCCATCCGGCTGACTGCACCACCGGTGAACATGTTCAGCATGCCGCCGATGCCCTGGTTGAGCTGCGTCATGAACTCGCGCAGGGCGGTGCCGTCGATGCCGGGCACGGGGATGTAGGTGCCGAGGCGATAGACGATCAGAAGACCGATGGTAAAGAAGATGCGTGCCCGAAGGTCTGTCGCCTTGCCCAGAGCGCTCCAGCTCAGGTTGGCGGCCATCTGTTCCGCTGCCGATGCCATGCTTGGTTGTCTCCGCGGGGCATAAGGAAGGCGCCGCCGATCCGGCGTTCCGGGGCGGCGGCGCGGGTTGGCTCAGATGTAAGCGGTCATGCGACCGCTCACAACCTCAAATCGGGGTGTCATTCAGCGCTTGCCGCTGCCTTTACCGTGAGCGTGCCACCCGCAGCCTCGACCGCAGCGATGGCAGGGGCCGAAGCGCCGGTGACGTTGAGCGTGACCTTGGTGGTGATCGCACCCTTGGCGAGCACCCGGATCCCGTCACGCTTGTGCGAGGTGAGGCCCGAAGCCACGAGGATATCGTCAGTGATGGGGGCGGACGCGTCGAGCTTGCCTGCGGCGATGAACTTCTCGATCAGGCCGAGGTTCACGACGGCGTATTCCATGCGGTTGGGCTTGTTGAAGCCGCGCTTGGGCAGACGGCGGTAAAGCGGCATCTGGCCGCCTTCATAGCCGCCGATGGCCACACCCGAACGGGACTTCTGACCCTTGATGCCGCGCCCGGCGGTCTTGCCCTTGCCCGAACCGGGGCCACGGGCGACGCGCTTTTGCTTTTTGGCAGCGCCGGCATTGTCGGCGAGTTCATTCAGTTTCATGTCGCATTCTCCTTTGCCGGATGTGCCCCGGCTGCGACGGCAGGGGCAAACGCGGGCCTATGACAAAGGTGCGCAATGAATGCGCACCCTACGGGCGTCGGTCGGGCGCGCTTTCGAGGCGCACCCGGGCCTGACTTACCCGCGCTCTTCCACGATCCGCACAAGGTGAGAGATCGAGTTCACCATGCCGCGGACGGAGGGTGTATCTTCCAGTTCGCGGGTGCGGCGCATCTTGTTCAGGCCAAGGCCCTTCAGCGTCGCGGTCTGTTTCGCGGGGCGACGGGCAGCGGAGGCCACCTGCTGCACGACGATGGTTTTCTTGCCTTCGGACATGATCAGGCCTCCACGGCTTCGGCGGGCGCCGTGTCTTCGGGGCGGCGCAGAATCTCGGCCACCTTCTTGCCGCGACGCTGTGCAACCATGCGGGGGCTGGTTTCGTGCTTCAGCCCGTCGATGGTGGCGCGGATCATGTTGTAGGGGTTCGAGGTGCCGATGGATTTCGCCACCACATCCTGCAGCCCCAGCATTTCGAACACGGCGCGCATCGGGCCACCCGCGATGATCCCCGTCCCCGCCACGGCGGAGCGCATCACGACCTTGCCGGCGCCGTGGCGCCCTTCCATGTCATGGTGCAGCGTGCGGCTGTCCTTCAGCGGCACACGGATCATCTGGCGCTTGGCCTGCTCGGTCGCCTTGCGGATCGCCTCGGGCACTTCTTTCGCCTTGCCCTTGCCGAAACCAACGCGGCCGCGCTGATCGCCGACCACCACGAGCGCTGCAAAGCCGAAACGCTTGCCGCCCTTCACGGTTTTCGACACCCGGTTGATCGCGACCAGTCGGTCGGCGAATTCGGGATTTTCTTCGCGGCGGTTGTCGCGGCGGTTGTCACGTTCTGCCATCTGTCACACTCCTCAGAACTTCAGGCCAGCTTCACGGGCGGCATCGGCAAGCGCCTTGACCTTCCCGTGAAAGAGAAAACCACCACGGTCGAAATAGCACGTCTCGATCCCGGCTGCCTTCGCCCGTTCGGCGATGGTCGCGCCGACCTTGGCCGAAGCCTCGACATTGTTCTTGCCGAAGAACCCGAGATCCTTTTCGAGGGTCGAGGCCGAGGCAAGGGTGACACCGTTCGTATCGTCGATCAGCTGTGCGCTGATGTTCTTGGACGACCGGTGGATCGACAGGCGCAGACGCCCCGCCGACATGGATTTGATCTTGTTCCGCACGCGCAGCCGGCGCTTCAGGAACAGTTCTCTTTTGGTGTTTGCCATTTTCCTGTTCCTTACTTCTTCTTGCCTTCCTTGCGGAAGATAAACTCGCCTTTGTAGCGGATACCCTTGCCCTTGTAGGGCTCGGGCTGGCGCCACTCGCGGATGTTGGCGGCAACCTGGCCCACAAGCTGCTGGTCGATGCCTTCCACCACGATTTCGGTCTGCTTTGGCGCGGTGACTGTGATGCCTGCGGGCACTTCGAAATTCACTTCATGGCTGTAGCCAAGCGACAGCTTCAGCGTGTTGCCGTTCATCGCGGCGCGGTAGCCCACGCCCTGGATTTCCAGCTCTTTGCGAAAGCCCGTGGTGACGCCCTGTACGAGGTTGTCGACCATCGACCGGGCCATGCCCCACTGTTGCCGCGCGCGCTTGGACGTGCCGCGCGGGGTGACGGTGATGGTTTCGCCATCCACGGCCATTGTCACATCGTCGGTCGCGGTGAAGCTGCGGGTGCCTTTCGGGCCCTTCACTTCGATCGTCTGCCCCGAAACCGAGGCGCTGACGCCCTTGACGAGCGGGACGGGTTTTTTGCCGATACGAGACATCTTCCCCTCCTCAGAACACGGTGCAAAGGACTTCGCCGCCAACATTGGCAGCGCGGGCATGTGCGTCCGACATCACGCCCTTGGGCGTGGAGACGATCGAGACGCCGAGGCCGTTGCGGACCTGCGGGATGTCTTTCATCGCCATGTAGACGCGGCGGCCCGGCTTGGACACGCGCTTGAGGTCACGGATGACCGGCGTGCCTTCGAAGTATTTCAGCTCGATCACCAGTTCGCCCTGGCCATTGTCGCTGTCTTTCTTCTCGTAGCCGCGGATGTAGCCTTCCGAGGCCAGCACATCCAGAACCCAGGCGCGCAGCTTGGAGGCGGGCGAGGAGACGGTCGATTTGCCACGCATCTGCGCGTTGCGGATGCGCGTCAGCATATCGCCGAGAGGATCGTTCATCATCATGGTCTGACCCCCTTACCAGCTCGACTTGACCATGCCGGGGATCTGGCCAAACGAGGCGAGGTCCCGCAGCATGATGCGGCTGAGCTTGAGTTTGCGGTAATAGGCGTGCGGACGCCCGGTGAGTTGGCACCGATTGTGGATGCGTGTGGCAGACGAATTGCGCGGCAGTTGCGCCAGTTTCATCGTCGCCTTGAAACGCTCTTCCATCGGCTTGGTCTGGTCGGCGATCACCGTCTTGAGGCTTGCCCGCCGTGCCGCATACTGCTTCACGAGCTTGGCGCGCTTCACTTCGCGGTTCACCATGGATTTCTTTGCCATATCTGGTTTCCCTTACGACGTGAACGGCATGTTGAAATGCTTCAGAAGCGCCTTTGCCTCGGCGTCCGTCCGCGCGGTCGTGCAGATGATGATATCCATCCCCAGCACATCATCGACCTTGTCGAATTCGATCTCGGGGAACACGATCTGTTCCTTGAGACCCATCGCATAGTTGCCGCGGCCGTCGAACGAGCTTCCCTTCACACCGCGGAAGTCGCGCACGCGCGGCAGGGCGATGGTGATCAGGCGGTCGAAGAACTCATACATCCGGTCGCCGCGAAGCGTGACCTTGCAGCCCAGTGGCATCTCTTCCCGTACCCGGAAACCCGCGATGGACTTCTTGGCGTGGGTCACGACGGCCTTCTGGCCCGCGATCAGCGTCAGCTGCTCTGCGGCGGCTTTCACCTTCTTGGTGTCCTTCACCGCTTCGCCGACGCCCATGTTCAGCACGATCTTGTCGAGCCGGGGGATCATCATGTCGTTGCGGTAGCTGAACTCTTCCTTCATCGCCGGGCGGATCGCCGCGGCGTAGTGCGCCTTGAGGCGCGGGGTATAGGTGGCGGTGTCGAGCATCAGAGCGTCTCCCCCGTGGTCTTGGCGAAGCGCACTTTCGCTTCGCCTTCCATGCGGAAGCCCACACGGGTGGCCTTGCCGTTCTTGTCCATCATGGCAAGGTTCGACAGGTCGATCGGCATCGCCTTGGGGATGCGGCCGCCCTGGCCTTGTGCAGACTGCTTGGTGTGCCGGATGGCGATGTTGACGCCGTCAACGATGGCCTTGTTCTCGGACGGGTTCACGGAGGTGATTTCCCCCTGCTTGCCCTTGTCCTTGCCGGCCAGCACGATGACCTTGTCACCTTTTTTGAGTTTCGCGGCCATCAGAGCACCTCCGGCGCAAGGCTGATGATTTTCATGAAGTTCTTGGCGCGAAGCTCGCGCACGACCGGCCCGAAGATGCGGGTGCCGACCGGTTCGCCCTGGTTGTTCAGGATGACGGCGGCGTTGCGGTCAAAGCGGATGGCGGTGCCGTCTTCGCGGCGCACTTCCTTGGCGGTCCGCACGACAACGGCCTTACGGACGTCGCCCTTCTTCACGCGGCCCTTCGGAATCGCCTCCTTGACCGACACCACGATGATGTCGCCCACGGACGCATAACGGCGGTGCGAACCGCCCAGAACCTTGATGCACTGCACCCGGCGCGCGCCGGAATTGTCAGCGACATCCAGATTGGTCTGCATCTGGATCATAGTCTAGTCTCCCGACCTTCAGGGACGCACCCTGGGGTTTCGATGAGACGGCAGGGATCAAGCCGTAGCTTCGACCACTACCGTCCAACGTTTGGTTTTCGAAATCGGCGCACATTCTTCGATCCGGACGGAATCGCCGGTCTTGAAGGTGTTGTGTTCGTCGTGGGCGCGGTACTTCTTGGACTTCCGCACCGTCTTTTGCAGCAGCGGATGCTTGAAGCGACGCTCGACCAGAACGGTGATCGTCTGTTCGTTCTTGTCCGAGGTCACGACGCCTTGCAGGATACGCTTGGGCATGGGTTACCTCAGTTCGCTTGGGCCGCGAGCGCGGCCTTCTGGGTCAGAACGGTCATGATGCGGGCCACGTCACGCTTGATGTTGCGCATGCGGGCAGTGTTCTCAAGTTGGCCAGTGGCCTGCTGGAAGCGCAGGTTGAACGCTTCCTTCTTGAGCGAAACCAGGCTGTCGCGCAGCTGGTCCGGGGTCTTGTTGCGAAGTTCGGCGGCCGCGTTGACGGGGGCCTCCTTCTTCGCGGTCGCTTTCTTGGCCATGGCCATCGTCCTTTTCGACAATCACCGGAAGGCCCCAAAGATGGGTTACCTGATGCCCGGTGGATCAAGGGTAGGTCAACGGTTCCGAGTCACCCCGGCACCGTGGATGCGGTCGTATAGGGGGGAAGGGGCGTGGGGGCAAGGGGGAAGTTGGGGGCCTGATGTGGATGCCGTCGGCCCTCGCCATATTGACGCCAAGTTTGTCTCTAGAAGCATGTCGGAACACACCTATCGGGTTGAGCAGATTGGTCGGTGCACAGAGAAGACATCAAGAAGCGCTCGGAAGAGCTCGCGGTTCGCCTAAAGGGCCGCACACATGAAGACGGGTTGGTGGTTGCCGCGCGCGCGTCGTTGAGGGCGTTGCCGACCATCTGGAACTGGGCCGACGCATCACCAAAAGCGGAAAGTTGGCAGATCACCGCGTTGCCCGCACTTTGGGCAAACCTGTCTGCCTGGCTTGTCGCAATGCGGCCCAGCGAAAACAACCTGGCCGCAGCGGGCAAGGCAAGTGGGAACTGTGGATCTTTCGCGTCCATTCTTGATGAAAAGATGGAAGCGGACGAAGATTTTGGCGGAAACTCAGCCGCCCATGCAGCCACGTTCGCTGCAGCACATGCGGGGAAAGTTTACTTCCCAGACCCGAAAAAAATACCACATTTGGCGGCCCTCTATGCATCTTGCTGCGGCGGGGCGGGCGTTCGGGCGTCTAAAGCAATGTTCCTTGACGCGGCCCTTGAAGACTGCACGTTGATCGAAAGTGGGACAGCTGCGCTATCGAGGCCGCTTTGGCATGGGCAGCACAATCCGATGGAAGCGGAATGGAACGCCTTGCGCGCGCCTAAGGCCAAACCAAAGACATCGTTTCTGGCGCGGCTGTTCGGGGAGTCGCGCAACCAAAATAACAAGAACATCTGGCAGGACTGGTATCACCGCGCACTTGATGGCAGGGACCAACCACATCTTGCGGAACTGGAGAAACTAAGCTGGAGGATTGGTCGACAGTCCTGAAAGACAAGGTTTCGCCAGGATCGGTGCTGTATTTCGCAAAGGGCAGCGCAAGAAACCATCAAACGTGTTGCGGGCTTTGCCCGGACGACGCGCTGCTTCGCTTGCGGGGCGGCGGATTGACACGAGAAGCCTTGTCGTTCTCGGCAGGGCATTTCGTGCGTGGGCTGGGGGCGCCCAGTCCTGCGCAATGCATTCGGGCCTCACGCCCAGCCGTAGTTGAAACTCAAACTCACCCGCTCGTCTTCCGACATGTTCATCGGCACCTCGTGGCGCAGCCAGCTTTCCCACAGCAGCACCTCTCCCGCCACAGGGGTCAC
>JBBSBE010000036.1:0-32990 GCA_038251625.1 Rhodobacterales bacterium
CTGCGCCAGCTATTCGACCGCGCGGTCGAAGTGGCCGATCCGATGCGGTCGCTTGCCACGCATCTGCCGCCGAAGCCGTCCGGGCGCGTTGTCGTGATCGGCGCGGGCAAGGCCAGCGCCCGGATGGCCGAGGCGGTTGAGACCGCATGGGGCCCCTGCGAAGGGCTGGTCATCACGCGCTACGGCTATGCGCGGCCCTGCCGGGGAATCGAGATTGTGGAAGCGGCACATCCCGTTCCCGACCGCGCAGGGCAGGCAGCGACGGAGCGCATGCTCGACCTGCTGTCTGGTCTTGGCGCAGACGATTTCGTTCTGGCGCTGATCTCGGGCGGGGCATCGGCGCTTTTGGTGGCCCCGGTGGACGGGGTAACGCTGGCGGAAAAGCAGGCACTCAACGCGGCGCTTCTGGCCTCTGGTGCACCGATTGACCGGATGAACACGGTGCGCAAGCACCTGAGCCGGGTGAAAGGCGGGCAGCTTGCGGCGGTCGCATGGCCCGCGCGGATGCTGGCGCTGATGATCTCTGACGTGCCGGGCGACGATCCGGCGTTCATCGGATCGGGGCCGACGGTCGGTGAAGCCTCAACCCCAGCCGACGCGCAGGCGGTTCTGGACCGCTGGCATTTGCAGGTGCCGCCAAGCATCGGGGCGGCGCTGGCCCATGGGTCAGCGGTCATCGCGCCCGGCGACCCCCGGCTTTCGCGCTGCACCAACGTCATCTATGCGGCGCCCGCCCAATCCCTGTCGGCCGCGGCAGATCTGGCCCGTACGATGGGCTGCGAGGTCGAGATTCTGGGTGATGCCCTGGAAGGCGAGGCGCGCGAGGTTGCCGCAGCACAGGCCGCGTTGGCGCTGGCACGGCAAGCAAATCGTCGCCCCGGCGACCCGCCGCTTCTTCTTCTCTCCGGCGGTGAGTTGACGGTCACGCGGCGGGGCGACGGGGTCGGGGGCCCGAACGCCGAATTTTCCCTTGGCCTCGCCCTTGCCCTGAGCGGCGCGCCTGGCATTCATGCGCTGGCCTGCGATACCGATGGCGTGGACGGTGCGGCCGAGGTGGCGGGGGCTGTGATCGGCCCCGATACGCTGGCGGTCGCGCGCGCCAGGGGGATCGACCCAGCCGTGGCACTGGCCCGCAACGATGCCCACAGCTTTTTCGCCGCCGTGAGATCGCAGGTCGTGACCGGCCCCACGCTGACCAACGTGAACGACTTTCGCGCGATCCTGATCCTGTCTTAGGCCCGCGACCCGGTCAGACCGCCGCACCCGCCAGTTTGCGCTTTCCCTCGCGCGCCCATGCGTTAGCTGATTGCGGGAAGGAGGCGCACGATGCTGCTTGAGGTTCACTCGCTTGAAAAATCCTATCCCGGCGCCGACGGCCCCCTGCCGGTGCTGCGCAGCGTCAGCCTGACGCTGGATGCCGGTGAAACGCTGGCGCTGACCGGGGAATCCGGGTCGGGCAAAAGCACCCTTCTGCACCTGGTGGGCGGACTGGATGTGGCCGATGCAGGTTCGATCCTGCTCGAGGGTGAAGAGGTCACCACGCTTGACGACCGGGGCCGCGCCGCCCTGCGTCGGGGGCGGGTCGGCGTGATCTTTCAGCAATTCAATCTGATCCCCTCGCTCAACGTCGGCGCCAATATCGCCTTTCACGCACGCCTTTCCGGCCCGGTGGATACGTCCCGCGTTGCGCGACTTGCGGATGCGCTTGGGCTGACCGCGCACTTGCACAAATACCCCGAACAGCTTTCCGGCGGCCAGCAGCAGCGCGTGGCCATCGCCCGCACGCTGGCCGCGCGGCCCGCACTGGTGCTGGCGGACGAACCGACCGGCAACCTGGACGAAGCAACGGCGGGGGCGGTGCTCGACCAGATGCTCGACCTTGTGGCCGAAACCGGGGCCGCGCTGATGATGGTCACGCATTCGCAGGCGCTGGCCGCGCGCATGGGACGGCGGCTGCACCTGACCCAAGGCCATCTGGCATGACGCGCGCCGGGTTTCAGGCGCTCTGGTCGCACTGGCGGCGCAATCCCTTGCAGCTTTTCACGCTGGTGGCGGGGCTGGCTCTGGCAACCGCGCTCTGGTCGGGCGTGCAGGCCGTGAACGTGGAGGCGCGCGCAAGTTATGACGCAGCGGCCGAAACGCTTGGCGAGGCGCAGTATGATCAGTTGCGCCCCCGGTCAGGCGGAACGATCCCGCAGGATCGCTATGTCGCCCTTCGGCGCGCAGGCTGGCTGGTCGCGCCGGTCCTCGAGGGTGAGTTTGCCGTCAATGGCGAGCGGCTGCGCCTTGTGGGAATTGATCCCCTGACGGCACCGGCAGGGCTTGGCACCGGCGGAGAAGAGGTTGACCTTGCCGCCTTTCTTGGCGGGCGTGTGATCTTGGCCAATGCCGAGACGTCCGCGCGCCTCGGCAGCATCGCCGACGTCACAATCCTTGTGCGCAACAGCGTCGCGCCCGGAACGATTGTCACCGATATCGGGTCGGCGCAGAGGCTCTTGCAGCGTGCGGGCGCAATCAGCCGCCTGATCCTCTTGCCGGGTCAACCACTTGGCCGCCCGCCACTGGCCGCAATTGCCCCCGACCTCATCCTCGACCCCGCCCAAGGCGGCACCGACATGGGGCGCCTGACAGACAGCTTTCACTTGAACCTGACCGCCTTTGGCCTTCTCAGCTTTGCTGTCGGCATCTTCATCGTGCATGGCGCCATCGGCCTTGCCTTTGAACAGCGGCGCGGGATGGTGCGCACCCTGCGGGCGCTCGGGATGCCGCTGCGGCGGCTCGTAGGCTTGATGGTGGCCGAGCTTTTTCTTCTGGCGCTGCTGGCGGGCGGGCTTGGCGTGGTCCTTGGCTATCTGGTTGCGGCGGCGCTTCTGCCCGATGTCGCGGCCACCCTGCGCGGCCTTTACGGCGTGCAAGTGGCGGGTACGCTTGGCCTGCGCCCCGCATGGTGGGCCACAGGCCTTGGCATGGCGCTTCTGGGCACAGCACTGGCGGCGGGTGGCGCGCTCTGGCGCATCGCGCGCATGCCGCTTCTGGCCAGCGCGCAACCCCGCGTCTGGGGGGTGGCGGCAAGCCGGGGGCGTTTGTTTCTGGCGGCGCTGGCTGTCATCCTTTTGCTTGCCGCACTGGGGCTTGCACTTTGGGGCAAGGGGCTGGTGCTGGGTTTTGCCCTTCTTGCCTGCCTCCTGATCGGCGCGGCCCTTGCCCTGCCCCTCATCCTTGACGCTATCCTTGCGTTTGGCCAGCGCCACGCCCGCCGCGTGATCGCGGAATGGTTCTGGGCCGACACGCGCGCCCAACTGCCGGGCCTCAGCCTTGCGCTGATGGCGCTTTTGCTGGCGATGGCCGCAAACGTCGGGGTCTCAACGATGGTGTCAAGCTTTCGGCTGACATTCACCGGCTTTCTTGACCAGCGTCTTGCGTCAGAGCTTTACATCCGCACCGATAACGGTGCCGCGCTTGAGGCTTTCGCGGCCCCCCGCAGCCGCGAGGTGCTGCCGATCCAGTCGATCGACATGCCGCTCGCGGGTCTGCCCGCACAGGTTTACGGCGCGCGCATCGGGGCCACGTATCGTGACAACTGGGCCTTTCTTGCCGCAACCACAGACGTCTGGGACAGCGTGGCCGAAGGGCAGGCCGTCATCGTCAACGAACAGCTTGCCCGCCGCGCCGGGCTTTGGGTGGGCGACAGGCTGACCGTCGGCACGCTGACCCTGCCGATTGCCGGCGTGTTCGGCGACTACGGAAACCCCGTGGGACAGGCAATCCTTGCCGAACCTGTGTTCAAGCGGCTTTTCCCGGGGGAAGCCCCCACACGATTTGGCCTGCGCAGCGATAACCCCATCGCCCTGCGCCGCGCGCTGATTGACGGGCTCGGCCTGCCCGAGGGCCAGATCGTCGATCAGGCCGCGCTGAAGGCCCTGTCGCTTCAAGTGTTCGAGCGTACCTTCACCGTTACAGCCGCGCTGAACGTGCTGACCCTCGCCGTTGCGGCCTTCGCCATCCTGATGAGCCTTCTGACACTGGCCGCGATGCGCCTGCCCCATCTCGCACCGGTCTGGGCGCTTGGTCTGACCCGGCGGCAACTGGGGGGGCTGGAGCTTTTGCGCGCCCTTCTTCTTGCCTTGCTCACCGCCACGCTGGCGCTGCCGCTGGGGCTGGCGCTGGCTTGGACGCTCCTTGCGGTCGTGAATGTCGAGGCATTCGGCTGGCGCCTGCCGATGTACCTGTTCCCCGCCGATTATGCCCGTCTCGGCGCGTTCGCGCTGGTCGCCGCCACGCTGGCGGCGGCATGGCCTGCGCGGCGGTTGGCGCGTACTCCACCTGCAGCCTTGCTCAAGGTCTTTGCCAATGAACGCTAAGGTCCTGGCCCTCCTCCTTCTTCTGCCGGTCTCTGCGCAGGCGCAGGGCTTTGCCGGGATCGGCAGCACGGCGGATGGCTTTGCAACGCCTGCCCCAAACCACACCTTCCAGTTCCCCGCCGATCACGGGGCACACCCCGATTTCCGCATCGAATGGTGGTACCTGACCGCCAACATGACCGGCTCCGACGGCACGCCCTATGGCCTTCAATGGACGCTCTTTCGCTCAGCCCTCGCGCCCGAGGCTGGCGCGGGTTGGCAGGCGCCGCAGATCTGGTTCGGCCATGCCGCCATCACCACACCCACTGCCCACCACGCAACCGAGCGCTTTGCGCGCGGCGGTATCGGGCAGGCAGGGGTCGAGGTCGCGCCATTCCGCGCCTGGATCGACGAATGGCAGATGGCGGGTGACACTTTCGACCATCTGTCGCTGAATTCTGCAGGCCCCGATTTTGCCTTTGCGGTGGATTTGTCCGCCGAAGGCCCGCTCGTCCTGCACGGCGAGGGCGGCTATTCGGTGAAATCGGCAAAAGGACAGGCCAGTTACTACTACTCGCAACCATTCTTCCGCCTCTCTGGCACCCTGACACTGCCCGGGGGCAACGTAGCCGTCACCGGCACCGCATGGCTGGATCGGGAATGGTCTTCCCAACCCCTCGCCGACGATCAGACCGGGTGGGATTGGTTTTCGCTGTCCTTCGACAGCGGGGATAAGCTGATGGGGTTCCGGCTGCGGCAGACGGGTGGCACGGTCTTCACATCGGGCACGTGGATCGCGGCGGATGGGGCCACCACGGCGCTCGGCGATGGCGCGTTCACCGCCGAGCCGCTTGAAACCACCCCCGTGGCAGGCCGGGATATCCCGACACGCTGGCGCGTGACCGTGCCCGGTCACGACCTCGACGCCACCGTCACCGCGTTGAACCCGCAGGCATGGATGGGCCTGACCATCCCCTATTGGGAAGGCCCGGTGATCGTGTCGGGCAGCCATGCGGGACGGGGATATCTGGAAATGACCGGCTACGATTAGCCGGGCGGGCGGCTGCGCCCTGCGTCTGGAAACGCACGCTCGGGCGCATACGTCGCAAAACTCTGCAACAATTGTGCGTCGCATTCCGCCTGCCAAGTGGTTCCCGGCTGCACGGCGGCGACCACGGGAAAGCGGCGGGCAAAATCTTCCGTCGCGGCGCAGGTTTCCATGGCAAGGGTTGCAAGACCTGCCACGATCCCGCCCTGCCGCTCGACCAGCCCGATCGCGGCCTCCATCGTCCCACCGGTCTGGATCCATTGATCGGCCAGCAGCACCCGTGTTCCGGGGGAAAAGGCAGGAAGCCGCATCTCCATATCCTGGGTGCGACCGGAATAGTTGGTGAAGGTCACGCGGTCGGTATCCACGCACAGCTTGCCCGCCTTGCGGATGGGCAGAAACCCCCGCCCGGTGCGCGCCGCGATCCCCGCGCCCAGCACGAAACCCATCGCATCGCAGCCGCCCACCACGTCGAATGGTACGTCTGAAAGGTCGGCAATCAGATCGTCCAGCAGGTCCTGAAAGGCTGCCGCGTTGATGTAGATCGCGGTCGGATCGAGCCAGGCAAACTGTGGGCCCTTGGTGTTGGGCGACATCAGCGACAGATACCAGCGGTCGCTCCGGGGGCCAAGGGGATCGGTCATGCGGGGGCTCCGAATTCACGGGTGACGGACAAGAGGGCGGCAAGCCGCGCGGGGTCGAGTTCGTGAAAATCGCCGGGCCGGCTGACGCCCGTAGCCACAAGAAAGGCATCCACATCCCGTGCATAAAGCGCCGCGTTTTCCGGCGTGATGCCAGAGGCCAGCGCCAGCGGCGCATCGCCAAGGCCGCGCCGGAAATCGGCGATCTTGGTCCGGTCAGCTTCCTGCCCGGTCGCGGGGCCAGAGGTGGTCACCACCTCCACGAACGGCCGGGCGATCCGGGCAGACAGCGCGTGCAGTGCGGGATCGACCGGGCGCTGCTTCTTGAACGCCACGCCCCCGAAATAAAGGCCGGTCCAGCCGCTGTCCGCCCGGATCGCCGCGATGGCCTCCGCCTCGGTCTGCGCGGGTTCGCGTTCGTCAAGGCAGGCATCGTCGGCCCAATAGGCATCGATTCCGCAGCCCTCGCCCGCCAGCTTTCCCAGCAATGGAAATGCGAACCGGCCGGGTCGCGCCAGAAAGTTGACGCCAAGCCAGAGCGCGGGGCATTCCGTCCGCACCGCGCGCAGGACGGGCAGAAACTCGTCCACGCCGAAATCGTGATTGATCAGGAATGCACCCGGCACCC
The DNA here is from genome assembly GCA_038251625.1 of Rhodobacterales bacterium. Lineage (GTDB taxonomy): Bacteria > Pseudomonadota > Alphaproteobacteria > Rhodobacterales > Rhodobacteraceae > JBBQXK01. The sequence goes on from JBBSBE010000036.1 coordinate 6,658, forward strand.
CTGCGCGCATGCAATGGCCGATGTTGCGCAGGGTTTGGGCAGCGTCCAGCACATGAATCACCGGCAGCACGACTGGCCCGGGCGATTTGAAACGGTGGTGGAATGCGTGGCGTGTCACGGGGGCGTGGCTCCGATGATCTCACCCCCGCTTACAACCCGATTTGTGATTTCCAGAATTGATTATAACAATGGCATCATAAGCAATGCGAATGTGAACCCATGCCCATCAACATCCCCACCGATCTTTTGCGCACCTTCGTGACCGTCGTTGATCTTGGCGGCCATACCCGCGCCGCCAAGGCACTTGGGCGCACGCAACCGGCCATCAGCCTGCAAATCCGGCGGCTGGAGGAACTTTTGCGCACCAAGCTTCTGCGCAGCGAGGCCCGGCAGTTGAAGCTGACAGATGCGGGTGTGGCCCTTGGCCCCTACGCCCGTCAGATGCTGCGGCTGAACGATGATGTGGTGGCGCATTTCGCCAACGAATCCCTGTCTGGCTGGATCCGCCTGGGCCTGCCCACCGACTTTTCCAACACGTTCCTTCTGGAAGCGATCTCGGGCTTCGCCCTCGCCAACCCCGCCGTGCGGATCGAAGTGGACAGCAAGCTGTCGCGCGATCTGCGCGCCGACCTTGCCGACGACCGTCTGGATATTGTTGTGGCAATAGCGCCGGTTGCCGATGAACCCTTCCTTGTCAGCGCGGCCTCCGTCACCCCGTTCTGGGTGATGGCCGAGACGTTTCAGATGAACCGGCGCGCCACTCTTCCCCTGATCCGCCACCCCGATCCCTGCGAATACGCAGACAGGATGCGCAATGCCCTGCGCGGTGCGGGGATCAGTTGGCGCACCGTCATGGTGGCAACCGATGTGGCGGGGGTGCAGGCGGCAGTGCGCGCGGGCCTTGGTGCAACGGCGCTGACCCCCGCCACGCTGATGCCGGGCATGCGCATCGGCCGCTCGGATGAGGGGTTTCCGCCCCTCTCTCCGTTGCGGATCGGCCTTTTCTACAAGCACGCGCGTCTGACCAAGGCCGGGCACGGCCTTGCCCAATGGCTGATCGATCAGGTCGGAAGGGCGGGTCAGAGCACCCCATAAGCAATGCGTATGGGGCCATATGCAGAGTAAATTTCCGACATCCTTAACGCGGCACCTATGCTGACCTGTCAAAGCCATCGAATCGGGCGTCCCGCCCGGCCATCAGGAGCGAAAGATGACCCAATCGAGAACCAGCCTCACCCGCCGCTCCCTCTTGCGGGGCAGCGCCGCCGTCGCGCTGACGGCCCCGATGATCAATCGCGCCTGGGCCGCCGATCCTGTGACGATCAACATGCTGGCCTGGTACGGCCATGCAGAGCCCGACATGGTGTCCGAGTTCGAGGCCGAGAATAACGTCAAGTTCGTCGCCAAATATTACGCCGGCGGCGACAACATGCTGGGCCTGATCTCGCAATCCCCCCCCGGCACCTATGATATCATCCTGTCGGACGCCGAATTCGTGCAGCAGCTGAACGGCGCGGGATACATCGAAGAGATGGACCCCTCGCTCTACCCTTTCGATGATTTCTACCCCGAGTTCCAGAAGTTCCCCGGCCACTGGATCGGCGATCAGCTTTGGTCCGTGATGGTGCGCTACGGCCTTCTGGGCGTATCCTACAACACCGACGCACTGACCAAGGCCGAGGCGATGAGCTACAACGCCTACTGGAACCCAAAGGTCACCGGCAAAGTGGGCCATTTCGACTGGCACCTGCCCAGCCTTGGCCAGATCTCGCTGCTGAACGGCAACGCCGCCCCCTCGCCCTTCGATATCGACGACGCGGCATGGGATGCAGTGAAGGCAAAGACCCTCAGCCTCAAGCCGCAGGTGGGGGGGTATTTCGACTACGGCGGTACCTTCTCCAGCCTCAAGAACGGCGAGATGCTGGCGATGGCGGGCATCGGTGACTGGATCACGGGCGTTCTGCGCAAGGACGGCGCCAAGGTTGACAGCGTGATCCCCGAAGAGGGCGGCATCCAGTGGACTGAAAGCTATTCCATCGGCAAGGGCACCTCGAAGGCCGAGATTGTCAGCAAGTTCATTGCCTACATGCTCAGCCCGCGCGGTCAGGTCCGGTCGATCCAGATGGCGGCCTATCCGGGCCTCTCGCCCACCAAATCAGGATGGAAGGCCATTCAGGAGGCGAACCCCGATGAGGCAAAACGCTCGGGTCTGATCGAAGGCGACGAGAACGACCCGATCAAGCTTTTCCGCGAGGGGCGCATCCACTATCGCGATATCCCGCGCCAGCAAAGCCTCGAGGACTGGAACGATTTCTGGTCCGAATACAAGACCGCCTGATGCGGTCAGCACCCCCGCCCGCGCCTGTTCATCGGTGCGGGCGCGATGCTAGCCTGACCCCATGAATGATCGCCCCACCCTCTATGCGATGGTCTGGCGCCTGCCGCTGATCCTGTGGCAGGCGGCGTTCTTCGTGGTACCGCTAGTCCTTATGGCTGCCATGTCGTTCTGGCTGGTCCAGAACTACCGCATGACACCCAACTTCGTGGCCGACAACTGGCTGCGAATGCTGGGGCGGGGCTATTTCTGGGATGCCTACTGGCTGACGCTGGGGCGTGCGGCCCTCGCCGCCGTGCTGGCCAGCCTCATCGCCTTTCCGGCCTCCTACGCGCTGGCGTTCCGCGTCTCGTCGGCGACACGGCAATGGGCAATCTTTTTCCTGATCGTGCCGTTCTTCACCTCCTACCTTGTCCGCATCTACGCCTGGCAGGTGCTTCTGGCCGAACAAGGCCCGATCAACGCGGCCCTTGGTCTTGGCGGCATGGGTCCGATTTCGATGCTAAACTCCGGCTTTGGGGCAATGGTCGGGTATCTTACCCTCGTTCTTCCGCTCGTCGTGATCCTGCAGACCTTCAGCCTTGCCGCCATCGACCGCAACCTGATCAAGGCGGCGTGGAACCTTGGCGCCACCCCGCGCAACACCCTGCTCCGGGTGATCCTGCCCGCGGCCCGCGTGGGCCTGATCCTCGGCGCCACCTTCGCCTTCATCCTGACCTTCGGCGATTTCGTCAGCCCGTTCTACCTCGGCGGATCAAAACCGCCCACGCTGTCGATCCTGATCATCGACACCACCAAATCGGGCCAGCAATGGCCCCGCGCCGCCGTGGTCGCGATCATGATGATTGCCACGCTTTTCGTCGCGGCCTTCGCAGCACTCGGCGCCGCTTACGGGAGGCGCAAATGAAGCCCGGCGACATCGTGGCGCGGGCCTATCTGGCTGCGCTCTTTCTTTTCATCTTCGCGCCCATCGGCACCAGCATCCTCTTTTCCTTCAACGCCGACCGCTTCCCCACCTTCCCGCTGACCGGCTTCACCACCGACTGGTACGCCCGCGCCTTCGCCCGCCCCGAGGTGTGGCAGGCGTTCCGCAATTCGGTGATCGTGGCGCTATGCGCGGCAAGCCTTTCCACCCTGATCGGCTTTTGCACTGCCTATACGGATTTCCGCTTTGGTTTCCGCTTCAAATCCGCCTACCTCGCGCTGGCCCTTCTGCCCCCGACGATCCCCTTGGTGATCATGGGCCTCGCGATGCTGGCATGGCTCTCGCAACTGGGGTTGTCAGGCACGCTGACGGGCATCGTGATCGCCCACACCGTGCTTGGCGCGCCCTTCGCGATGGCCATTTGCCGGATGCGCCTGCAGCAGATGGACCCGGCGCTTGAGGCTGCAGCCTGGAACCTTGGCGCCAGCCCCTGGGCGGGCATGCGGCGCGTGGTGCTGCCTTTCACAAGCCCCGCGCTCATTTCGGCGTTCTGCCTGACAGCGGCGGTCAGCTTTGATGAATTCATCGTGGCGTGGTTCGTATCGGGGCTGAACAAGACGGTGCCGGTGATGATCCTTGAAATCCTGCAAGGCAACGTGGACCCGCAGATCAACGCCATCGGCACCGTGGTCTTTCTGACCTCGATGAGCCTCGTGATCCTCGCGCAGTTGATGATCCTTCGGCGGAGGGCCGCATGACCGAACCCTTGGTAGCATTCCGTGGCGTGGAAAAGCGCTACGGCGCATCGGTCGCGGTAAAATCCCTCGACCTCGACATTGCGCAAGGCGAATTCGTTGCCATCATGGGCCCCTCGGGTTGCGGCAAGACCACGACCCTGCGGATGCTGGCGGGGCTGGAAAGCCCGACGGCAGGCACCATTACCATTGGCGGCAAGGTGATGAACGACGTGCCCGCCCACCAGCGCGACACACCGCTGGTGTGGCAATCTCTGGCCCTCTTTCCGTTTCTGAACGTGCAGGAGAATGTCGAATTCGGCCTCAAGATGCGGGGGAAAGGCGAACGCGAGCGGCGCACCCTTTCGCACCTTTGGCTCGACCGGCTTGGCCTCAAGGGCTTCGAGACGCGCGCCATAGATCAGCTTTCCGGCGGCCAACGGCAGCGCGTGGCGCTGGCACGATGCCTCGTGACCGAACCGCAGATGCTGCTTCTGGACGAGCCGCTGTCGGCGCTGGACGCGCATCTCGTCATCCGCATGCAGGGCGTCCTGACCCGCTTGCAGCGCGATCTTGGCATCACCTTTGTCTACGTCACCCATTCGCAGTCAGAGGCGTTTGCGATGGCGGATCGCGTGGTCATCATGGGCCATGGCGAAATTGCCCAGATCGGCACCGCGCGTGAGATTTTTCGCAGCCCGAAGAACCGCTTCGTGGCGGAATTCGTAGGGCGGAACAATATCTTTGCGGGCGACGTTAAAGCGGGCATTCTGGCCACACCCCTCGGTCCGATCCCCCTGCCAGAGGCACCTGACGGCCCCGCCGAAATCGTGGTCGCTGCAGACCGTATGGTGGTCAGCCGCGCCGAACCCGGGCCGCCCGCGATCCCGGCTGCCTTTCTGTCAGAGGAATTCGGGGGCGCGGGCATCGTGCTTTACTTCGAGGCGGCCGATGGCAGCGAACTGAAGGCGCAGGTGACCGAAGGCGAACTGGCCGACCTTGCCCCCGAACCGGGTGATGCCTTCTGGCTCCACTGGCCGCCCGAGGCCGCGCACCGCATGAAAGGATAGCCCCATGCACTGGCCCAACGGCGCCCGTTTTGCCGCCGCGATCACCTTCGACATGGATGCCGACAGCCTGATCCATGCGGCTGATCCCGAAGGCTGGAAGCGCCCCTTTGCCATCAGCATGGGCCAGTACGGCCCCACTGTCGCCGTCCCGCGCATCCTGGAAACCTACCGCCGCCTTGGCCTCCGGCAGACCTTCTTCATCCCTGGCTGGTGCGTCAAAACCTACCCTCGCGCGGTCGAGGCGATCCTCGAGGGCGGGCACGAGATCGGCTGTCACGGCTGGATTCACGAAAACCCCACCGCCCGAACCCTCGCAGAACAGGGCGAGGATCTGGACCGGGCACTGGATGCCATGGCCGCCTTCGCGGGCTACCGCCCCCGGGGCTACCGCGCGCCGGTGTACCTGTTGACGAATGACACACCCCGCCTGATCCTTGACCGGGGTTTCACCTATGACAGTTCGATGATGGCGGATGACGAGCCCTATGCGCTGGACGTGTCGGGCCGGTCACTGATCGAGATCCCCACCCACTGGGGCATCGACGACTGGCCCCCCTTCGCCCATTACGCCGAAATCGGCTACCTGATGCCCGTGCGCGGCCCGACCGAGGGGCTCGCGCCGTTCTTTGAGGAATTCATGGCCGCCAAGCAGGATGGCGGCCTCTGGCACGCCGTCTGGCACCCGTTCCTGACCGGGCGCCGCGCGCGCTGGCAGGTGGTGGAACGCTGGCTGGAAACCGCGCTGACCGAAGGCGCATGGTTCGCCACCCTCGGCGAGATCGCCACCCATGCCGAAGCGTTGCGTGCGCAGGGAAATCTGCGCACCCTGCCCTTCCCCAGCTACAGCGAGCGCCAGACATGACCTTTGATCTGATCGTCCGGGGCGGCATCCTGCCCGATGGCACGCAATCCGACATCGCCGTCACGGGCGACCGGATCGCTGCCGTCGAACCCCGCATCACCGCTGAGGCGCACGAAGTGATCGACGCCACGGGAAAGCTTGTCTCGCCGCCGTTCATCGACGCGCATTTTCACATGGATGCAACCCTTTCCTACGGGCGGCCCCGCGTGAATGCCTCAGGAACGCTGCTGGAAGGGATCGCCCTTTGGGGTGAGCTTAAACTCTTGCAAAGCAGGGAAGATATCGTCTCTCGCGCGATGGATTACTGCCGTCAGGCGGTGGCCAAGGGCGTGCTCGCGATCCGCAGCCATGTGGATGTGACCGACCCCACCTTCCGCACCGTCGAGGGGCTACTGGAGGTGCGCGACCGTCTGCGCGGCGTTCTTGACCTGCAGCTTGTGGCCTTCCCGCAGGATGGCTGGTTCCGCGCGCCCGGTGGCGAGGCGCAGGTGATCCGGGCACTGGATGCGGGCGTGGATGTGGTGGGCGGCATCCCGCATTTTGAACGCACCATGGCCGACGGCGCGGCATCCGTGCGCGCGGCCTGCCGTCTGGCCGCCGACCGGGGGCTGCGGGTGGATCTGCACTGCGACGAAAGCGACGATCCCCTGTCGCGCCACATTGAAACGCTGGCGGCGGAAACCATTGCCTGCGGGTTGCAGGGCCGGGTGACGGGCTCGCACCTCACCTCGATGCATTCGATGGACAACTACTATGTGGCCAAACTGATTCCCCTGATCGCCGAGGCCGGGGTGGCGGCGCTGCCGAACCCCCTGATCAACATCACCCTGCAAGGCCGGATGGACACCTACCCCAAACGGCGCGGGATGACGCGGGTACCCGAATTGTTGGCGGCAGGCATCACCGTGGGCTTCGGGCAGGATTGCGTGAAGGATCCCTGGTATCCCTTGGGGTCCGGCGACATGCTGGATGTGGCGCATATGGGGCTGCACGTGGCACTGATGACCTCGCCCCAGCAGATCCGCACGGCCTATGACATGGTGACGCAAGCGCCGGCAAAGATCATGGGCCTCGATTTCGGGCTGCAGCCCGGCCGACGCGCCAGCCTTGTGGTGCTGGATTGCCCCGATCCGGTCGAGGCGATCCGCCTGCGCCCCACCCGGCTTGCGGTCGTGTCGAACGGGCGCGTCGTCGCCCGCACAGCCCCACCGCAAACCGACATGGCTGGCTGGCCCGTCGCCTGAGCCGTCAGTGACCACCCCGGCGCAACGCGCCCAGAAGATCGACAGCCGCAAGCCCATAGGCAAACAGGATCACCAGCGTCAGATCCACACGGTGCACCTTCCACCCAAGGATGAACAGAAAGCCGCCAAGGACGACAAAAGCGAAGATCGCAAGAATGCGGTCGATCATGCTGGGATCTCTCCGGTCTGAAGGGTTGCGACATGGGTAGACAGCCAGCGGGCGGTGCGCAAAAGCCGCCCGTCATCTTCGCGCCGCCCGATCAACTGCACGCCCATCGGCAAGCCATTCTCGGCGGTGAACAGCGGCAGCGTGATCGCGGGCGTGCCTGCCAACGTCCATAACCCGTTCAGGATGGCATTCCCGGTGCTGTCCAACCCTTCTGGCGCGGGGCCAAGGGCAGCAGGGCAAAGGATCGCATCGCACCGGTCGAACACCTCGCCCAAGGCCGCGTTCATCAGCGCGCGCCAGTCGAGCGCGGCAAGGTAATCGCGCACGGGCACCGCCTTGCCCTCGTCGATGGCCCCGGTCAGCGCGGCCGACATCTGCGCGCGGCCCCGACGCTCCAGCCCGTAATAGCATTTCGACATCTCGGCGAAATTGATCCGCCGCCGCTGCGCTTCCGCCTCGGCGAACAGACCGGGCAAGGGCGCCTCGAAACATTGCTCGCCCAAAGCGTTGGCCAACTCGTCCATCGCTGCCGCCATGTCGGGGTGCATGTCGGCCTCGCCGGGCAGGCGCACACGGGCGAACATCGGCGCCACCGGGGCCGTGGCGCTGGCTGTGGCCAGAAGGCGCGGCGCGGGCCGGGGCGCTGTCGCCGCATCGGCGGGGTCGTGGCCCGCCAGCACCTCCAGCAGCAGCGCTGCATCCTCCACCCCGCGGGCAAAGACCCCCAGCGTATCAAGCGTGGGCGACTGCATCAGAACGCCCGAGCGCGGGATCAGGCCGAACGAAGGCTTCACCCCCACCACGCCGCAAAAGGCCGCCGGCCGGATCAACGATCCACCGGTCTGCGTCCCGATGGCCAATGGTACCATGCCCGCCGCCACCGCCGCCGCCGATCCCTGCGACGATCCGCCGGGCGTGTGGCCCTCATTCCACGGGTTCCGCGTCTTGCCCGGATGCAGGAAGGCGCATTCCGTGGTGACGGTCTTGCCAAGGATCACCGCACCCGCCGCACGCAGCCGCGCCACGATCCACGCATCCTCGGCAGGCACGCGCCCCGCATCGATGGGTGTGCCGTTCTCGGTGGGGATCCCCTTTGTGTCGATCACGTCCTTCAGCGCGACCGGCAACCCGTGCAACGGCCCGATGGGCTGGCCCGCCTGCCGCCGCGCATCAAGGGTGCGCGCCTGTGCCAGCGCGTGATCGCCGTCAAGCCAGGCCCAGGCCCCAACCTGCGGCTCGACCTCGGCGATCCGGGCAAGGCACGCCTCGACCAGTTCCACGGCCCGCAGCGCACCCGTGGCCAGCCGGTCGCGCTGCTCGACAGCGCTCAGCGCAAGGATGGCCGCGCCGGGGCGGCGCTTGTCAGCGGGTCGATGCGCCATAGAACAGCTCCGGCAGATAGAACACGATGCCCGGCACGGTGTAGAGCAGCGCCATGCACATGAACACCATCGCCACATAAGGCAGCACGCCCGAGAAGATTTGCGTCAGTTGCACCTGCGGTGGCGCGATCCCCTTGAGGTAATAGGCGCTCATCGCCATCGGTGGCGTCAGGAATGATGTCTGCAGGTTCAGCGCGACCAGCACGCCGAAGAACAGGGGGTCGATCCCGAACACCGGCAGAAGCGGCAGGAAGATCGGCACGAAGATGATGATGATTTCCGACCATTCGAGCGGCCAGCCCAGAAGGAAGATGATCGCCTGCGCCATCAGCAGAAACTGGAACGGCGTCAGGTTGAAGCTTCGCACGAACTCCGCAATCACCTGCTCGCCGCCGAGATAGGAAAAGACGGCCGAGAATGTGTAGGAGCCCACGAACAGCCAGCAAACCATCGCCGTCGTGCGCACCGTCAGATACACGCTTTCCCGCAACCGCTCGAACGTCATGGCGCGGTAGGCGATTGCCAGAACGATCCCACCAAGCGCGCCGATGGCAGCCGCCTCGGACGGCGTGGCAAGCCCGAAGAGGATCGAACCCAGCACCGAAAGGATCAGGATAGCCAAGGGGAAGAACGACGTGGCCAGCATGTACATCAGCCTGCCGAACGGCACCGAGGGCATCTCTTCCTCGGTCGGCTTCGGCGCAAGCTTCGGGTTCAGGATCGCCCGCGTCACGATGTAAAGCAGGTAGAACCCGACCAGCGTGAACCCCGGAAGCAACGCACCCGCGTAAAGCCGCACGATGGAAACGCCCGACGAGGCCGCATAGACGATCAGCATGATCGACGGCGGGATCAGGATGCCCAGCGTGCCGCCCGCGCAGATGATGCCCGCCGCGAACGAATTGTCATACCGCGCCTTCAGCATCACCGGCAGCGCCAGCAGGCCCATCAGCGTGACAACCGCCCCCACGATCCCCGTAGCCGTTGCGAACAGCGCGCAGGTGATCAGCGCGGCTACGCCCATCGACCCCGGCACGTTCCGCGTGGCCAGCGCCAGCGTCGAGAACAGCTTGTCCACGATGTTCGCGCGCTCGACGATATAGCCCATGAACAGGAACAGCGGGATCGCCGTCAGCACCTCGTTCGACATCACCGAATAGGTCTGGTTGATGAAGAGGTCAAAGATGCGGTTGTTGTAGAACCCGTCCAGCCACAGCGTCGTGCTGTCCCACCAGCTTGAATCCTCGCCGAGGCGATTGAACGACCGCCACATCCGGTCGGGCTCGAAATAGGCGTAGTAGCCAAAGCCGATACCCAGCGCCATCAGCGTGAATGCGATGGGAAAGCCAAGGAAAACCAGCGCGATGAAGATGCCGAGCATCATGAGGGCGACTTGGGGATCGGTCACGCGTATTCTCCGTCAGGCACCCGGAATGGTGCGCGAATTGGGGATAAGGGGGATCAGTCGGCCTTGACCGCTGCCTGCTTCATAAGCAGGGCCTCGGTCTCTTCCACGTCGTCGCCAACTTCTGGCCAGCGGTTCTCGCGGATGGCGATGAGGCAGCGAAAGACCTGCGCGATTCCCTGGATGAAAAGCAGCATACCAGCCGCCACCATCACCGACTTGAACTGATAGATCGGGATGCCGGCGGGCGAGTTGATCGACACTTCCGCATAGCCCCAGGACCGCGACGAATACTTCCAGCCCGAAACGACAAGTGCTGTCACGCCCGGAAAGAAGAACAGGATGTAGAGGATCAGGTCGATCCGCCCCTGCCAGCGCGGCGACCATGTGCGATACAGAAAATCGCCCCGCACATGCCCGTTGCGCGACAGCGTATACGCCCCCGCCATCATGAACATCGTGCCGTACATGATGAAGGACACGTCCAGCGACCACGGCGTGGGCGCGTTGAACACATACCGCACCAGCACCTCATAGCTGACACCGAAGGTCATCAGCATGATCAGCCAGCCGAAGGACTTGCCGAACCACGCCGACAGCGAATCGGCAAAGGCAATATAGGCGCGCATCGCTTTCCCCTGTCATGAAACGCCCCGGAGGCGAAACGCCTCCGGGGCAGGTTCTGTCACCCCAAAGGGATCAGAGCTTCAGCTTGCCGGGGAAGTAATGCTCGTAGGCCAGCTTGTAGTCCGGCGCGTTCATCAGCTCGTAGAAGCTGACCTGCTCGACCCAGGCGCGCTGGCTGTCCATCACCTTCTTGAAGAAGGGGTCGGTTTCCAGATCCTTGATCAGCCCGTCCCAAGCCACCAACTGCGCGGCCAGAATCTCTTGCGAGGTGCGGTGCACCGTCACGCCCGAATCCGTCTGCAGCTTCTGCAGGTCGGCAGAGTAGTTCTTCAGCGCAAGCGCGGTGTTCGAGGTCGAGGCCGCCTCCACCGAATGCTGCAGGATCGCCTGCAGATCGGGATCGAGGTCTTCGAAGAAATCCTTGTTGAAGATGAACTCGAAGCTTTCCGATGCCTGGTGGTAGGACCCAAGATAGTAGTTCTTTGCCACGTCCTGCGCGCCAAAGCGGCTGTCGGACGACGGGTTGTTGAACTCGAACGCGTCGATCACACCGCGCTCCATCGCGGGCACGATCTCGCCGCCCGGAAGCTGGGCCACCGACATGCCCATGGATTGCAGCAGGTCAGCGGCAAGGCCCACGGTGCGGTACTTGAAGCCCTGAAGATCGGCGACCGTGTTCACTTCTTTCTTGAACCAGCCGAAGGGCTGCGCGGGCATCGGGAAGCCGTAGAAGCCCACCACGTTCAGACCCAGGATATCCTGCGTCAGCTCGCGGTAAAGCTCCTGACCGCCACCCTGATAGAACCAGCTCATCATCGTGGTGGCGGTGCCGCCGAAGACAGGGCCGGTGCCGAAGAACGACGCGGCCTTCGATTTGCCGTACCAGTAGACCGACACCGAATGCGCCGCATCCAGAACACCGTCGTTCACCGCGTCCATCACCTGGAACGCGCCCACAACGGCACCCGAGGGCAGAAGGTCGATCTTCAGGCGACCGTTCGACATCGCCTCGACGCGGGCGGTGTATTCGCGCGCGAAATCCATCCAGATGTCCGAGGCAGGCCACGAGGTCTGCATCTTCATCACCAGCGGCGCTTGCGCCAGAACGGCCGGTGCAGACAACGCCACGCCAGCGGCAGCGCCGCCAACGACTGCGCCAGAGCGCAGAAAAGAACGGCGCGAAAGCGCCTTTTGCGTCTTGTCGGTCATGACTTCCTCCCAGAAGATTATTTGCGCGGATGGTGTACCACGCGCATTGGTCTGTTTTGATCACCAATTACGGTCATTGAACACTTCGACTCGAAAGAAAAGCCAAAAATTGGCCCTCGCGTCATATATTGTTCGAATTTGATCCGCGTCGAGGGCGGTTGCGCTAACATTCTGCCAGGTCAGGCAGCCACCGCCCGCAGCGCAGCGATCACACGCGGCAAGGCGGCAAGGGCCGCGGGCCAATCGCCATCCTCGGCAGCTTCCCGCGCGGTATCCCAGGCGCGGGCCACGGGCGTGGCACCCGCATTGGCCGCCTGTTCCGCCAGCGGCCCAACCATCGGCGCGGCCTTCACCCAGCGCATCTCTGCCGCCCGCACCGCCTGAAACGCGCGGCCAGCGGTGCGCAGGCCCTTCAGGGCCGCATCCGTCTGCCCCGCCTCGATCTGGCCTTGCGTCCGCTCAAGAAGCACGCGCAGCTTGTCACCCGCCACGCCGTCAAGGTCGTTTACCGCCCCGGTCAGGCTGGCAAGCGCCGCCACCACCTTTGGATCGGTGCGCGCGGGATCGGGGATGCCCGCTACCGTCGCCTCAATACGCCCGATCACCTTGGCCGCCGCCTCCGCATCCCCGTCGCGCAACGGCACGGCCGCCGCGCGCAAGGCACCATCCAGCCGCTTGGCAATCGCCGGGGAAAGCAACGCCGCGCGCGCCTGCACAGCCCGCAGCCGCTCCGCCAGCACCGCTATCGCGGCATTGCCCGGATCGCTCGTTTCGGGTTCGGGTTCGGGATCGGGCTCGGTCTCAAACCCGGGGGGCACGGACACGTCCTCCGCCAGCTTCGCCGCCTTCGGCTCGGGTGCGGTGCGGAATGCGGGCGGGATGTGAATGTCGCTTGGCTTGTCGCCACCACCGGACGCGGCATCCTCGTCCAGTTCGGCCAAACTCGCTTCCCAGCCCTCCAACACCTCTACATCGCTGTCCATCACGTTCCCGTCGGGATCGAAGATCACCACATTGAGCGTGATCTTGTTTTCCTTCAGATACTTCTTCACCTTCTTGGCCAGTTGCGGCAGCGTGCGGAAACACGTCAGATGCAACTCGCTCGCGTCAATGATGAAGGTGCCGAAGGCCGATTTCGTGCCCGCACCTTCCGTCAGCGCCAGCTTTCCCAAAAGTTCCGGTGTCTTGCGCGAATGGGCCGCGAAATATTCGTCACCCGTCTCGGACGTACCGGGGTTGAACCCGAAAGAGATGGGAAACGCGCGCGATTTGTTGATCAGCTTGCGAAGCTTGTCGCCACTTGTCGGGAACTCGCTTGCCATCTCGCACCTCCACCCATTCGCGCCGAAGTGTGATGCGCGGCGGCCCTTCGGTCAAGCGTCGAGGTCGTGCAGGATCTCGGTCAGACCCACACGCCAGTCGGGGCGCGCGATGCCGAAAGCGGCCTCAAGGCTGCTGCAATCCATCCGCGAATTCGCCGGGCGCCGCGCGGGCGTGGGATAGGCAGAAGTCGGGATATCGGTGATCTGGCAGTCCAGCCCCGCCTGCGCCATGATCGCCCGCGCGAAATCGGCCCAGCTTGTGTCGGGTGCGCCCGAAAAGTGGTGCGTTCCCCCCGGTGCTCCCGCTACCATGGCCCGCGCGGCGACGATCAGCGCATCGGCAATGGCAGCGGCAGGCGTCGGCCCGCCCACCTGATCGGCAACCACGGTCAGGCTGTCGCGCTCGCGCCCCAGACGCAGCATCGTCTTCACGAAATTCGCACCATGCGACGACACCACCCAAGACGTGCGCAGGATCAGATGCGGCCCACCAGCCGCGCGCACACCCTCTTCACCCACAAGTTTGGATCGGCCATAGGCCCCCAGCGGCGCCGTCGGGTGATCGGGCGTGAAGGGCTGCGTGCCCGCCCCGTCGAACACATAATCGGTCGAGATATGCAGGAACGGCAGCCCCCGCTTGGCCGCCGCATGCGCCATCGCCGCCGGGGCCAACCCGTTCACCACCGTCGCGGCGGCCTCTTCCGCCTCTGCCTTGTCCACCGCCGTCCAGGCGGCCGCGTTGACGATGGCATCGGCATCCGCCGCCATCACGGCAGACGCACAGGACGCCGTATCGGCAAGATCCGCGAAAGCGCGCGGCAGAAACTCTGCCGTCACATCCGGCGGCATCCGCCGCGCCAGTTCCCGCGCCACCTGACCCGTCTGGCCGAAGACAAGAAGCTTCACGCCTTGACCCCCAGCCGCTGCCCCACGCCCTGACGGTCCAAGAGCGGTCGCCACCACGCCTCGTTGTCCAGATACCAGCGCACCGTGCGCCGCAGCCCCTCTTCCACCGTGACGGACGGGCGCCAGCCAAGCTCGGTGCGGATCCGCGTGGGGTCGATGGCATAACGCGCATCGTGGCCCGGGCGGTCGGTGACAAAGGTGATCAGCCGGTCATGCGGCGCGCCGTCGGGGCGCATCTCGTCCAAGAGCGCGCAGATGGTGCGCACAAGATCGATATTGCGCCGCTCGTTCTCGCCCCCGATGTTGTAGCTGCGCCCGACCGCGCCCTTTTCCAGCACCAGAAGCAGCGCGTCGGCGTGATCCTCTACATAAAGCCAGTCGCGCACGTTCAGCCCCTGCCCGTAAACCGGGATCGGACGCCCGTGCAGCGCGTTCAGGATCGCAACCGGGATCAGCTTTTCAGGAAAGTGGTAGGGCCCGTAATTGTTGGAACAGTTGGTCATCACCACCGGCAGGCCGTAGGTCTCGAACCAGGCCCGCACCAGATGGTCCGACGCGGCCTTGGATGCCGAATAGGGGCTGTTCGGCGCATAGGGCGTGTCTTCGGTGAACTGCCCGGTTTCCCCCAGCGTGCCGAACACCTCATCGGTCGAGATATGGTGAAAGCGAAACTCCGGCGGCCTGCCCGCGCGCGACCAATAGGCCCGCGTGGCCTCCAGAAGGTTGAAGGTGCCGGTCACATTCGTCTCGATAAAATCGCCCGGCCCGTCAATCGAGCGGTCCACGTGGCTTTCAGCCGCCAGATGCATCACCGCATCGGGCGCATGCGTGGCAAACACACGGTCCAGCGCCGCCCGGTCCCGCAAGTCGGCCTGTTCGAAGCTGTAAAGGTTCGATCGCGCCGCCACTGCCACGTTTTCCAGGTTCGCGGCATAGGTCAGCACATCGAGGTTGATCACCTCATGCCCCCGCGCCACCGCCGCCCGCACCACCGCCGATCCGATGAACCCCGCCCCGCCCGTTACCAGCAGTTTCATGCCGCCCCCTCCCAGATGAAGGGGCTGTCGAAATCAGCCAGAAGCGGCGCCGTCGTGTCCTTGGCCGAAAGCACCGGGTCCGTGTCCAATCCCCATTCGATGCCGATGGCCGGATCGTCCCACCGGATGCCGCCGTCACAGTCGGGGGCATAGAGATCGCTGCACTTGTATTGCACCTCGGTATCGGGCAGGCGCGTGACAAACCCGTGCAGAAACCCCTTCGGCACCAGCAATTGCCGCCGGTTTTCAGCCGTCAACTCCACGCCTACCCACTTGCCATATGTCGGCGATCCCCTGCGTACATCCACCGCCACGTCAAGGATCGCGCCCCTGGAACAGCGCACCAGCTTGTCCTGCGCATGCGGCGGGCGCTGGTAGTGCAGGCCCCGCAGCGTGCCGGACGTGGCCGACATGGAATGGTTGTCCTGAACGAAATCCATGGCGATCCCCGCCTCGGCCAACTTTGCCGCATTCCACGTCTCGCTGAACCAGCCCCGCGCATCGCCAAAGCGGGCGGGCGTCAGGATCACGACGCCGGGCAGGCTGGTCGCTTCGATTTCCATCATCGGGGCCTCGCCTTCGCAACTGCAATGCTGCGAGTGCTAAGTCGTGGCGCCCGAACCTGCAACCGTTTCGTCGATGACATCCCATGCCCGTGCGGCAAACCGCTGAGCCAGCGGACCCAGCGTTGCCGCATCCGCGCCGCTTGCCGTCCCGGCCCGTGCCCGATCCGCAATGCCCACGAAAATCACCGCAAACCGGAACAGCGCAAAGGCCCGGTGAAACGGCAAAAGCGCCCCGAAGGGCGGCGCGGCGGCACGGTAGCGCGCCACAAACGCTGCCTCTTCCGGCAAGCCCAGCGCATCGGCATCCCTGCCCAGAATGCCTCCATATTCATCGGGTGCCGTGCACCACGGCATCACGCAAAACCCCAGATCCGCCAGCGGGTGCCCCAGCGTGGCCAGTTCCCAATCGAGGATCGCCACCACGCGCGGTTCGGTGGGGTGGAAGATCATGTTGCCCAGCCGGAAATCGCCATGCGCCAGCCGCACCTCGCCGTCATCCGGCGGCTGATGCGCCTCGATCCAAGCCGCCAGCCGGTCAAGGCCATCGATCCGTGGCCCGTCGCTTTCCGCCAGTTGTCGCGTCCAGCGCGCGATCTGGCGGGCGAAGTAATTGCCGGGCCGCCCGAAATCGCCCAAACCCACCGCGCCCGGAACCACGCCGTGCATCGCGGCCAGCGCATCGGCAAGGCCCATCCAGATGGCCCGCCGCCCCTCTCGCGGCACATCGGGCAAGGCTGCATCGGTGAAGATGCGTCCCTCTACCCGCTCCATCAGGTAGAAGGGCGTGCCGATCAGGCTTGCGTCCTCTTCCAAAAGCACCGGCTTTGGCACCGGCACCCCGGCCGGATGCAGCGCCGCCATCACGCGGTACTCCCGCTCCACCGCATGCGCGCCTTTGAGGATCGGCCCCGCAGGCTTTTTCCGCAGCACCATTCGGCGGGGGCCATGGCTTACGAAATAGGTCGGATTCGATTGCCCGCCCGCCACCCGTTCCAGCGCCATCCCCGCCGCATCAAAACGCGCATCAAGATAGGCCGCCAGCGCCGCAGGCTCGAAATCGGGCGTCATCCGACGGGCCAGCGCCAGAAATCGCCACCCTCGGCAGACAGCGCGCGGTCAAGCACCATCCGGTGCACCTCGTCCGCGCCATCCACCAGCCGCGCCTGCCGGGCATAGCGGTAGATCCATTCCAGGGGCGTATCGGTCGAATACCCCCGCGCACCGTTGATCTGGATCGCGGTATCGGCCGCGCGGTGCAGAAGGTTCGCGACATGCACCTTGGCCATCGACACTTCCTTGCGCGCATAGCGCCCCTGATCCAGCTCCCACGCCGCGCGCATCACCAAAAGGCGCCCCACCTCGATATCCATCGCCAGCGCGCCCAGCATCAGCCGGATGCTTTCCCGCTCGGCCAGCCGCACGCCAAAGCCCGTTCGCCCCCCGGCGTAATCCTGCGCCACCTCCACGCAGCGCTTGGCCAGGCCCAGCCAGCGCATGCAATGCGTCAGCCGCGCAGGCCCAAGGCGCATCTGCGTCAGCTTCAGTCCTTCGCCCAGGCCCAGAAGCACGGCATCATCCGGCACCTCCAGCCCGTCGAAGACCAATTCGCAATGCCCGCCATGCTCTTCCGGCCCCATGATCGGAATGCGCCGCGTGATCTTCCACCCCGGCTGCGACGCATCGAACAGGAACGCCGTCAGCCCCTTCCGCGCGTCGTCCGAGGTGCGCGCCATCAGGATGAAATGCGCGGCGACTTCGGCCCCCGTGATGAACCACTTCCGCCCGCTGATCCGCCACCCGCCCTGCACTTTCTCGGCCTTCGTCAGCATCATGCCGGGGTCCGACCCGCCGCCGGGGGCGGGCTCGGTCATCGCAAAGGCCGACCGCACCTCGCCCGCCACGATGGGCGCCAGCCACCGCGCGCGTTGCGCCTCGGTCGCGGCCTTCTCCAGAACCATCATGTTGCCGTCGTCGGGCGCGGCCGAATTGAACACCACGGGGCCAAAAAGCGAGCGGTTCATCGCCTCATAGCACGCAGCCATCCCCACAAAGCCCAAGCCCTGCCCCCCCGTCTCGGGGCGCAATTGCAAACACCACAGCCCCTCACCCCGGGCCTCGGCCCGCAACCGCTCCAACGGCACGTCGGCGATATTGCCATGCGCATCCCAGTTTGCCCGGTCCGCCTCCACCGGCAGGATGCGATCCTCCACGAACCGCGCGATACGGGCGCGGTAATCCTCGGCACGCGCAGGAAGGGTGAAATCCATCAGAGCGAACTCACCAGATGTCCGCCATCCACCACAATATCCGTCCCCGTCATGTAGGCCCCGGCGTCCGAGGCCAGCAACAAAAGCGGCCCGTCCAGATCGCTCAGCCGCCCCAGCCTGCGCTGCGGGATGCGCCGGATCATCGCCTGCCCGGCGTCGGTGGCAAAGTAGCCTGCGTTTATCTCGGTCTCCACATAGCCCGGCGACAGGGCGTTCACCCGGATGCCGTGCCGTGCCCATTCCAGCGCCAGCGCCTTCGTCATCTGCAAAACCCCGGCCTTTGCCGTGGCATAGGCCGCCAGCCGCCCCGCCACCCGGTGTGCGGTGATCGAGGCCACGTTGACGATGCTGCCGCCCTGCCCCGCCGCCACCATCACCGCCGCCGCTGCCCGCGCCACCCGAAAGACCCCCGAAAGATCGGTGTCGATCACGCGGTCCCAATCGGCCTCGGACGTCTCGAGCGCCGGGCCGTCATGCGCCACGCCTGCATTGTTGATCACGATGTCATAGGGCGCGGCGGCGAAAACCCCGGCCACCGAAGCCGGATCGGTCACGTCCAGCGCCACGGCCCGCGCTTGGCCCCCCGCCCCGGCAATCGCGGCACAACCCGCCTCCAGCGCCGCCTCACGCCGCGCAGCCAGTGTCACTTGCGCCCCGGCACCGGCCAGCACCCGGGCGAAATGCAGCCCCAGCCCCGAAGACGCACCCGTCACCAACGCTCGCCGTCCGCCCAGATCGCTCATCCCCGCCTCCCGCGTCCAAGACAAGAGGACCATTCCACCGCGCCGCATGCAAGCCCGGCCTTGCATCGCTACCCCGCACCGCAACCGGCCCGAACGATCGCCTCCCCTCCCCCCCATGGGGTGGGGGTTGGGGGGCACCGGCAGGCTTGGATCAGCGCCGCAACCGCGCGATGATCGCATCCGACAATTGCCCCACGGCCACCCCGTTCGCCGTGGCGATCGCCGCCGGTCCGTCGCCCGCGACAGGCACGCGGATATCGAACCGGTCGATGAACTCGCGCACCCGGCCATCGGGCGAGGCCAGCGCGTACTGGCCCGCCAGCTGGAACGTGCCATCCGCCCGCGCCACGATCCGCTCGATCCGTACTTCCAGCCTGGCGTCGGCGGGTTCTGCCAGCGGCCAGGGCTCGGCCGCAACTTCGGCGGTGGTGCGCAGATCAAGGCTGCGCGCCATCTCTGCCGTCACGCCCTTTGCCGACCCATCCGCCCACACGGCCTTGCGGATCGGGCGCAGCGCACCGCCCGGCTCTTCCAGCAGGATATCCGCGGCGGTGGCGTAGGCTGGCAACGAGACCTCGCGCAATTCAAGGCTGCCGACCCGCAGGCCCACCTCGCGCGGCGGCGGCGTGGCTTCCACCAGAAACTGCGAATCCTTCCCGCAGCCCGCAAGGGTCAGGGCGAGAGCCAGAACAGGGGCGATACGACAGAAAACCATGGCTCAGCGTCCGATCAACAGGGAATTGGGATTGCGCTCGATGGTGCGGGCCAGTTGCGCCACAGAGCGTGCAGCGGCGCTCACCTCGCGCAGCACGGCCAGCGTCTGCGCGTTGAAATCCGACCGCGCGCCATAGGCATCGACCAGCGTGCCCGCCTGGCTGACCAGTCGCTCGATCCGTGCCGTGATGTCAGGCAGCGCCTCCGTCGCCTTTGCCACCGCGTCGGCCGCGTTGCGGGCCGAGGCCAGCGCCGCATTGGTATTGGCCACGGCCCCGCCCTCCCGCAACTCCTTCAGCGCGGCCTGCACCTCGCCCAGCGCTGCGGTCAGCGCAGGCGGCAGCGCGCGCGCCTCCTCGGTACCGATCAGCGCATCCGCACTTTCCAGCACCTTGGTGGCGGCAACCACCAGATCCTCTGCGGGCAGCGCGTCCACCTTGGTAGCCACCGCGCTCAACTGATCCACCAGCGCCGGGAAATCGGCGCTCGCCGCCGACACGTCCGCGGCTGCCTGATTGGCACTGACCAACGCCTCGGTCAGCCGCGCCGTGGCACCCGAGGCGCGATACTCGGCCACCGCCGCCTGCACCTCGTTCAAGGCGCCGGTCAGCGCGGGCGGCAACGCACGCGCCTCGTCCGTCCCGATCAGCGCCCGCGCGCTGTCCAGCACCTGCGTGGCAGACGCCACCAGATCCTCTGCCGGCAGCGCGTTCACCTTGGCCGCGAGGTCACGCAAACCCGTCACAAGTTGCGGAAAATCGCCAGATGCTGCGGCAAGATCGCCCGCCACCTTGTCTGCCGACGCGATGGCAGAGGCCAGGCGATCCACGGTTCCCGCGGCCCGCAGATCGGCCACGACGCCGCGCAATTCCGCCACCGCCTGCCGGATCTCGCCCGGCAGCGCCTGCGTGTCATCCTTGCCGATCAGCCCCCGCGTCTCGTCCAGAAGCTTCACCAGCGCATCGGGCGCCCTGCGCGTACCCTCTTCCCGCGCGATATCCTCGATCGACGCCATGAGCGAGATCGCCTGCGCCATCACCTCCTCGATCGGCAAGGCGTTCACCCGCTCCAGCACACCCTCGGCCGTCGCGGTGAAGTTCGGCAGATCGGATTCCACCGACGGCATCAGCGGATCGTCCCCCGGGCGACGGATCAGCCGCGCGGGGGGCGCATCGGTGACCGGATTAAGCTCGATCACCAGCTTTGCGCTGAAAATGCTGGTGGTCGCCAGTTGCGCCCGCAGCCCGTCCGCCACCAGACCGTCGATGAAATTCAGCGTCTCGTCCGCTGGCATATTGGCAGAAAGGCCGATGGCGCCCGGATCCACCGCAATCGTCGCACGCAGCACCACGCTGCGACCGGCGGGGGTGGCGCTGGCTTCCGCGCCAATGGCCACCACCTCGCCCACGCGCAAACCCCGGTACATGACAGCGGCCCCGGACGACAGGCCATTCACCGATTCCGTGAACTCCACCGACAGCCGCACGGCATTGGCGCCCACGCTGTTGAACACGCTTTCCCGCGCCGCCGATTCCTCGGGGAAAAGGTCGAACACGGTATCCTCTCCGATCGGCTGCCCGCCGACAAAGATCGTGTCGAACGCGATCCCCCCCGACACCAGCGCCGCCAGATTGCCGACATCCAGCTTCAGCCCCGACGCGCCGATGGACACCGCAAACCCCGACAGATCCCAGAACCGCGTGGCCGTGGTCAGCCGTGCGTCATGGGGCGAAGCGATGAACGCGTTCACGATCACCCCGTCGCCACTCGGCGCAAGCCTTGGCGCCTCAAGCTGGCCGACCTCGACCCCGCGATAAAGCACCGGCGCACCGGGCGAGATCTGGTTGCCGTTCTTGGCGCGCAGGGTGATGCGGGTGCCCTGACGCCCGGGCCGCACCAGCGGCGCTTCCTCCAACCCCTTGAAACTTTTTGCAGACGATCCCGCCACCGGCGTGAACGCCGCGTCGATGTAGACGCCGGAAAGTACGGTGGAAAGACCGCTGACCCCCCGCGCGCTCAACTGAGGACGCACCACCCAGAACAGGGCGTCAGGGGGCAGCGACGCGGCCACAGCCTTGTCGATCCGGGCGCCGATGATCACCCGCGCCAGATCGGCGGTAAAGCCCACCGTCTCGACCGTCCCCACCGTCACTTCTCGGAACTTCACGACGGTTTCGCCCGGCGCGATGCCCGTGGCGTTCTGAAACTCGAGTTGCACCAGCACACCCCGGTCGGCATAGCTTTGCCAGGCGATGCCCAGCGACACCACCACCGCGATCACCGGCACCAGCCAGACGACAGAAAGGTTCCGCCAGAACGACCGGCGCGGCGGCTCGATCTCCATCTCGGCGGGGCTGTGCTCGGTCATGTCTGCGGGGCCTCCTCGGCGTCCCAGATCAGGCGGGGATCAAAGCTCAGTGCAGAGAGCATGGTGAACGCCACCGACAGCGCGAAACTGACCGCGGCGATGCCGGGGTTGATCGTCGCGGCGAAGTCAAGCTGCACCAGTGCCGACAGGATCGCCACCACGAAAACGTCGATCATCGACCAGCGGCCGATGAATTCGACCACTTCATAAAGCCGCGTGTGGCGATGGCCGCGCGTCCGGCCCGGGCGGCCCACGATCCAGGCGAGGTAGGCGATGGCAAAGAACTTGCCCACAGGGATGATGATGCTTGCGGTGAACACGATGGCCGCGATGCCGTAAGACCCGTGATCGACCAGGTCGAACACCCCGCCGACGATGGTGCTTTCGGCATGGTGGCCCAGCGATTTGGTCAACAGCATCGGATAGATGTTTGCCGGGATATAGGCGATCAGCCCCGCGATCAGCCATGCCCAGACCATCTGCAGGCTGCCGTCCTCGCGGCTCGACAACCGGCTGCCGCAGCGCGCGCAATGGGGCGTGCCGCGTGCATGCACGCGGCCGCAATTGCGGCACCCGACCAGACCCGCGGCGCGGGCGGTCAGGACCGGGCGCGGGTGTAAAGCGTTTTCCATATCGTCATCCGGCACATGAAATTGTCATTGAGGGCGGTCACCAGCACCAGCAGGACCAGCGCCCAGAACGCAGGCCCCAGTGACAGCTTGGCCAACCCCGCCACCTTGACCAGCGCAATTGCCACCCCCACCACGAATATCTCGGCCATCGCCCAGGGCCGCAGCCCCTCGGCCAGCCGGAAGGCGGGAATCGCATGGCGCCACGGGTGCCAGCCCAGCGCCATCGGCGCAAGCGCATAGGTGATGGCAGACAGCCGCACGAGCGGCAGCACGATGATCAGCGCCGCCACCGCAAAGGTCAGCGGAATAAGCAACCCGTCCGAAAACGCCAGCACCGCATCCAGAAGCGAGCTTTCGCGGTGCAGCCCCTTGGCGCTCAGTTCCAGAAACGGAAAGAACACCGCCGCCCACATCAGCACGAACGCGGTGGATGCCAGCATCACGATCCGCGTCAATGCGCGCTCGCGCGGGGCGGCAATGATGGTGTGGCACCGCGTGCAGCGCGCACGGGCACCCACCGGCACCGCCACATCGCGAAGCAGCGCATCGCAGACCGGGCAGGCGATCAGATCGCCCATGTCGTCTGCGTCGATGGGGTCGTCGGGCTTGGCAGCGTCCATGGCCTTGTTATCGGCCATGCACCCCAAGGGTGCAAGGCGATGCCGGATCAGTCGGCACCCGGCCGCGGTCCGGGATCACAGATTGAAACATGCGTGCCCCAATCCGCGCACCGGCGCGCCAGCGTTTCGGGCAGCGGGCGGTCGGTGAAAAAGCTGTGGATGTCACGCAAGCTCGCAATGCGGGCGGGGGCAGAGCGGGCGAACTTGGAATGATCCGCCACAAGGAACGTGCGCCGGGCCTGCCGGATGATCGTCTGGCTGACGCCCACCTCCTCGAAATCGAAATCCAGAAGATCGCCCTCCACATCCAGCGCCGAGCAGCCGATGATGGCAAAATCCACCTTGAAATGCTCGATGGTGCGCGCGGTCAGACTGCCCACCAACCCCCCGTCCGACCGCCGCAGCACACCGCCCGCCACGATCACCTTGGCCTCGGGGTTCGCTTCCAGCGTGCGGGCCACGTTCATGTTGTTCGTCACCGCCATCAGGTTGCGGTGGCTCAGAAGCGCGCGCGCGACCGCCTCGGTCGTCGTCCCGATGTTCAGAAACACCGATACATCCGACGGGATCGCAGCCGCGCAAGCCGCCGCAATCGCCGCCTTGGCATCGGCGTTCAACTCGCGGCGCTCCTCATACCCGATGTTTGACACGCCCGACGGCAGGATCGCCCCGCCATGCACGCGCTCCAGCTTTCCCGCCTCGGCCAGATCGGTCAGGTCGCGGCGGATCGTCTGCGCGGTCACGCCGAAATGCTCGGCCAGACCGTCCACCGTCACGCGGCCTGTGCGGCGTGCGATGTCCAGAATTTCGGGGGCCCTGAAGGTTTGCGACATCGGCTTTCCCTTTTCACCCGACACCCCTGCTTTGCACGGTTTTGTTCGCTTTATCAAGAAAAGTGCCAGATCGTCAGCTTTATTGACCGTTTTTCTGCGTTGCAGCATCGAAAACGAACAGAAACGAAAACAAACGTTGACTCGCGAATGTGGCTCGCACTACCTTTCGCGCAAGAGACACCGGGGAGGGGCTCTGTGACCGCTGCCACGACCAACATGGCCACCACCGATCTTTTCGTCATCGGTGGCGGGATCAACGGCTGCGGGATCGCGCGCGATGCGGCCGGTCGCGGGCTCAGCGTCGTGCTAGCTGAAATGAATGATCTTGCCTCCGCCACCTCCTCCGCCTCGACCAAGCTTTTCCACGGTGGCCTGCGCTATCTGGAATACTTCGAGGTGCGCCTTGTGCGCGAAGCGCTCATCGAACGCGAAACCCTGCTCCGCGCTATGCCGCACATCAGTTGGCCCATGCGGTTCGTGCTGCCCTACCACCCCGACATGCGGTTCGAGGGCACCACCCCCACGTCAAAGATCCTCAACACGGTCATGCCGTGGATGAAGGGCCGCCGCCCCGCGTGGCTGATCCGGCTGGGGCTTTTTCTCTACGATAACCTCGGCGGGCGCAAAATCCTGCCCGGCACCCGTACCGTGGATCTGACGCGCGATCCGGCAGGCGCCCCCCTGAACCCCAGGTTCGCCCGCGCCTATGAATATTCGGACTGCTGGATCGAAGACAGCCGCCTTGTCGTGCTGAACGCCCGCGATGCCGAAGCGCGCGGCGCCGAGATTCTGACCCGCACCAAGGTTGTCAGCGCCACCCGTGGCGCGGATCTGTGGCAGATCACGCTGGAAGATCGCGATACCGGCACCCGCAGCACCCGCCAGGCGCGCATGATCGTGAACGCAGGGGGGCCTTGGGTCGCCGACATCATCCACGGCACCTTGCGATCGAACTCTCCCGCCGGGGTCCGCCTCGTGCGCGGCAGCCATGTCGTCACGAAGCGGCTTTTCGATCACGACAAATGCTATTTCTTTCAGGGCGCGGATGGCCGCATCATCTTTGCCATCCCCTATGAGACCGACTTTACCCTTCTCGGCACCACCGACGCCGACCACGCCAACCCCGATGAACGCCCCGTCTGCACCGACGCCGAGCGTGATTACCTTCTGGCCTTCGCTTCGCAGTATTTCAAACGCCCCGTCACCCGCGACGATGTGGTCTGGACGTATTCGGGCGTGCGCCCCCTCTACGACGACGGGGCGAAATCGGCCACAGCCGCCACCCGCGACTATGTGCTGAAAGTGGATGATGCGGGCGGCGCCCCGGTGCTGAACGTCTTTGGCGGCAAGATCACCACCTATCGCCGACTGGCCGAAAGCGCGCTGGAAAAGATCCTGCCCCATTTCGCCAAAGGCGG
Source organism: Rhodobacterales bacterium (assembly GCA_038251625.1). Classification (GTDB taxonomy): domain Bacteria; phylum Pseudomonadota; class Alphaproteobacteria; order Rhodobacterales; family Rhodobacteraceae; genus JBBQXK01. The sequence continues at coordinate 32,046 of JBBSBE010000036.1, forward strand.
CGGGCCATGGACGGCAGGCGTCGCCCTGCCCGGTGGCGATTTTCCCGTGACGGGCGTGGCCGTGCTGATAGAGGATCTGCGCGCTGCCCATACCTTCCTGACCGAACGCTGGGCCAAGCGGCTGATCCGCGCCTACGGCACCGAAGCGCAGACCATGCTCGCCGGCGCGCAAACCGCCGCCGACCTTGGCCGCGATTTCGGCGCCACGCTCACGGAACGCGAACTGCGCTGGCTTATGAGCCATGAATACGCCCGCCGGGCCGAGGATGTGGTCTGGCGCCGCTCGAAACTCGGGCTGAGGTTGACCGCCGCGGAAATCGCGACGCTCGACGACTGGATGAAGAACGAACGCAAGGCCAGCCGCGCCGATGCTGCGGAATAAGGCCGGAATACCGGGGATCACCCCGGCGATGGGAGGGGAAGGATGACGCTGACGCTTGAGGGCGTGTCCAAGATCGTGGCGGGCCGGGTGCATATCCACCCGACCACCCTGACCTTGCGACCCGGCACGATGAACGTGCTCCTTGGCCCCACGCTGTCGGGCAAGACGTCGCTCATGCGGCTGATGGCGGGGCTCGATCAGCCCGCCACGGGCCGCATCCTGTGGAACGGCACCGATGTCACCGGCCAGCGCGTGCAGGACCGCAAGGTCGCCATGGTCTACCAGCAGTTCATCAATTACCCCTCGATGACCGTTTACGACAACATCGCCTCGCCCCTGCGGCTGATGGGCAAATCCGCCGCCGAAATCGATGCCGCCGTCAAGAAGGCGGCCGAGATGATGCGCCTCGTGCCCTTCCTCACCCGCAAACCGCTGGAGCTTTCGGGCGGCCAGCAGCAGCGCTGCGCCCTCGCCCGCGCGCTGGTCAAGGAGGCGGGCCTCGTCCTTCTCGACGAACCCCTCGCCAACCTCGATTACAAACTGCGCGAAGAGTTGCGCGCCGA
>JBBSBE010000037.1:0-32490 GCA_038251625.1 Rhodobacterales bacterium
AAGGGCAAGTGGCGGAGAGAGAGGGATTCGAACCCTCGAGACGGTTCCCCGCCTACACACTTTCCAGGCGTGCGCCTTCGACCACTCGGCCACCTCTCCGTATTGGGCTGCATACATGTGGGTGCGTGCATGGTTCAAGGGGCAAACCACTCTCTGCAGCCTCGGTTGCAACAAGTTGAGACCTTTCTGTCAAAGAAAGCGATGCTTTATCGATGCAAGTTCGACCGAAGACCAAGCATTTGAATCGCAGTCAACGCGCCCCGACGGACGTCTGCAAGCGTAAAGGCGCACATCAACGCGCCGGAGAGATCGGGCGGTGAAGGGAAAGAGACTTGCACCATTGGATCACGTCTAGCGCATATTCGCGTCCATATGTTGTCAGCTCGACTTAAAAGCAGCCGTCGTCGGGGCAAAAGCAAAGAAGCCGGTCGGAAAGGGAATAAGGCACACGGGTTTAAGGCAAGACTGTCGGGAAAACGGGGGCTGGCTTACCTGATAAATCTGCGGAATCATAAGTCATGCATAGCGGTTCTTTAGGGCGCGAACCAACACCACACCGGGGAACGCGCTATCCTTTCCATGGCAAGTGTCAGGCAAAGCTTAGTGTAACGCGGCGGTTCTGGCGGCCCTTCTTCTCTATCTTGCCGATTTCGATCCGCCCGATCTCAGCGGTGCGTGCCACATGGGTGCCTCCACAAGGCTGCAGGTCCACCTGATCCTCCGCCAATCCGATCCGCACCAGCCTGACGCTACCCTGACCCGACGGAGGGGCCACCTTCACCGTCTTTACAAGACCCGGGTTGGCAGCCAGTTCCGCATCCGTGATCCAATCCGCAACGACGGGCAAGTCACGTTCGATGAGCGCGTTGAGCGCCTCTTCAAGCGCGCTCACGTCGGCGGGCGGGTCGGGCATGTCGAAATCCAAGCGCCCTCGCTCGGCACCAATCGCGCCACCCGTTACCGGCAGAGGGATCACCACAGACAGCAGGTGCAGCGCCGTATGGATCCGCATGTGTCGGTGACGTCGGTCCCAATCGAGCATCTGGCGAAGGGCGGTACCGGGCGGCGGCAGCGCCGCGGCGACTGCGGGCACCAATGCCACGCCGCCCTCCACCTTGACCGCGGTGGCGATAGGCAGAACGTTGCCCGACCAGATCAGCCTTCCGGAATCCCCCGGCTGACCGCCACCCGTTGGATAGAAGATGGTTCGGTCCAACACCACGCCACCCTCGGGCGTGTGTGCCACAACAATCGCGTCAGTCTCGGCGAGATAAGCATCGGTGCGGAAAAGCAGCTCTGTCATGTCGCAGTCTCCCGACCCGCCTGCGGCAACGCACCCTCGATATCCGAAGGACCACCGGTCAGGCGGGTATCGGGCGAGACCAGCGCTGCCGGGCCTCCGTCATCGGCCGCGCCGCCTGCCATCCCCCTCAGGGCTTCTGGGTTGCGCAGCCAGATGTCGCGCTGCGCAAACGGAATTTCGATGCCTTCTTCGGCAAACCGGGCCGCAATTGCGTGGTTCACCTCGGTGCGGACCGACAGCGAAAAATTCACGTCGCGCAAGATCATCCGGACATCGAAATCGAGGCTATCCGCGCCGAAACCCTGAAACACGACCATCGGCTTGGGGTTCAGCACTACCAAAGGCTGCGCTTCCGCAATCTCGTGCAGGATACGCTCTACTTTGCGGGTGTCGGTGCCGTAAGCGACCCCCACCTTCACGATCAGCCGACCGGTAAGGTTAAAGCGCGTCCAGTTCGTCACCTGCCCGGAAACCAGATCTGCATTGGGCACAATCACATCCGTGCGGTCAAAGGTCTGGATTCGTGTGGATCGGACCGAAATGGATTTCACGGTGCCTTGCACACCTCCCACCTCGATCCAGTCGCCTTCACTGACGGGCCGCTCGATCAAGAGGATGATTCCGGACACGAAATTCTGCACAATATTTTGCAAGCCAAACCCGATACCAAGCGAAAGGGCCCCTGCAACAAAGGCAAGCCCGGTAAGGTCGATCCCGGCGGCATCGATGGCGATCAGCCCAGCGAGGAAGATGCCAATGTAGCTGACACCCGAAATCACCGCATTCTGGCCACCCTGATCGAGCTTGGTCTTGGGCAGGATCGACGATCGCAGCGCGCCCTGCAAAGCCCGTGTGATCAGGAATCCAATACCGAAGACCAAAAGGAAGGTCAGAAAGTTCGTCGGCGAAATGCGGGTCTGTCCAAGCTGAAATCCCCCTCCAAGTCGGGTGAAAACCTCGGATATGTCGGATAGGCGCGCGCCCCAGATCAGCGCAAAGAGCGGGATAGACAGCAGCGCCAGCGCAAATCCGACAAGCACTGGCGTCAGCGAGTCACGGCCCGCATCGGGACTGTTCGACAAGGCCGCAAAAATATCACCTACAAGGCGCTGCAGAATTGCGATCAGGCTCAAAAGGCCAAGCGAGATGATCGCAGGATAGACAAGGGCCTGGCCCGCCGAAACGTAGCCCAGCGCCGCGACCAAAGGCCCCAGCACACCGACAACCATCGCCGCACCGGCCACGAGCCCAATCATGCGATTGCGATAGCTCGGCATCTCTTCTCCGGGTTCGGCAGCCTTCGCTACGGGGCGAAGCAGGCTACCGACACGGAAAAGCACAATTCCGGCTAACGCGATCATCGGGAACGACAGCACAGCCGTTCCCGCATCGGAGATGCTCAGCGAATCCATAGCCGCGCTGCGCACAGTCTCGAACGCAAGGATGAAGCCAAAAACGGACGCGTAAAGCCGCCCTTCCCGCATCCGCTCTGGCGCCAGGTTCAACTGACCAGGAACGCCGGTTCGTCTTGGAAAGACACGAAAGCCCAGCCAGCGCGCGGAAAACAGGATGAAGCCCGCGAGTGCAAGGCTTAGGGCCGCTACCGACGTGATCGGGCCGACCATGCCGGTCAACATGACGGCGGTGGACAGCGCCAGAACCCCAAGCGTCGGCACGACAATCTGCCCAAGCGACGCGACGAATGCCCAAACTTCGCGCCATGTTCCGGTGGACCGTTCCAGCAGCCGGTTCGGCAGCCGCTCAAACCAGCGTCGCCCACGCCAAGTTAGCCCCACCGCTGCCAACAAAAGCGCTGCAATCGCGGGCAACTTTCCACGCAGCTCCGCGCGCGCAGCATCGTTCTGCCAGCGGCCCGTCACCTCGGAAACCATGGACGCGCCGATCTGAGAGGCAACAAGCCACGCATCGGGCCAGTTCGCTGGGTTCACCGGCATCGGCCAAACCCGCAAAAGCTCGCTCGCCTGCTTTTCGCGCAGTGTCCGGTCAATCTCACGGATAAGGCCGTCTGCACGGCTGTACGCCTCTTCCGCCGCGATCACAGGGGCTTGCAGGCGCACCAGCTGGTCTGTCAACTCGCTGCGACGGACCGCTATCTCTGGCGCATCAGTGGCGCCCTCGGCAGGCACCGGGCCGAGTGTGTCGATCTGCCCGCGCAGCGTTGCGATCCGCGCTGCGTTGGTACCTTGGGCCGCAAGAAAAGCGGCCCGCCAATCGGCGACCTGCGCCCGCATCTGCTCAAGCAACGCCACGGTCGACGCGCTATCCGCAATCGCGGTTTCAACACGGCCGGCAAGACGTTCCCACGCGGCGTAATCAAGCTCCCCCTGCCCCGGCGCGGGGCCTGCCTCAACGCTGATATTGGCTGGAACCGTGGGCGTCGGTGCTTTCGTCTGCGCATCCGCAGAGGTCGAAGCTAACAGGCCCAGCGCCAGCCAAGCGGCATGGAAGACAGATCGTATCCGGGTCATGTGTCTGCAAAGACAGGCGGAATTGCACGTGGTGCGCGATCAAGCCAAGCGGGCACTGGAAGGCCCTTTTCCTTCAGGAACGCGGGGTTATAGAGCTTGGATTGATACCGGCTGCCATAGTCACACAGAATCGTCACGATCGTGTGTCCCGGCCCCATCTCACACGCCATGCGGATGGCACCGGCGATGTTGATGCCCGTCGAGCCGCCCATGACAAGGCCCTCTTCCTGCACGAGGTCAAAGACGATGGGCAGCGCCTCGGCATCTGGTATGCGGTAGCTGAAATCCGGCGTCAGCCCTTCGAGGTTGGCAGTGATCCTGCCTTGGCCAATGCCCTCGGTGATCGAGGAACCGGGGCTTTCCAGCGTGCCGGAAGTGTAAAAACTGTAAAGCGCTGCCCCTTCAGGATCGGCAAGCCCGATTTTCACGCCCTTACCTTGCAACGCTATCGCGACGCCCGCCAGCGTTCCCCCCGAACCGACGGCGCAAATGAAACCATCGACACTGCCTTGCGTCTGCTCCCAGATTTCCGGTCCGGTCGTCTCGATATGCGCTTGCCGGTTGGCCACATTGTCGAACTGGTTTGCCCAGATCGCACCGTTCGGCTCCGTTCGCGCCAATTCCTCGGCCAGCCGCCCCGAATAACGCACATAGTTGTTGGGGTTGCGATAGGGGGCAGCGGGGACCTGCACCAACTCTGCCCCGGCAAGCCGCAGCATATCCTTCTTTTCCTGGCTTTGCGTCTCTGGGATCACGATGACGGTGCGAAAACCCATCGAGGCGCCGACCAGTGCAAGGCCGATCCCGGTGTTCCCGGCCGTCCCTTCAACAATCGTCCCACCGGGCCGCAGGTCGCCGCGTGCCACCGCATCACGGATGATGTAAAGCGCCGCTCGGTCCTTGACCGATTGCCCCGGGTTGAGGAATTCGCACTTGCCAAGGATTGTGCAGCCGGTCTCCTCGCTGGCGCGGTGCAGCTTCAGAAGTGGGGTACGGCCAATCGCGTCGGCAAGGTCGCTGGAAATCCGCATGGCGGGGCTCCTTTTAGGCAGGGTGGCCTTTTGTTTAGGCGTGCCTGACGCTGAACTCAAGCCGAAGCGGCGGCGCGCAGGCGGGGCCGCTCGCGCTGCAGCCAGAGCGCAGTCAGGATCAGGGGTGCGTTCGCGATCTCGCCCGACGCGACAAGCGCCATCATTGCCGTGAAGTCGATCACATGGCCGCGGATATCTTCGGCCTCAACATCCATGCCGCCCATCGTGCACGCCTCATCCGGAAGATCGGCAATCGCGACGAAGGAATAGAGAAACTCGGTCTTGGCGGCGGGTGACGGATAGTACCCAGCGACCGGATGAAGGTCCAAAAGATGCAACCCAGCCTCTTCGACCGCCTCTCTACGGGCCGCCTGGTCGGCGGTTTCGCCTGGATCGATCCGGCCGGCAACCGCTTCAAGCAACCAGGGTTGCCGGTCGCCGCGCGCGAACGGTCCGGGCCGGAACTGTTCGATCAGGTGCACCCTGTCCCGCACCGGATCGTAGGGCAATACCGTCACCGCATCACCACCCACAAACACCGCTCGGTTCACAACCGGGCTCTTTCCCCCGTCGAAGCGGCGGAACGACAGATCGTATTCCTCGACCGCGAAGAAATTGGCGTATGGTTCGCGCCGTGCAGCGACGTCGACGTCGCCGGGCACTGCCGCGCGGCGCAGCATTGCCGGGGATGGATCGGCGCCCGCGCGGATCCGGCTTGCACCGCGTACCAGCATCGCGAACCGCCGGGCGGCCACGGCTGCCGCTGGCTTCGTTCCGTAAAGCGCCATCACATCATCGGCCGCCGCTGCTGCCGTTTCGCCAAGCCCGGCCTGCCAATCGCCGAAATGCCAATCCTCACCTGCACCCCATCGCCCAGGTTCGGAAAAGTAGACGAGCGCGGGCAAGTGACCGGCCCCCACCTCCACCTGCATTTCGATTGGCGCATAAGCAAATCCGCCTTCGTAAAAATCCAATCTGGCACGGTCTTCCGGACTGATACCCTCGACAACGATGCCTTCGGCGGCCGCGCTTGCGAACGGCAGGAGAGTTGGAAAGTCTTGTCCCTCAGCAAAGGCAACCCGATGCCCGGCCAACCTTGCGGGTCGAGCCTCAGGCATACGCCCGAGCACGGCGGCAAGAAGCGGCATGTGCCGTAGCGTACCATAAAAGAAAAAGCGCACGTCCCTCAGGCCCAGCGCCGTGAAGCCCACTCGGCCATGAATCCGCCCACTACTCCACCCACGCCAAAGGTAATCAAAAGCTCGGGCGTCAACATCCGCTGACCGTTTTCCAGCATCAGGTTGAAAATGCCGACCACAGCCTCCATCGGCCCGTCATAGCGCTTCTTCAGAGCCAACTGCAGCATCTGATAGATGGAAAAGCCAAGCAGAGCCCAAAAGGCCAGTGTCACGCTTGTGCGCAACCCATATCCGATTGACGCCCGGTAACCCCGTCCGGCGAGGCTACCCATTACAGACCAGCCGATCAAAAGCCCAAGTGCGGCGACGATCAGGCTGAACGATCCAAACGCTTCCTGCCTTTCTACGGTCGATTTGAAAACCTCTGCCGCAATGAAGCCGAGCACTGCAAAAGAGACGGCAGCAAAAAGCTTGGCAGCGGTCGGCATGGCGCACCTTTCGGTTGACGCCCGTCCACTAGGCTGGACGGGTCACTGTGATCTGTGTCACGTCACAGTTTCCGCCGCGAAACGCCCCCGCGCAAGAGGTGAGGTAGAAATTCCACATCCGGCGAAACCGATCATCAAACCCGAGCCCCGCCACCTCGTCCCAACGGTCGTTGAACGTGTCGTGCCAACGGCGCAATGTGTGGCTGTAGCTTTCGCCGAACTCGATAGAATGTTTCAGGTTCAGTCCCGCCCGCTCCACCTCGCGCCGAAGCGCTGTGGGCGAGGGCAACATGCCGCCGGGGAAGATGTGTTTCTGGATGAAATCCACACCACGGCGGTAAACCTCCCACCGCTTGTCCTGAACGGTGATGATCTGCAGCGTGGCATGACCGCCCGGCTTGAGCCTGTTTTTCAGCACTTCGAAGTAAGTTGGCCAGTATTTCTCGCCCACCGCCTCGAACATCTCGATTGAGGCGATGCCGTCATAGCTGCCCCGCTCATCGCGGTAATCCTGCAACTTGATCTCCACCTGCCCCGACAGGCCAGCGCGCGCGATCCGGTCCACCGCATAGTCATATTGCGCCTGGCTGATCGTCAGGCCGGTTACCCGCAGGCCCCTCTCGCGCGCCGCATATTCGGCAAAGCCGCCCCATCCGCAGCCGATTTCCAGCACATGATCGCCGGGCCCCGCCCCCATCTGATCCACCATCGAGGCGTACTTGGCGATCTGCGCACCTTCGAGACTTTCCTGCCCCGTGCGGAACAGCGCCGAGGAATAGGTCATCGTCTCATCGAGCCAGAGCCTGTAGAAATCGTTCCCAAGATCATAGTGGTGTGCGATGTTCTTTTTTGCCTGCGCCCGGCTGTTCGACCGCAGCCAATGCCGCGCCTTTTCAAACGCGCGCAGAATGGCCATGCCGGGAAAGCCATCGTACAGACCATCATTGTCCTGATGCACGAGGTCCATGAAAGCTTGCAGGTCCGGCGTGGACCACCAATGTTCGAGATAGGCATCGCAAAAGCCAAGATCGCCCTCGCGGATTAGCCTTGCAAAGATGTCATCATGATGGATCTGCAGTTCCGCCACCGGCCCCGTCCCGCGCCCGCCACAGCGAAAGCGCCGCCCGTCGGGCAACACGAAATCCAGCCGCCCATGATCCAGCGTCGCATCCACAAGACTGAAGACGCGCGCGAAATATCGGGGCATCCCAGTTTGCCCCGCCGTCGAAGTAAGTGCCGTCATCAGGCTCCCCGGTCTTTCTTTTTCATTATTACGTCCCAGCGCCCCATGTTCCCTATACGCCAACGCGGCTCAAGAGTTTCGCGCACTGTAGGCCGCCAACGCCCGCTCTCGTCCCTCGGCGAGCCCCACAAGTGGCTGCGGATAAGGCAAAGCGGGGTCAAGGCCCCAAGCGCGGGGTACAGCATAAAAATAGCTCATCGCCTCTGGCGCCGGTTCGCGCGCGCCTTCAGCAATCCAGCGTCTGCGATACGTGCTCTTAGGGTCATAGGTCTCGGCTTGCGTCGCGGGATTGAAGATGCGGAAATAGGGGGCCGCATCCGGGCCGGACCCCGCCGCCCACTGCCAGCCCATCGCGTTGGAAGCGGCATCCCAATCTATAAGGCAGTCGTCAAACCAAGCGGCCCCGACACGCCAATCCGTCATCAGATGTTTGGTCAGGTAAGACGCCACAATCATGCGGCCCCGGTTGTGCATCGTGCCCGTCACGTACATCTCGCGCATGGCCGCATCGACAAGCGGTTCCCCCGTCATTCCCTGACGCCAGCGTTCGGCATCTGCATTGTCAGCACGCCAAGGAAAGCTATCCCATTCCTCGCGCCAGTTGCGCGTGGCGATATGGGGCGTGTGATGCATCAGGTGCCAGGCAAACTCTCGCCACACCAGTTCCTTGAGGAAATGCTCTGTCCCGCGCCCCCCGCCAGCCTCAAGCATTGCCTTTACGGCATGCCACACGTGCCGGATGCCGATCTCGCCCCATGTCAGGTTTTCAGACAACCGGGAAGTTGCTGGGCGGGCAGGGATGTTGCGCGCCTCGGAATAATCCTCGACTGGTCCGTCGAGAAAATCGGCCAGCCGTCTTTCCGCCGCCACCTCTCCGACCGCCGCGTGTGGCGCAATGACCGCAGCCCCCCGGTTCATCGCAGCCCCTAGGTGCCAGTCCTGCAGTCGGTCCGAAGATGGCCATGCATTTGGCGGGCGCAAGGATGGAACGGGAAGCGGCGCAGGCACATCCCGGTCGCGCACAGCTTTCCAGTAGGGGGTGTATACGCGGTAGTAGCCACCCTGCCCCGTCTCGACCGTCCAGGGTTCATGCAAAAGATGCCCCGGATGACTTTCCCCGATCAGCCCCTTGCGCTTCAGCGCCGCCTTGACCTCGGTATCGCGTGCCTTCGAGTCCGGATCATAGGCGCGCGACCACATCACCCCCGCAGCGCCGGTATCTTCCACAAGCTGCAACACCGTATCCACGGCTAAGCCCCTGCGCAGCAGCAGGCGAAGCCCTTTCGCCTCCAACGACCGTGCGAACACCAAAAGCGCCTCACCCAGCCGCCATTTTGACGCCGCACCAAGCGCTTCTGTTTCAGGATCAAGGATGAAGACCGGCACAACGGGCCTGCCCGTCGTTGCAGCGGCGGTCAGCATGGGGTGATCGGCAAGCCTGAGATCCCGGCGGAACCATAGGAGAAAGGGCGCGTCGGGCATGCTCACCGATTGTGACAATTCATCGCCGCATAACTAGCACCGATGGCAAGACGTCAAGCACCACCTCACAGAACGGCGTCAAGCGCTGCGATCAGAAGATCCACCTCTTCTGCCGTGGTGTAGTGGACAAAGCTCATCCGCAGCACCCCTTTGTCCAAATCCACCCCCATCGCGCCAAGGGGTCGCACGGCATAGAAATCTCCACCACTCGCGTTGATCCCGTGCTTGGCAAGGGCTGCGGCCACAGGCTCTGCCGCGCGGTCAAGGGCGACGGCAACCGTTGGTGCGCGGCGGGCCGCATCACGCGGCCCGATCAGCCGCAGGTCGTTTCGCGCCGCAAGGTAGTCAAGAAGGGGCGCCACCCGCTCGACCTCGGTCGCCCGCATCAGATCGTGCACGGCCCGCCCACGTGCTGCGGCATCGGGCTCCAGTGCGAAATGCCGATCATGCAGGGCATCGGCATAGTCGGCCATCCCGGCACAGGCTGCCACCTGCGCATGATCGGGGCCTGCCGGTGTGTGGCGCTTGTAAAGCGTGCCTGCGTTGAAAAAATGGGATTGCGCAGGCAGTGCTTCGGCACATTCGCGGCGAATGACCATGATGCCTTGATGTGGGCCATAGGTCTTGTATGCCGAGAAAAGATAAACATCGGCGCCAAGCGCCGCCACGTCCGGCAGCCCATGTGGGGCATAGCTCACCCCGTCGACGCACGTGTATGCCCCAGCCGCCCTTGCCATCGCACAGATATCGGCAACCGGGTTGATCTCTGCCACGACGTTGGAACAATGCGGGAAGGCCACCATACGCACACGGCCATCGGCGAGAAGAGGCTTCAGATGGGCGGGGTCCAGATGACCTGTTTCCGGATCGATCTTCCATTCGCGCACCTCAATTCCATCATCGGCAAGCCTGCGCCAGACCCCGGAATTGGCCTCATGATCCTGATTAGTAACGACAACCGCGCCATTGGTGCCGCGCAGCCATTGCCGCACCGCTTGCGCCAGGATGTAGGTATTGGCCGATGTTGACGGGCCGAAACTCACCTCTTCCCGTGCCACGCCCATCAACGCGGCAAGCCGCGTCCGCGCCTCGTCCATCTCGGCGCCCGCAAGTTCGCTGACGGCGTAAGGGGCGTAAGGCTGCACTTTCCGCTCGGTGTAGAAGCGGTGGAGCCGCGCCACCACTTGGGTACAAGGATAGCTGCCGCCCGCGTTCTCGAAAAAGGCCTGCCCCGCAAGCGACGGCTCGGAAAAGGCCGGAAACTGCGCACGTACAAAGGTGATATCAAGCGTGGCCATCTGCATCTCCTATCAAACCTGCGTTGTGTCACCCGATCGCATAGCCGCCGCAAGGCCAAAGGACGCCCGAAGAATCGGCAGTTCCGATCAAATCGCCACCTTGATTGCCTGCATTCGGGTCTTCTGCCGCATTTGTGTGCACCTCCCCCTTGAGCATGCAAGGACCATTCCTTAACCTCGCTAGATCGGAACTGCCCCAACGAAGGGTCAGGCTGAAACGTGCAACAGACAGGGAGCACTCCATGACAATTCGCCAATGTTTGCTGGGGGCGACCGCCTTCGCGCTGACTGCCCATGCAGCCCTCGCCTCTGATCCGGACCTGATCGTGTTCGACTGGGCTGGGTTTGAAGAACCGTCATTGATCAGCGATTACACGGCCAAGAACGGCCAGATGCCGACCTATGCTTTCTTCGGCGACGACGATGAGGCGTTCCAGAAGGCAGCCTCGGGCTTCAAGGCAGATGTGGCGCATCCCTGCTCGCAAATGGTATCGAAGTACCGGGACGCAGGGCTGATCGAGCCTTGGGATGTGAGCCGCATACCGGAATTCGGCAACATTGCACCGCGCTTCCTCGACTCGAAAATCTTCAAGGATGATACGGGTGTCTGGTACATCCCGACCGATTACGCCTACACCGCCATCGCCTGGAATACAGAAACGGTACCCGCAGAAGACGTCGCCTCGCTCGATGTGTTTTTGAACCCCAAGTATGCGGGACGGATGTCACTACCCGACAATACCGATGACGTCTGGGCGCTGGCACTGTTGGCGACGGGCGTCACAAACTGGACGAATGTAAGCGAAGATCAGTTTCAGGCTGCGGCCGCCTGGCTGCGCCAGGCGCATCAGAACGTTCGCGCCTACTGGTCTGATCCCTCGGAACTGGCCCAGTTGATGGCGACGGGCGAGGTGCAGGTTGCCTGGTCTTGGAACGACTCGATCGCGCTCATGCGGGAAGAAGGGTTCCCGGTCGGCTTTCAGCGCCAGGCGAAGGAAGGCGCGTCGAGTTGGTTCTGCGGCTACGTCAACTTCAAGGACGCGCCCGGAAGCGAAGACAAAGCCTATGACTTCATCAACGCGTGGCTTTCCCATCCGTCGGCCAAGGGTCTGCTGGAAAACTTCGGCTACGCCCATTCCAACGATGCCGCGATGCAGGAAATCTCGACCGAGGAACTGACTGCGGCCGATGTGAACCCGATCGACACCACGCTTCTGGCACAGACCCCGATCGATACCGCAGTGCGCGACCGGATGCTGGAAGAGTTTGAGAAGATCAAGGCAGGCTTCTGAATTCCGTGCCAAAGGGAAAGAAAAAAGGCGTCCGATCGTTCCGGGCGCCTTACTTCGTTGTTGCGCCCGAGCGTCGCGCCCAAAGCCAAAGGCCCGCAACCGGAACCAGCGTGACCCCCCCGGCCAGCAGGATAAGCATCATCACGCGGTCCGCTTCGCCCGTCATCCCCGCTCCAACGGCGGCAAGCATCAGGCAGACGGGTGCAACGCCCAAAGCCGTCGCCAGCGCGAACCGCCAGAGCGAAAGCCCGGTCAGACCCGCCGCATAGCTGACCGCGTCGAACGAGATGAAGGGTACGAGCCGCGACAGGAAGACGATCAGCATCAGCACCGATTGGCGATGCGGCGCCGCGATGAAGCGAAGGACGGGGTTGTCTGACCGCGCAAGGGCATCATGCCCCAGATACCGCGCCATGCAAAAAGCCGCGTTGGCGCCAAGCCAAGCCCCGGCCATCGACAATGCAGCCCCCTCATAAGTGCCATAAAGCGCACCCGCCGCCACCGCGATGGGGCCGCTTGGGATCGGGCTTACCACCACGGCGATGACCATAAGAGCCACCAGCGCCAGAGGGCCCGCCATCCCGAACCCCATGACCCACGCATGAACAGAGCCCTCGTCGAACGAAGGCAGATGCCCGCCAGAAAGCCAGAAAATCATACCCCCGACACCCGCAAGCCCAAGCGCCACGAGCAGCGCAATCCGGCGCCCCGACTGCCGCCGAAAGAAACCCGTGGTCCCTCTTTCTGCCGGATCCTGCTGCACTGTCACGCCTGCCCGACCGTGAGGAAAAGGCGGTTCGGCCCCACCCACATTGCATCGCCCTGATAGGCGTCGAGCTGAGTGGCGATATCGGCCCACGCCTCGACCTGCTTCGGCGGCGCAAGGCGCGCAAGGATCTGCAGGATCGGGCCCGCCGCATCCTTCACAAAGGCCATATAGTCCGCCGTCGTCGGAAGGCAGAAGGGCGCGTCCATCGACGTGGTCGCCACGCGGTCGAACCCCGCTGCGCGAAAGTGCCCGTCAAGATCGCCCGGCTGTCCCAGGCTCATCAGCCCTCCGGGGTGAAAGGGATCCCGCGGGGGAAGACCCGCGTGGCGCAGTGCCGTCGACATCAGGGTCCGCAGGCAGGGATTGGCCTCGGGGCCCGCGAACACCATGGCGCAGAACCGCGCGCCGGGCCGCAGCGTCCTGCGAATTCGAACGAGCGCGGCACGGGGATGGGGCAGGAACATCAGCCCCAACCGGCAGACGGCCGCATCAAAACTCTCTTCCGGCACCTCAAGCGCCTCGGCATCCGTCACCATCGTACCCACGTTCAGGTGCCCCGCTGCGGCTGCATTCTTCACGGCATGTGCAAGGATCGCCCCGGAAATATCGGTTGCCAGCACATACCCGCCCGGCCCCACAACGGCGGCGAGATCAAGCGTCTGGTCCCCCGCCCCCGCCGCCACGTCGAGAACCCGCATATCGGGCCGGACTCCTGCCATGGCGATCATTGCCGCCGTTGGCAAGCGCAGCCAAGCGCGGATTGCCGGGGCGTGCCGGTCCCACCCGGCTGCGGCAGTGTCCCACTGAAGGCGCGTGTCTTCTTTCATCGTCCGGGTATCCGACATGGCGTTCCACTCCTGCCTGACCGCGCGCCATATGCAGGCGGCTCCCGTAGCAATGTTACGCCACGCCCGCCTGCGCCGACAGCAGCAGCCTTGCATAAGGGGGCCGCAAAAGCGCATAGTTCCACGATGTTCGACTGGAATGACCTCCGGTTTTTTCTTGCGGTCGTGCAACATGGCAGCACGCTTGCCGCCGGTCGGGCCCTTGGCCTGAGCCAATCCACAGTTCAGCGCCGGATCGTCGAGCTTGAACGCCAGCTCGGCCAGCGTCTGGTAGAACGTCTGCCGTCAGGCTATCGGCTTACCGCGCTCGGGCAGGCTGTCGTAGCGCCGGCACAGGCCGTGGCTGGGGCGGTGGCACACTTCGAGCAAGCATTGGCCGAGGAGGCGCGCGGAACAGCGGGCATCCTGCGCGTGACCTGCCCGGAACCCATCGCCTATCGCCTTACCCAGTCAGGGATCGTGGCGCGCTTTCATGCCGCCAATCCCGGCCTTTCGCTCGAATTCGTGCTCAGCGATCACTACGTCGATCTGGCCAAGGGCGAGGCTGACGTGGCCTTGCGCTCGGGTGATACCGATGACGATGTGCTTGTCGGACGCAAGATCGCGGATTCGCTCTGGGCCGTTTACGCAAGCAGGGACTACGTGGCCAAGAATGGCGCGCCCACCTCGGCCGCGGATCTGGCCGGACATCCGCTGATCGGCTTTGAAGAGGCGATGAGCAAACATCGTGCCCTTGTCTGGCTGAAGGATGTGGCCCCCCAAGGCACCTATGCGGCACGCAACACCAGTGTTCTTGGCCTTATCTATTCAGCCAAGGCAGGCGTCGGAGTTGCCCCCCTGCCGATGTCGCTTGGCGACAAAGAGCCCGACCTTGTGCGCCTGTTCGGCCCGGTGGATGCGCTGACGCGCGCATGGCGGCTGCTAGCCCACCCCGACCAACGCCAGAGCCCGGCCGTCAAGGCCTTCTTCGATTTCGTCCTGCGCGAAGCCGATGCCCTGCGCCCCATCCTGACTGGCTGACAGGCGCGAGGGCAAGCTTGCGCAGCACAAATTCAGCCCCTATGTTGGTGATGTTCCGGGCAACCGGGACTATGGCGATAAACGCACCCGTAATACGCGGATCGGACCCGGGGGCGGTACCCGGCGGCTCCACCAACCACCCGTCATTGGCGGCAGATGGGGCCGAAACAGGATCGACGAACGTCTAAAGGGGCCAGCTTTCGCTCGGTGAGCTACCACCGTTATCGGTGCAAATCGCAGAGTTGCCAATGACAACAATGCTCCGGTGGCCCTCGCTGCGTAAGCAGCTAAAGGTACCGAAACCTAAGCCCTTGCGCCTAGCAGCGTAAGGCGGGGTCCGCAGGTACCTGGCAACAGAAACCTGCACTTTCCCCTTCATGTGCATCCGTTGACAGGGCTCACCGCGCGGCCGTAATGTTTCTACTACACAGCCGGAACACATGCCGATGCGCCCTTCGTTTTTTCTGCCTGCCGTGTTCGTCGCCTGTCTCGCCCAAGGTGCCGTCGGTTCAGTGGTGCTTGCCGAAGAAACGCCGGGTATTCGTTTTGATCTGATGCCGGTCGGCTGCCTGATGCATACCCGCTACGGATCGGGCGAGGAACGTATCGAGGTCTATGTCGGGCAGCGCGGAAAGACCCATATCACCCAATCTTTCGCGAATGCCACGGCGGCAAGAACGCTGTCGAAGGTCGTCAATACGATTACTTATGACGCCCTTGTGCGGATGATTCGCAAGGACTGGGCCGGCGGGAAATGGGAAACCTTCATACCCTTCTCCTGCTTCAACATCCCGGGTGACTGCAACTACCGCTACCGAAATGCCGACGGCGACAACAAGACATACCTCGGCAAGGTCGTCCGGCGCGGAGCGGCCTACGTAAGTAGCGGCGGTTTCAAGGGCGAGGCGACCTTTGCCCCGAACACCTTCACCTACGGCCCTTTCAACGACATCGCGACGTTCCGAGAAGGTTCCACGACCTTCAAGGTAACGCAGTACGAAAACTGCGGCATTGGCAGCTAGTGCTGGAAGCAACCTCCGCGAATTGGCGGATTTCGCGCCCCTTGACGGGTGCGTGTCGGCGCCCTGCCCTTCCGGTGTCGGTCCCTTCGGCTCGGTTACAGCGCGTTGTAGGCCCGCGTGAATCCCCGCAAGGTTACATCTTGCTGCATCTCCATGGAGCCTGCGTTCTGGATCTCGACGTGCAGCGTCAGACCGCGTTTGAACGCAGTCACGATAGCGTAATATTGTGACGTACCGCCGACGATCCGCAGCATGCAAGCGCTGCCCGTATCGGTGAACGTGCAGTCTTTTTCGCTCAGCAACCGCTCGTAAAGCGGCGTCCCCGACCGGTCGATCCGCAGCGATAGGCGCGACCCGGGTGCGCCCACCCGCGACGCTGTGATCAGGATCGCATCAGGCCCTGAACGGTCCGGCGAAAAGGCGATTGTGGCGTGGCGCGCGGCCGGATCGCCGACAGTCAGCATGACAGGTTCGGCGGCCAGCGCCACGGACGAAAGCATCAGGGCCGCAAGTGTGGCAAAAGGGCGAGACATCAGGGTCATGAGATAAATCCGGATCATGGGAGGAGGCGTGAAAGGCGCGCGGTTCGAGGGTGGCAGTCGGGCAATTTCCAGTCTTGCCGCTTTCACCCCTCTTCTTGGCCAAAACGCCGTGCGTCTGCCTTTACGCTTGCCAGCCAAGCCGTTCCGGGCGACCCTTCCTGGATGCTTCGCGCCCTTGCCCTTTTCATGATCGTGGCCTTCCCGGCCCGGGCTTGCGACACGGCTCTTGTCCTGGCCATTGATGTCTCGGGCTCCATCGACGCGGGCGAGTATGTGATCCAGACGCACGGCCTCGCGGATGCCTTGCTGGACCCCGACGTGATTGAGGCGCTGTTGCAGGGCCAGTCGGCGCTGGCCGTCGTCCACTGGTCGGGCAGTGGCAAGCAGGCGCTGGTACAGCCTTGGAAGCGGATGCTCGATGTCGATGCCGTAAGCCGCTTCTCGGATGCCGCCCGCGCTATGCCGCGCGCATTCGTGGCTTCGGACACAGCGGTGGGCGAGGCCGTGGCCTATTCGCTGGGCCAGTTTCCCGCAGTAGCGGACTGCCGCCGCAAGGTCATCGACATTTCGGGAGACGGACCGGAAAACGCAGGCTTCACCGTGACCCGCGCGCGCGCCGACGCGATCGCGGCGGGGGTAGAGATCAACGCCATCGCGATCGAGGATCCGGGTCTGCCCGCGCCCATCGCAGCCTTCTACGCGAAATGGGTGATTACACCCAAAGGGTTCGTCATGGTCACGCGCGGTCTGCAAGCCTACCCCGAAACGTTGCGTATGAAGCTTCTGCGGGAACTCGTGAAACCCGTGGGATAACCGGCCTTGACCGGCACGCGCCTGCTGGTTAACGCTTTTTCAATGGGGGCCGCGATCCCCCCGTGAGGCGGCAGCCCAAGCATCGCATCCCTGCTGCATGCAAAGGATGCCAAATGCCCGGCTTGAACCAGATCACGACAATTCAACTTTCCCGCCTTTTAGGTACGCCTGAAACACCCGCCATCATCGACCTGCGTATCCCAGAGGATATTGCGTCCGCGCCCTGGATCATCCCCACATCCCGGCTTGTCCCGCACACCGACCTTGAGGCCGTGTTAGCGTCTCTTGCCGGTCGGCGTGTAGTGACCGTGTGCCAGCGCGGCCTGAAGATCTCGGATGGCGCGGCGGCGCTCTTGCGGACACACGGCATCACCGCTGAAAACCTCGAGGGCGGCACCGAAGCCTGGGCCGCTCAGGGCCTGCCCCTCACGCCCATCGCCGCGCTGCCGGAAACCCACCTCTGGGTGACGCGCTACCGTCCCAAGATCGACCGTATCGCCTGCCCTTGGCTGATCCGGCGTTTTGTCGATCCCGCCGCGCGGTTCCTGTTCGTGGCGCCTTCCGAGGTTCAGGGCGTAGCCGATCGTTTCGGTGCCCTGCCCTTCGATATCGAGGGCGCACCCTACAGCCACCGTGGCGACGGCTGTACGTTCGACACGATGCTTGCCGAGTGGCACCTTGCAACCCCTGCCCTCGACCGTCTTGCCCTTGTCATACGCGCCGCCGATACCGACCGGCACGACCTGGCCCCGCAGGCTGCAGGCCTCTTGGCGATGTCGGTTGGACTGTCGCGTCTTTACCGCGACGATCTTGAACAATTGCAGGCTGGGATCGGACTTTACGATGCACTCTACCGATGGGCCCGAGACGGCTATGAGGAAGGCCACGATTGGCCCGCAGGACGTGCCTGAAATGGCGCCATCGTTGCCTAACCTGACCCGGGTCTTCGCGCGCATCGGCATTCTGTCCTTCGGCGGGCCCGCCGCGCAAATCGCCCTCATGCACCGCGAGGTAGTGGAGGAACGAGGCTGGCTGACCGAGGCGCAATACCTGCGCGCGCTCTCTTTCTGCATGCTTCTTCCGGGGCCGGAAGCGATGCAGTTGGCCACCTTTGTCGGATGGCGGCTTCATGGCACGCTTGGCGGGCTGATTGCTGGATTGTTGTTCGTGCTGCCGGGGGCGGCTGTAGTGCTGGCACTCGCCATGGTCTATGCGGCCTTTGGACAGGTACCACTGATCGCTGCCCTCTTTATGGGGGTACAGGCAGCGGTGCTTGCCATCGTGCTTCATGCCTTGCAGCGCGTTGCGAAGAAGGCATTGAAGGGACGGCTCGCTTGGGCACTGGCTGCCGTTGCTTTCGCTGGGCTGTTCGCTTTCAACCTGCCGTTCCCAGTAATCATTTTTGGCGCAGGCATCGCAGGCTGGCTGTCAGCAAAGATCGCACCCTCGCAAGAAGCCGCCTTGCCCACACCCGGCTTGGTCAGTCATGCCCTCCAGCAGGCCATGGTCTGGGGTGCCATTTGGCTGATCCCTTTGGGTGTGCTCTGGGCCCTTGAGGGCGGCATCCTATTTGAAATTGGCCTTTTCTTTTCGCAGCTTGCTGTTGTTACATTCGGCGGTGCATACGCGGTTCTTGCGTGGATGACCCAAGCAGTGGTGCAGGAGAAGGGCTGGCTCAGCCTGCCCCAGATGATCGACGCACTGGGGCTGGCCGAAACGACACCCGGGCCGCTGATCCTGGTGACCGAATTCGTGGGTTACCTCGCAGCCCATGGTGTTGGGGGTTGGGGCCTTGGCATCGCCGGTGCTGTAACGGCACTCTGGATGACCTTCGCCCCATGCTTCTTGTGGATCTTTGCCGGCGCGCCTTTCATCGAACGCCTCGCACACGCCCCGCGTCTGTCTGCGGCCCTTGCCGGCATCACCGCCGCCGTCGTCGGTGTGATAGCAAACCTTTCGATCTGGTTCGCGGTTCACGTTCTTTTCGACCGGACACGTATTGTGGATGCCTTTCCGCTCCACCTCGTTCTGCCCGACGTGTCCAGCCTCGATCCGATCGCGCTCGGCCTCGGCCTCCTTGCTGCGTTTCTTATTCTTTGGCGGCATTGGCCATTGCCCGGAGTGTTGGCACTTACAGCGATACTCTCGGCGGCGGCCCGCCTGATGTGATCGCGCCGCCCCTTTCCATCGTGGCCAAAACCCCTATGCTGATTACATCGCGGCAGAAGGATCGCAGATGGCGCGTTCCATCGACTATGGCAACCTCATGCACCGGGCCATGCGCGGCCTGATACAGACCGTTCTTACCGATGTGTCGGAGCACGGCCTGCCGGGTGCGCATCATTTCTTCATAACTTTCGACACCACACATGAAGGGGTCGATATCGCTGACTGGCTGCGGGCCCGGTATCCGGCCGAGATGACAGTAGTAATCCAGCACTGGTTCGAGAATCTGGCCGTCACGGATGAGGGCTTTACCGTGACCCTGAACTTTGGCAACCAGCCCGAACCTTTGGCGATCCCCTTTGATGCGGTGCGCACGTTCGTGGATCCGTCCGTCGAATTCGGCCTGCGGTTCGAAACGCATTCCGACGATGATGACGAAGACCAGGACCCCGCCTCGGACGAGGATGAAGAGGAAGCGCCCCGCGTCGAAGCAGAGGTCGTCAGCCTCGACAAGTTCCGCAAGTAAGCCCCCGATTGATTTTCCCGGCCCCATTGGCTAGGCCCATGGCCAATTGCCAACAGGAGGCTACATGCCCGCCATCCGGACAGAAACCGACAGCTTCGGCCCCCTCGACGTGCCCGCCGACAAGTATTGGGGCGCTCAAACGCAGCGTTCGATCATAAATTTCCCCATCGGATGGGAGCGTCAGCCGGTCGCCATCATCCGTGCGTTGGGCGTAATCAAGAAAGCTTGCGCACTGGTCAACATCGACCAAGGTGATATCGATGCGGGCTTGGGACAGGCCATTGCCGCCGCCGCAGATGAGGTGATTGCTGGCAAGTTCGATGACAACTTCCCGCTGGTCGTCTGGCAGACGGGCTCTGGCACACAGTCCAACATGAATGCCAACGAGGTGATCTCGAACCGCGCCATCGAGATGCTCGGTGGGGTGATGGGCTCGAAAAAGCCGATCCACCCGAACGATCACGTCAACATGGGCCAAAGCTCCAACGATACGTTCCCAACGGCAATGCACGTGGCCATCGGGATGATGGCACGGGACGTTTTGCTGCCGGGGTTGGAGAAGTTGCACGCCGCCCTCGTGGTCAAATCGGACGAGTTCCGCGACATCATCAAGATCGGCCGCACGCATACGCAGGATGCCACACCTCTGACCCTCGGACAGGAATTTTCGGGCTACGCGCATCAGGTGGCGCAGGGCATCATGCGGGTAAAGAAAGTGCTGCCCGAGATCTACGAACTGGCTCAGGGCGGCACCGCAGTTGGCACCGGCCTGAACACCCGTGTGGGCTGGGCCGACCGTGTGGCAGGCCGGATCGCAGAGATCACTGGGCTGCCCTTCGTGACCGCGCCGAACAAGTTCGAAGCGCTTGCAGCGCATGATGCGATGGTGATGTTTTCGGGCGCCCTGAAGACAGTGGCGGTAAGTCTTTTTAAGATCGCCAACGACATGCGCCTTCTGGGATCGGGCCCCCGGTCGGGCTTGGGCGAGCTTATCCTGCCGGAAAACGAACCGGGATCGAGCATCATGCCGGGCAAGGTGAACCCCACGCAGGCCGAAGCGCTGACGATGGTGTGTGTGCATGTTATGGGCAACGATGCTGCGGTGGGTATGGCGGGGTCACAGGGCCATTTCGAACTCAACGTCTATAACCCGATGATGTCGTACAACGTGCTGCAAAGCATGCAGCTTCTGGGGGATGCCGCGTCAAGTTTCACCGACAACATGGTGGTCGGGACAAAGGCGAACCTGCCCCGCATCGACAAGTTGATGAAGGAAAGCCTGATGCTGGTCACGGCGCTGGCGCCCACCATCGGCTATGATGCTGCGACCAAGGTCGCCAAGACCGCACACAGGAATGGCACAACACTGAGGGAAGAGGCGATTGCGCTTGGCTACGTGGACGGCGAGACGTTCGACCGCGTGGTACGCCCCGAAGACATGATCGGACCGAAGGGCTGACGATGGCAGAGATAGTCAACTTGCGCGCGGCAAAGAAGGCGCGCAAGCGGGCCGAAGAGCGGGCGCAGGCCGACGCCAATGCCGCAAAATTCGGACGCACAAAAGGCGACAAGGCCCGAGAAAGGGCCGAGGCCGAAAAGGCACGGACGGCGCTCGACGCCCACAAGCTGGAATGACCGCCCGTCCGGTCAAACACTCGCTGACGTTGCGCGGCCACCGCACTTCTGTCTCGCTGGAAGAAGAATTCTGGCGCGCTTTCCGCGACATCGCCGCTGCGCGCGGAGTGCCGCTGAACGTGCTGGCGGCAAAGATTGACGAAGGCCGGGCAACGGATGTGGGGCTTGCCTCTGCGATCCGTGTCTTTGTGCTGGCACATTATCGCGGCTAGCCCGGCACGCCTCCGGCATGTTGGGCACCAATCCGGGCATCGCCGCACCAGCCCGCTCCAGCAAAGCAGCAGGGTCACGCTGACGCCAATGGCCTTAAGGATGGCCGGGGTCAGATCGTCGGGTGTGCTCATCGCCCCGCCATGCGCGACGATGAAGGCAAAAGGCACCGCGCCAACCGCATAACCGAACCGAAACCGGTTGGGGGCCATGCGCGATATTCCGGCCAGAATGCAGCTGAGTTCCGGCAGGATCGGCAACGCCTGACAGCATAACAATACCAACATGTCGTTGCGCGAAAACGCCGCCTCTATCTCGGCCAGACGCCGGGGATCCTTGTAAACCCTCAGGATGAACGGGCGGCCAAACCTGCGGCCCCAAAGATAGCCGATGCTGCCAAGCGCCAGCAAACCCGTAGTAGATGCAAGACCGCCAACCACCGGCCCCAGCGCAAAGCCTGCAAGCAGGATCGTCGTCATCGTTGGGACAGCGATCAACAGATCGAGCATTCGCAGGATCACGACTGCGCCCACGACCCAAGGCCGGATGCAGCGCGTGCAACCAACCCAGCGCGGACCGGATCCCCGCCTCGGTGATCAACCCGCTGCGTTCAAACAGGAAAAACGTGCTGGCAAGGACGATGGCCAAGATTGCCGCGATCTTCAGAAGGTCCTTCATGACCCACGCAGCATTCTGCGGCCAAGCCACGGCGTCAGGCCACGGATCAGCGGCAAAGCCTTTGCCGCCCCCACACGAATGACCGTATCGCCACGCTCCAGCCCACGCAGACCGGCATCAGCCGCAACTTCGGCAGTGATCTTCCCTCGGCCTCTGCCCGCCGTCATTGGCGTGTCGACAAGCGGCAGGATCACCTCGACCACGGCCACGCCTTGGCCTTCCATCTGGTAGCGCAGGCTTTGGGTAAAGCTGCTCAACCCCGCCTTGCCTGCCGCATAAAGCCCCGCGCGTTCATTGGGAAAATACGCAAGG
Organism: Rhodobacterales bacterium; assembly: GCA_038251625.1. Lineage (GTDB taxonomy): Bacteria > Pseudomonadota > Alphaproteobacteria > Rhodobacterales > Rhodobacteraceae > JBBQXK01. The sequence goes on from JBBSBE010000037.1 coordinate 22,304, forward strand.
CCGGACGAGACATTCACGATCGCACCGCCACCCCGCGCGATGATCCCCGGAGCGAGCGCACGCGCCATCAGAGCCAGGGCAAGCAGATTGACGATCACCTCCTGCCGCAGCATTTCAGGCGTTCGGCCGGGGTCGATCAGCGTCTTCGCCTGCTGGACGCCAGCGTTGTTGATCAGGATCGCAAGGTCAGGGTGCGCCGCGCGCACCTCGGCTGAAACCGTCGCGGCACGGTTAGCATCGGACAGGTCGCATTCATGGCTGAAAAGTCCTGGCGACGGTTGCATTTCGTCCGTCCGGCGCGCCAACACCACCACCTTGTGGCCCGCAGCAAGCAAGGCTTCGGTCAGCGCGGCACCAACCCCGGAGGTCCCGCCGTTGACCAGCACCTTGCAAGATGACCCCAACAATCTTGACATCCGTTTCTCCGCATCAGCTTCGCCTAACTCTGATAGGGTGAAAGGATGGGTGCGGCTTGAACCTGGGTTTAGGCACCACAGAGGCGGCACGCACACTGATCGCGGCCCTGCGCGCGGCGACATCTCATAGGCTGTGCTGGGTTGCCCGCGCCTGTCCGAAATCCAGCCCGATCTTCGCTCAGGGCGATCCGGTGACCGGCGTGTTCGTGCTTGAACGCGGATTGATCAAGCTGACCTATGGCACCAGGGATGGGCAGGAATGGATCAAGAGTTTCATCGTCGATGCAGGGCTTTTCGCCGCGACCGAAGGTGAAGACGCCACCGGCACCTATTTCACCCTTTGCATCGAGCCCTCCGAGGTCGTCTGCCTGCCGCGCGACATCGTGGCCGCAGCCATCAGCACGGACGCTGCGGTGCAGGCGGCCTATCTTGGTTTCACGGCATGGATGATGCGCCGCAAGCAAGAGCGCGAGGCGGCCTTGCTTTGCGCATCGCCCGAGGCCCGGTATCGCAGCCTTCTGTCCACCAGCGCCGGTGTTCTGGCGCGGTTGCAGCAAGGCGATGTCGCCCGTTACCTCGGGGTTACGCCCGTTGCTTTCAGCCGGATCAAGCGCCGCATTGCCGCAAGCTAGAGAGGCTCGATATCGCCACTCGCCCGGTCCGCGTGAAAGGTGGTGACAAAGGCGTCAAGCCGACCCTGCCGAATTGCTCCCCGCAGCCCCGACATAAGCTCTTGATAATAGTGCAGGTTGTGCCACGTCAGCAGCATGCCTGCGATCATCTCGCCCGCACGCACCACATGGTGCAGGTAGGCGCGGCTGTAGCCCCGGCATGTGGGACATTCGCACTCTTCATCCAGCGGGCGCCGATCTTCGGCGTGGCGCGCGTTCTTCAGGTTCACCTGCCCCCGGCGCGTCCAGGCCTGCCCGGTCCTGCCTGAACGCGAGGGCAGCACACAATCCATCATATCGACGCCGCGCAAGACGGCACCGACAATGTCATCTGGTTTGCCGACCCCCATCAGATAGCGGGGCCGGTCCTCTGGCAGCATGCCCGGCGCGTAGTCCAGCACGCCAAACATCGCGGCCTGTCCCTCCCCCACGGCCAGCCCCCCGATGGCATAACCGTCAAAGCCGATCCCCCGCAGCGCCTCTGCACTTTCCGCCCTCAGATCTTGCGTCACGCCGCCTTGCATGATCCCGAATAGCGCATGCCCCGGCCGGTCGCCAAAGGCATCACGCGACCGCTGCGCCCAACGCATGGAAAGCCGCATGCTGGCAGCCACGGCCTCATCCGGCGCGGGCAGCGCCGGACATTCGTCGAATGCCATCACGATATCAGACCCGAGATGCCGCTGAATTTCCATGCTGCGCTCGGGCGAAAGCACGTGCCGCGAGCCATCTATATGGCTTTGAAAGGTCACGCCTTCTTCCGTGAGCTTGCGCAACGAGGCGAGGCTCATCACCTGAAATCCGCCCGAATCGGTAAGGATCGGGCGATCCCAGTTCATGAAGGTGTGCAGCCCACCAAAACGGGCGACGCGTTCGGCCCCCGGCCGCAGCATCAGGTGATAGGTGTTGCCCAGCAGGATATCCGCGCCCGTCGCAGCCACGCTTTCGGGCAACATCGCCTTTACTGTCGCCGCCGTTCCCACAGGCATGAACGCCGGCGTGCGCACCGCGCCGCGTGGCGTCGAAATTACGCCGGTCCGCGCCCGCCCATCGACCGCCTGCACCTCGAACGCAAACCGCTTTGCCATCGCCCGCCCCTTTTTCCGGCGCGTCTAGCCCCTTTCGGCAGGGTTGGCCATTCCTTCCGGTGCGCCCCTTGCACCCTCCGGCGTAATGTTCCATCACTCGGGGCGCACCCTCCCTGCCCTTCCGATTGGACGCACGATGCTCGAATCCGCCCTCAAACCCACCGAGGAAATCTCCGTCCGCGAGGTCTTCGGCATCGACACTGACATGAAGGTCAAGGGTTTCGCCGAACACGCCGACCGCGTGCCCGATGTGGACCCGACCTACAAGTTCGATCCCGACACCACGCTCGCGATCCTCGCGGGCTTTGGCTACAACCGCCGGGTGATGATCCAAGGCTATCACGGCACGGGAAAATCGACGCATATCGAACAGGTCGCGGCGCGGTTGAACTGGCCTTGTGTGCGCGTGAACCTCGACAGCCACATCAGCCGGATCGACCTGATCGGCAAGGACGCGATCAAGCTGCGCGACGGCAAACAGGTGACAGAGTTCCACGAGGGCATCCTGCCTTGGGCGCTCCGCCACCCCGTCGCCATCGTCTTCGACGAATATGATGCGGGCCGGGCCGACGTGATGTTCGTGATCCAGCGTATTCTGGAACATGACGGCAAGCTGACGCTGCTGGATCAGAACGAGATCATCACGCCGCACCCGTCGTTCCGGCTTTTCGCCACGTCGAACACAGTTGGTCTTGGCGACACGACTGGCCTCTACCACGGTGTCCAGCAGATCAACCAGGCGCAGATGGACCGCTGGAGCCTCGTGGCCACGCTCAATTACCTCAGCCACGACGCCGAGGCCGCGATCGTGCTGGCCAAATCGCCTCACTACAACACCGAGAAGGGCCGCAAGACCATCAACCAGATGGTCACCGTGGCCGACCTCACCCGCACCGCCTTCATGAACGGGGACCTCTCCACCGTGATGAGCCCCCGGACGGTCATCACCTGGGCCCAGAACGCAGAGATCTTCCGTGACATCGGTTATTCCTTCCGGCTGACATTCCTCAACAAATGCGACGAGTTGGAACGGCAGACGGTTGCTGAATTCTACCAGCGCTGTTTCAACGAGGAACTGCCGGAAAGCGCGGCGAGCATGGCGATGAAGTAAGATGCATATCGGCCTGATCGGCGGGATCGGTCCGGCGTCGACAGTTGTCTACTACCAGCGGCTATCGAAGCGCATGCACAGTTTGCGCGTTCCCCCAAACGTGACGCTGGTCAACGTCGACCTTTACCGCGTGATTGAACACGTAAACGACGACCGGTGAACGGAACAGACGCAGAACTACGCCGTTCTCATTGACCGGCTACGCGCAGCGGGCGCCGACTGCGCGGCAATCACCTCGCTTGGCGGCCATCTCTGTTTCGCGGAAACGCAAGCGCTTTCGTCCCTCCCCCCTCGTCAGCCCATCGCACCGCTCGATGCGCATTTTGTCGGGCTTGGTTTGAAACGCGTGGGTTTGCTTGGCACGCAAGTCGTCATGAAGACGCGCCTTTACGTCCAGCTTACCCAGACCGAGGCCGTCGCGCCTGAGCATGACCTCTCGGAAATCGGGCAGATGTATCAGGACATGGCGGTGGGCGGCGCCTGCTCCGAAGCGCAGTGCGTCGGCTTTTTCGAGGCAGGTCGGCGCATGGTCGAGGATCAGGGCGGCGAAGCCATCGTCCTTGCCGGTACCGACCTCAACCTTGCCTTTGATCGCCATGATCCGGGCTACCCGGTGATCGACGCGCTTGACGTACATGTGGATCTTCTGGCCGATCTGGACAGCGGCCGGCGCGCCCTTTGATCCCGCTCACCCATCTTTGATGCCGCCAAACCGCTGCTCCCGGTTTAGGCTCTGGCCCATGCGCATCATTCTCCCACTTCTTATTCTCACCTCCCCCGCCCTCGCCGACCCCGCAAACGTGGTGGGCGCTACCGCCACGAAAACCGCCCCGGGCACCTACAGTTTCGATGTCACAATCCGTTCCGACGAAACCGGATGGGACAAATACGCTGACCGCTGGGAAATCCTCGCCCCAGACGGCACGATCCTCGGCACACGCGAACTGCTGCACCCGCACGAGACCGAGCAGCCCTTTACCCGAAGCCTAGCAGGCGTTGCCATACCTGCAGGTACCCGCGAGGTGACGATCCGCGCGCATGACAAGGTCGAGGGATTCGGCGGCGCTGAACTGACTGTGACCTTGCCGTGAAGGCTCTGGCCCTTCTTGCGCTTGCCGCCGCTGCGAACGCGCAATCGCCTGACGCGCTTTACCCCGCCGCCCAATGCGCGGCGTTCTGGTTTGGCCGCGACGATTATGCACGCAGCTCGGCATATCTGCCCGTGGAGCCAACAGACATCACGCGCGCCCAAGCCTATCGCAGCGCGGCTGTCCATCTGAATGACGACAATGCAGCCGAGATCGACGCTTTCATTCGTGATCTTCGCCCGACCATGACCTTCATGTTCGACGCCTATGTCTTTGGCGCGGACGCGCAAGCGCAAGATATGCACGACCGCCTCACGCGCATCTGCGCCGAGGCGGCCCCGCTATATCCCGAAACCAAGAACCTTCCGTAAGGCTCAGGCCCGCGCGGCCATCGTGGCCTTTGCCCACCACGCCAGATCATCGAGCGATGCTTTTGCGGCGGGCAGGATGTTCGCCTCGATATCCTCGATCGGCGCGTTCGAACCAAGCGGATGGACCTTGAAGAAGTCGCCCATCCCGATGTGCACGGCGTTGCGCGTGGGCACCATCTGCAGTTCAACCCCGATCAGGCGCAAATGCTCCAACGCGCGGGTGCCGCCGACCGAGCCATAGGCGATGGCTGTAAAGGGCTTGTGCGCCCATTCCTTGTACGCTTGGTCCAGCGCATTCTTCAGCGCCCCGGTGACCGAGCGGTTGTACTCCGCGACGACGAAGATGTAGCCGTCATATTCAGCCAGTTTGTTCTGCCAGGCCACGGCGTGCGGGTCGGACGAGGGCATCCAGAGGTTCGAGGCCGGTTCGTCAAAAAGCGGCAGATCGAAATCGCGCAGATCGACCAGTTCGACATCCATGTCATCCCGGGCCTGCGCCTGCTTCAGCATCCATTGTGCAGGTTTGTCGGCAAAACGGGTCTTTCGGGTGGACCCGATGATGACGGCGATCTTTGGTTTGTCGGACATCTCAATCTCCAAGCTGGCCGTCAGGATGACGGTTCATGCCGTATACAAATGCGTGATGTGGCGGCTTTTGCAATTCTGCACGCGGGAAGATGCGTTGTGCATTCCTGCATCCATAGCATCTGATACCGCAGGGGCTTGCCGCCCGGCTTTCACGGTGTTTTATCTTCGGCATGAGCAAGCCGTCCGACAATCCAGCCGACCCGTTCAAGAAGGCCCTCGCCGAGGCCACCCGCGTACTGGCTGACGATCCGGAGATGACCGTTTCCTATTCGGTTGATCCTGCGGGCATGAACAAGGAAGGCATCCGCCTGCCTCAGGTCAGCCGCCGGATGACGCGGGATGAGGTGTTGCTTGCACGTGGCACGGCTGATGCCTTTGCCCTGCGGCGCAAGTTCCATGACGAGGGCACTTCGTCGAAGTACATGCCGACCGGGCAGCTTGCCCGTGACATTTATGAGGCGATGGAGACTGCGCGCTGCGAGGCGGTGGGCGCCCGCACCATGCCCGGAACGGCAGGCAACATTGACGCCAAGATCGGGCATGAGGCCGACCGCAAAGGCTATGCGCAAATCACACAAGCCGCGGATGCGCCGCTGTCGACGGCTGCAGGGTATCTTGTGCGCCACCTCGCCACAGGCCGCGACATGCCGAAAGGTGCGGCCAATGTGATGGACCTCTGGCGCGGGTTCATCGAAGAACAGGCGGGCGGAACGCTTGAGAATATCGGCGAGGTGCTGGCCGATCAGGCTGCCTTTGCCCGCTTGACCCGCAAGGTGATTTCCGACCTCGGCTATGGCGACCAGCTTGGCGACGATCCCGACGCGCAGGACCCCGATGATGCGGCGGGGGACGAGGCGGAAGAAGACGATCAGCCCGACAGCGCCGGCGACGACGATCAGCAGGAAGAGGACGGCGAAGAAAGCCCCGAGCGCAGCCAGGAAGAGCAGGACGATGCTGCTCAGGCCCAGGTCAGCCAGGACGACATGGCCGAGATGGAGGAGGGCGAAGAGGCCGAGATGCCCGAAGGCGAGGCCCCGCTCGAGCCTCCGCCACCTGCGCCCTATTCCGATGCCGATCCCAACTATGCCGTCTATACGACTGCTTTTGATGAGGAAATCCGCGCAGAGGACCTTGCAGAACCCGCTGAACTGGAGCGCCTTCGCGCCTACCTCGACCAGCAACTGGAACCCCTGAAAGGCGCGGTAAGCCGCCTTGCAAACAAGCTGCAACGCCGTCTGCAAGCCCAGCAAAACCGCAGTTGGGAATTTGACCTTGAGGAAGGAACCCTGGATGCCGGGCGGCTTGCCCGCGTCGTCGCGAACCCGACCACGCCACTAAGCTTCAAGGTCGAAAAGGATACCGAGTTTCGCGATACCTGCGTGACGCTGCTTCTGGATAACTCCGGCTCGATGCGCGGTCGCCCGATCAGTATTGCCGCGATCTGCGCCGATGTGTTGGCGCGGACACTGGAGCGGTGCGATGTGAAGGTGGAAATTCTAGGCTTCACCACGCGTGCGTGGAAGGGCGGACAGGCGCGCGAGCAATGGCTGGCGGCGGGGCGCCCATCGGCACCGGGACGGCTTAACGATCTGCGGCACATCATCTACAAGCCCGCCGATGCGCCCTGGCGGCGTACACGGCCCAATCTCGGGCTGATGATGAAAGAGGGCCTTCTGAAGGAGAACATCGACGGTGAGGCGTTGGAATGGGCGCACCGTCGCGCGATGGCCCGTCCGGAAGCCCGCAAGATTTTGATGGTCATTTCGGATGGCGCCCCAGTTGACGATTCCACCCTGTCGGTCAATCCCGCGAACTTTCTGGAAAAACACCTGCGCGACGTGATCGCCATGGTCGAACGCCGCCGCGGAGTTGAACTGATCGCCATCGGCATTGGTCATGACGTCACGCGGTACTACCAGCGCGCCGTGACGATCACGGATGTCGAGCAACTGGCGGGCGCAATGACCGAGCAATTGGCAGGTCTTTTCGATGCCGGCCCCAAGAAGTCCGGGCGGCGGGGGATGCGTCGGGCGGGGTAGGGCCGCGTGCTGCCCGCCGGGAATTTTCCAGAAAGAAGAAGGACGGGCAATGTTTCAAACCTTCGAGACGACTTCGAACCCGTCCATGGGCCCGGCCCGGCTTGCGGCACTGCGCGGCGCATTGGCGTCTGAGGGGCTTCAAGGCTTCCTCGTGCCCCGCGCCGATGCACATCAGGGTGAGTATGTCGCCGCGCGGGATGAACGGCTGTCTTGGCTGACGGGCTTCACCGGTTCGGCAGGCTTTTGCATCGTGTTGCCGGGTGTGGCCGGGGTCTTCATCGACGGGCGCTACCGCGTACAGGTGAAAGGGCAGGTTGACCTTGCCTCGTTCACGCCGGTTCCGTGGCCCGAGACCAAACCGGGGCCTTGGATTGCGCAACATCTTGCCGCGGGCGTGGTGGGGTTCGACCCCTGGCTTCACAACGCTGATGAGATTGCCAAGATTGAGGCAGCGCTTCAAGGCAACGGCGTAACCCTTAGGTCTGTAAAGAATTTTGTTGATGCGGTCTGGCCCGATCAACCTGATCCGCCGATGGGTCTGGCCTTTCCCCACCCCGTGGCGCTGGCCGGTAAGTCCAGCGCTGACAAGCGCGCAGATCTGGCCGAAACCTTGCGCATGTCGCAGCATCGGGCGGTCGTGCTGACCCTGCCAGATTCGATTTGCTGGCTGTTGAACGTGCGGGGTGCCGATGTGCCCCGCAACCCGATCCTGCATGGCTTTGCAATCGTGCACGATGATGCCCGTGTGACGCTCTTCACCGACCCGGGCAAGATCGACGATGCCACACGCGCGCATCTTGGCCCGCACGTCACGCTACGTCCCCCTTCCGCCTTCGTGCCTGCATTGGGCACCTTGCAAGGACCCGTCCGTGTGGATCGCGCGACCGCACCGCTCGCGGTCAGCCAGACCCTCTCTGAAGCGGGCGTTGAGGTTGCGTGGGGTGACGATCCCTGCCGTCTGCCAAAGGCGCGCAAGACCGCCGCTGAAATCGAAGGGACGCGTGCGGCCCACCTGCGCGACGGGGCGGCGATGGTCGAGTTTCTGGCTTGGCTTGATGACCATGCGCCTGCGGGCAGCCTATCCGAGATCGACGTTGTTCGGGCGCTGGAGGGGTTTCGCCGCGCGTCGAACGCGCTGCATGACATCAGCTTTGACACAATCTGCGGCGCAGGTCCGAATGGCGCGATCATGCACTACCGCGTGACCGAAGCCACGAACCGCGTGGTCCGGCGCGATGAACTTCTGCTGGTCGACAGTGGCGCGCAATACGTTGACGGCACAACGGATATCACGCGCACTGTGGCTGTGGGCGATCCTGGCTTGGAAGCCTCCGCTCAATACACCCGCGTTCTGCAAGGGATGATCGCGATCAGCCGCGCGCGTTTCCCCGAAGGCCTGGCGGGCCGGGATCTGGACCCCCTCGCCCGGTACCCCCTGTGGCTGGCGGGGCAGGATTTCGACCATGGGACAGGGCACGGCGTAGGCGCCTTCTTATCGGTTCACGAGGGACCCCAGCGCCTGTCACGCCTGTCGGAAGTTCCGCTTGAGCCGGGCATGATCCTTTCGAACGAACCCGGCTATTACCGCGAGGGCGCCTTCGGCATCCGGCTTGAGAACCTGATCGTGGTTATTCCGGCGCCGGAAATTTCCGGTGCCGACGACCGGCGCCAGCAGGCCTTCGAAACCCTGACCTTCGTTCCGTTCGACCGCCGCCTGATCCGGCGCGACGCGCTGTCGCCGGGCGAGCACGCCTGGATTGATGCCTATCACGCCGAGACGCGGGAAAAGCTTGCCGACCGCGTGTCCCCCTCTGCAAGGGACTGGCTTTTTGCCGCCACAGCGCCACTATAGCCCAGGTCCCGAAAAGGAGAGTCCCATGTCCGACCACATCAAGATCCGCACCGCGCCGGGCACGTGGGTGGTGCGCGCGGGCGATGCCATCCTGGGCGAAAGCACCGCCGTGCAAGAGCTTCGCGAGGGCAGCAATGCGCCTGTGATGTATTTTCCGAGGGCCGATATCGCGATGGCGATGCTGGACCGCAGTGACCGCCACAGCACCTGTCCGTGGAAGGGCGAGGCCAGTTATTTTTCGATCGTCACGCCTGCGGGCAAGATGGCCAATGCGGTGTGGAGCTATGAGACACCGAAACCGGGATGCGAAGCCATTGCGGGGCATCTGGCCTTTTACACGGACCGGGTAACGATCGAGCGGGTCTAGGCTGCCAGCAAAAGCCGTTTCAATCCGTGAAAGTGGTACAGATCGGCATAGACCGGTGCTTCGGCCAGCCGCAAACGTGGAAAGCGGGCAAAAAGCGCGGGTAGCGCGATCTGCAACTCCAATCGCGCGAGCGGTGCACCGACGCAAAAGTGAAGGCCCGCGCCAAAGGCAAGATGCGGCCGTACGGGTCGCATCGGATCGAACACGGACGCATCGTCCCACTGGGCGGGATCCCGGCCTGCGGCAGCCAGCAGCAGGCCAACCTCGCTGCCAGCGGGGATCACTTGCCCCATCACCTCTACGTCGGCGTAAGCATGGCGGGTGAAAAGATGCAGCGGCGGGTCGTAGCGCAGCACCTCCTCCACAGTCGCCTCTACCCGGTCCGGGGCAAGCATCCCGATACCGTGGGCGCTCTCCAACAGCACCTTCACCCCGTTTCCGATGGTGTGTACCGTCGCCTCATGGCCCGCGTTCAGCAACAAGATGCAGGTCGAAATCATCTCGTCCGTCGTCAGCCGCTCACCCTCAGCTTCCGCCGAAATCAGGTGGGTGATCAGGTCGTCGGCAGGCATGGTGCGACGTTGCGCAATATGGTC
>JBBSBE010000038.1:0-31893 GCA_038251625.1 Rhodobacterales bacterium
CCGCATGGGACTGCACGAAGATCAGGCCGAAGCCACCGCACGGCGGGTGCTGCGGATCGAGGGTGAGGCGCTTTTGTCGATGGCGGCAGCGGTGCCACCGGGCTTTGCGGCCGTGGTCGAGGCGATGCTGGCCTGCCGGGGTCGCGTGATCGCCTCCGGCATCGGCAAATCCGGCCATATCGCCCGCAAGATCGCGGCCACGCTATCCTCCACCGGCACGCCCGCCACCTTTGTCCATCCCTCGGAAGCCAGCCACGGCGACCTTGGCACGATCACCGAGGCTGACCTCTGCCTCGCCCTTTCCAACTCCGGCGAGACATCCGAACTCAGCGACATCATCGCCCACACCCGGCGCTTCGGCATTCCCCTTGTGGCGCTCACGGGCCGGGCAGGTTCCACGCTGGCGCAGGCGGCTGATATCGCGCTGATTTTACCTGATGCGCCCGAGGCCTGCATCATCGGCCTTGCACCCACCACATCCACCACCATGGCGCTGGCCCTGGGCGATGCACTTGCCGTGGCGCTGATGGAACGGCGGGGGTTCGAGGCCGGGCATTTCCGCGATTTCCACCCCGGTGGCCGGCTCGGCGCGCGGTTGGCGCGGGTGGACCAGTTGATGCGTGGCGGCGATGGATTGCCCTTGGTATCGCCGGAAACGGGGATGGAAGAGACGCTGATCCTGATGACGCAAGCGGGTTTCGGCATCGCTGGCGTGGTGGAAGGTGGGCGTCTGGCCGGTGTCATCACCGATGGCGACCTGCGGCGCAACATGGCAGGGCTGATGGCGCGGCGGGCCGGTGATGTGGCCACGCCGCATCCGCTGACCGCCCCGCCCGCGATGCTGGCGGTCGAGGCTGTGGCGCTGATGAATGCGAAAAAGATCACGCAGCTTTTCGTCGTCGATGCCGAAAGCCGCCCCCTTGGCATCCTTCATATCCACGATTGCCTGCGTGCGGGTGTGCAGTGAAAACCGTCATCCTGATCCCCGCGCGCTATGCCTCGAGCCGCTATCCGGGCAAGCCGTTGGTGCCCTTGCGCGGCCCCGACGGTGCGGCCAAGACCCTGATCCAGCGCAGTTGGGAAGCCGCGATGGCCGTGCCGGACATTGCCGCGGTCCATATCTGCACCGACGACGCGCGCATTCAGGCGGCGGCAGAGGGGTTTGGCGCCTCGGTCATCCTGACCTCGGAAGACTGCCAGAACGGCACCGAACGCTGCGCCGATGCGGTGGTGCGGGCGGGGATCGAGGCCGATCTGATCGTCAATCTTCAGGGCGATGCGCCGCTGACACCACCCTGGTTCGTGACCGCGCTGGTCGAAGGGATGCGCGCCGACCCCGAGGCCGAAATCGCCACTCCGGTACTGCGCTGCGATGCCGAGACGCTGGCCAATTTCCGCGCCGACCGCGCTGCGGGCAGGGTGGGCGGCACCACGGCCGTCTTTGGCGCGGGAGGACGGGCGCTCTACTTTTCCAAGGAAGTGATCCCTTACGCGCCCGGCCCGGTGACGCCCGTGCCGGTCTTTCACCACGTGGGTCTTTACGCCTATCGCCCGGCGGCGCTTGCCGCCTATGCCAACTGGCCGATGGGGCCGCTGGAGGGGCTGGAGGGGTTGGAACAACTGCGGTTTCTTGAAAACGGACGGCCCGTCCTCTGCGTTACGGTCGAGGCGCCGGGGCGGGTGTTCTGGGAATTGAACAACCCTGTGGATGTGGCCCGGATCGAGGCGGCGCTGGCCGCGCTTGGCTGACGCCGGACCACTGCCTGAAACGCACCCGTCCTTCCCCACAAGGGTGGGACGGGCGTCGCGGATGGTGGCCGAATGCCAACTATTCGAGGGTGCGCGTCAGATCGCCAGTGCTTCGATCTCGGCCTTGTTGGCGCAAAAGCCGGGCAGGGCATCGCGCGCCCTGCGCCCGATCCAACCCGCACAATCCACAGTCGAACCGCAGGCAGCGCAGCGCGTGACGATCTGGCCCAGTTCATCCCGCCGGAGCCAGCCTTCAAGCACAGCACCTGGCAGATCAAGGCCTGCCGTCCGCGCCATCCCGTCTGCCAGAACCCAAGGCCCCGTCGTGCCACCCCATCCGATCATCACTCATCCTCCGCTTCCACGGACCAGTCTGCGCGGATGGCAGCGGCACGCCTTGATCTGGATCAACCGCCTGCGCGCAACCGCGCCACGACCTGCCGCACCGTGGCCACCCGCGCGGCATTCGGCGGGTGTGTGCCAAGAAAGCGGTCGCCGGGGTCTGGCAGGCGGCTGAAGAAGGCGGCGCCCCGAACCGGATCGAATCCCGCGCGATAGGCGATTTCTGCACCCAGCGCATCGGCCTGAAGCTCGAACTCCTTGGAGAACCGCCTTGCGCCGACCGTGGCGCCCATGTCCTGCGCGGCCCGGATGCCCGCATCATCCGCCCCGCCCAGCGAGGCCAGCACCCCCGCCACGATGGCGCCAGACAACGCGCTTTGCGCCGATTGCGGGATGTGGCCAAGGATGTGGTGCGCGGCTTCATGCCCCATCACGAAGGCCAGTTCGTCCACATTCCGCGCCGTTGCAACCAGCGCCAGCGTAAAGCCCAAAACCGGGCGTCCCTGCCGGTCGAGCGTCTGAAAAGCGTTCGGCGGCTGGCCTTGGCGGTCGTCCACGACGATGCGGAAATCGCAAGGCGTACGCCGGGTCCGGGCGCGGCAATACGCCTCTGCCACAGGCTCCACCCCATCCACGGCCAGCACGAAGTTGCGCGCCGCATCGCGCGGTGGCAGGGATTGGCCGGGGCGGGCAATGGCGGGAGTGGTGTCGATAGGCACGGGCACATTGCGCGAAGGCTCGACCGTCACGCACCCCGTCAGCGCAAGCGCCAAAAGTAGAACCAGAACCTTCCGCAAACCTGTCGCCTCCTGCCGCGTTTTCCCGCAATTAGCAGACCATGCCACGGGGAAAACCCCCCATCACAACCGGGTGTGCTGCAGCCGTGGCTTGCCCCGCCCCTGCCACCCGCCTAATCTGCCAACATGTTCACCATTGAGCACGACTTCGACGCCACCGTCATCACCCTTATCGACGAGGGGGAGGCCCCTTTGGGCGATGATGTGATCATCACTGCGTTCGAGGATTGCGTCACCCTGACCCAAGCCGACCCGCGCGACGAGGATGCCCCGCCCGTGACCGTCACGCTTTCGATGGCGCAGTTGCGCGATCTGCAGGCGGCGCTGGATCTGCCGGAAGGCAGCTACCGGCTGCGGTCAGCGAAAGCCTGAGCATCAATGCCGTTTCAATGCGCCGGCGCACGCGCTATTCTACGGCAATGCGCATCCATCTAGCCTTCGCCACCCTTGCCCTTCTGGCCGCCTGCGGCACCCCGCAAGAGCAATGCATCGCGCGCGAAACGCGCGATCTGCGCGTGCTTGACCGGTTGATCGCCGAGACGGAAGGCAACCTCGCGCGTGGCTACGCGATCGAGGAATACACCTTGGATATCACCGTTGTGGGGCGCTGCGCGGTGCCGGGCGGCATTGGCCCCGACGGCAAGCGCGGGCACGTGCGTTACGAATCCTGCTTCCGCGACGAAGAAGTAACCCGCACCCGCCCCCGGGCCATCGACCTTGGCGCCGAGCGGCGCAAGCTTGTGTCGACGCAATCAAAGCGGCGCGATCTGGCACAGATGGCCGTGGCGCCCATCGCCGCATGCAAGGCACAATACCCCGAGTGAGGCGTCAGAACGCCGGCGCGCGCACCGCGTCTTGCAGGCTGCGCCCGCCGTCCATCGTCAGAACCTGACCCGTCATGAATCCCGATGCATCCGAGGCCAGAAACTGCACCGTTTCGGCCAGCTCGGCGGGGGCGGCGATCCGGTGCAACGGCGTGCCCTCAAGGATTGCGGTGCGATAATCGGGGTTTTCCTTCAACTGCGTCTGCAGGCTGGCGCTCATCACCGATCCGAACGCCACCGCGTTCACCCTTATGCCTTGCGGCGCCAGCGCCAGCGCCAGCGAACGCGTCATCTGTTCGACCGCAGCCGAACTGATCGCATAGCCCAGAAGCTCTGGCTGGGGGCGGCAGGCCGCGATGGAGGAAAGATTGATGATCGCCCCGATCGACCCCGTGGCACCTGTCTTTTCGGCCTGCCCGATCATCCGCTTGGCCGTCATCTGGCTTAACCGCAGGGCCGAGATCAGGTTGTACTGCAACATCAGTTCAACCGAATCTGCGGAAGGTTCCAGCGGGTCGGACACGGCGAAAAGGCGGCTTGCGTTGACCAGGATATCCACCTTGTCGAACGCGTCTATCGTGGCCGACAGCAAGTTCGCGATGGTCAGCTTTTCGCGCAGGTCGCCGCCGAAATAGCGCAGCGCGCCTTCCGTCTTGGCCTCTTCGCCGCATTCGTTTTCCAGCCGCACCTCATCAATATCGGCGCACATCACGTTGGCGCCCTTGTCGAGGAAATGCCGCGCGATGGCGAGGCCGATGCCTGCGGCGGCTCCGGTCACGATGGCGGTTTTGCCTTGGATGGAAAGCGACATGGGGGGATCCTTCGGGGACTTTGGGTCAGCGGCGTGGCGCGGGGCGGGCGGCGCGGATCAGGCGGAACGTGGCATCGCCGCCGATGGGTTCCACGCTGCGGAACAGGCTGGCCAATGCCGGTTCATAGGGCAGGTGGCGGTTGGCCACCAGCCAGAGCGTGCCTTCGGGGCCAAGCATCCGCGCGGCGGCGGTCAGGAACGCCAGCCCAAGCGCCGGATCGGCGGTGCGGCTGGTGTGAAAGGGCGGGTTGCAGATTACCCAGTTGGCGGCCCGTGCAGGACGAAAGGTCGCGGCATCGGCCCAGTGAAACGACGCGCGCGGATCGGCCACGTTCATCCGCGCGCAATCCAGCGCTTCGGCCTCGGCCTCGACCAGATCGAGCGTCTCGACCCCCTCGCGCGCCAGTGCCGCGCGCGCCAGATACCCCCAGCCCGCGCCCAGATCGACGCCCCTGCCCGGCAACCGCGCGGGCAGGGCTGCGGCAAGAAGGGCAGAACCGCGATCGGGGCCATCGGCCGAAAAGACGCCGGGGCGGGTGACAAATCCACCCTCCACATGGCGATAGGCGGCGGCCCAATCGGCAAGACCCCTGCCTGCGGGAAAGGCAAAAATCTTGCCATGCGCCTTGGACAACGGCTCACCCACCGCCACCCGCGCGCGCAGGTCGCGCAGCGCCGTGTCGATGCCGTCGGTCTTTTGCCCGTCCACCACAACAGGACCGCCGGGGATGACAGCCTCTGCCGCTTCGGCCATCAGCGCACGGCCCGCCTCGCGTGCGCGGGGCAGGCAGACGACGGCCGCGCCATAATCGCCCGGTGGCAGGGTCGGGGCCACACGGTAGCCGCGCGCAGCCAGCGCGTCATGATCCGGGCGAAAGCCCTGCACCAACACCAGACGTGCCTTGGGAAGCGGGGTCAGATCGTCGTCAGCCAGCGCACGGAATACTGCCACGTCGCCCGAAGATGGCAAACGAAGCGCGCCGGTTTCCAGCGCGAGGGCAAGGCGAGCGGATTGCATGGGCGGGCCCGACCGGGCCCTATTCCTTTTCCATGGTGCATTGCAGCGGATGCTGGTGCCTGCGGGCGAAATCCATCACCTGCGCCACCTTTGTCTCTGCCACCTCGAAGGAAAACACGCCCACGACGGCCAGCCCCTTCTTGTGCACTGTCAGCATGATCTCGAACGCCTGCGCATGGGTCAGCCCGAAGAACCGCTCCAGCACATGCACCACGAATTCCATCGGCGTGTAATCATCGTTCAGAAGCAGCACCTTGTAGAGCGGTGGGCGCTGCGTCTTGGTGCGCGTCTTGGTCAGAAGCGACGCATCGCCGTCCGTGCCGCCGGGCTTGTCTGCCATGTTGGTAGGGCGAAGGGTCAATAGACTGCAGCCTTTGGCGCGGGAGATTCGGTTGGTCAACGTGAGCATGCAATATAGACGATTCTTGCCAAGCGAAAAGGGCCAGCCCTTGCGTCCGGCGCAGAGGGGCCTGAAACTGTACGGCATGGCAGATGCGATCACCCTTGTTGGCTTCGACGCGGACGACACGCTGTGGCAGAACGAGGCGTTCTTCCGGCTCACGCAGGATCGCTTTGTGGCGCTTCTGGCTGATCATGCGGCCCCCGATCATCTGGCTGCGCGGCTGCTGGCCGCCGAGCGGCGCAACCTTGGCCACTACGGCTATGGCGTGAAAGGCTTTGTGCTGTCGATGATCGAGACGGCCATCGAGGTGACCGAAGGCCGCGTGCCCGCCTCCGTGATCGCCGAGATCATGGCGGCGGGGCGCGAGATGCTGGCCCACCCGATCGAATTGCTGCCGCATGCGAAAGCGGCGGTCGAGGCGGCGGCGGCGCGCTTTCAGGTGGTGCTGATCACCAAGGGCGATCTTTTGGATCAGGAGCGCAAGTTGGCGCAATCAGGCCTTGGATCGCTCTTTCACGGGGTCGAGATCGTTTCGGACAAGACCGCCGCCGTCTATGCCCGCCTGTTCGAGCGGCATGGCGCCGGGGTGGAACGGTCTGCGATGGTGGGCAATTCGCTGAAATCCGACGTGCTGCCGGTGATCGAGGCGGGCGGATTTGGCATCCATGTGCCCCATGCCGTGACGTGGGAACTGGAACGCGCCGACCCACCCCAGGGCCATCCCCGTTTTGCCGCTTTGCCCGATCTGGGGGGATTGGCCCCTTTGCTGGATGCGCTTGCCTAGGGATTGTACCCCACCCTGCGCCGCACCCAACATCTTCCCAACGCGCGCAGAGTTACATGAAAAGCACAGTGCAAACCCTTGCGTCACGGGGGTTTTCCGGTTGTTTCACCTGTGCTAGCCTTCCGCCCGAGGCAGTCGCGCGCACATAAAAATAATCGGCGCGCAAAGACGACAGGCGGAAGGAACCGGCGACGTGGCATCGCTATCGGGGCAGTTTGCCCGATTCGTATTTGTGTGTGTGGTGGCCATTGTCATCACCGTTCAGGCGGCGCTTGCCGCGCCCTATGCGGCCATCGTGATGGATGCGCGGACGGGTGAGACGCTTTACGCAAAGAACGCCGATACCCGGCTGCACCCCGCCTCGCTGACCAAGATGCTGACGCTCTACATCGCCTTCGATGCAATCCAGCGCGGCGAGATCAGCCTTGATACGATGGTCAAGGTCAGCGCCAACGCCGCAGCGCAGCCGCCGTCGCGGCTGGGGCTGAAGGCAGGCCAGCGGATTGCGCTGCGCCATCTGATCCGGGCGGCGGCGGTGAAATCGGCCAATGACGCGGCGGCCGCCATCGGCGACGCGCTGAGCGGGAATGAAGCGCAGTTCGCCGCACGCATGAACCGGATGGCACGCGCGCTTGGGATGAAGAATTCCACCTTCAAGAACGCCAACGGCCTGACGGCCCCGGGGCATCTTTCCACGGCGCGCGACATGAACACGCTGGGCCGCCGGCTCTTTTACGATTTCCCCCAATACTACAACATCTTCTCGCGTCGATCCACGGATGCGGGGATCGCGACGGTGGCCAACACCAATCGCCGTTTCCTCGATGCCTATCCGGGCGCCGACGGGATCAAGACGGGGTACACCGTACCGGCGGGTTTCAATCTGACGGGCAGCGCCGAGCGCGGCAACGTGCGCATCATCGCCACCGTCTTTGGTGGCACGTCGACCGCGCAGCGCAACGCCAAGATGGCGGAACTTCTGGACCTTGGCTTCCGCAGCGCGCCTGCCAATGTGGCGGTGCGAAAGCCAAAGCCGCTGGTCAATGCCGATCCCGAAGGCGCCACAACGCCCGCGCCCGAACTTCTGGCCGATGCGGACGATGGAAACGGCCGCGCGGCCAGCAAGACGATCCGGCTGGTAACGTCTGTCAAATCCTCGCCCCGCCCGCTGGCGCGGCCCGATCCGCGTCTTGCCCAGGCTACCGAGGTGGCGGTGCTGGGACTGCAGGATACGATCAATGCCGCCGTCGCACAGGCGACCGCAACGCCCGCGCCCGCGCCAAAGGCGATCGCGACCATTCAGCCCGCCCCCCGACCCGCGACCCTTGTCGCGCCAACGGCAGAGGCGCCTCTGCCCTTTGCCGTGGCTGAAGCTGCGGACCTGCCCGGGGATGCCAGCGCGCCGATTACCGAGATAGCCTCGGTCGAGGCCGTCACTGATCCACCACCCGCGCCGGCACCCGCAGCGCAGCCCGACGTGCTGCCGTTCGAGGTGGCCGGTATCGCGCTTGCCGATCCCGCCGGACAGACGGGCACGGTTCCGTTCCAGATCGTCGATGCCCTTCCAGAGCCCGAGGATGAAAGCGCCCCGCCGCTTGTCGAGCCCACCGACCTTGTTCAAATCTCGTCCCCGCCACCGCCACGCCCGTCGGCCGCGCCTGGGGCTGCGGTGCGCGTTGCGGTTGCGCCCGAGCCGCCGCCCCCCGCGCGCGAACGCGAGGTTGTCGTGCGCATCTCCACCTCGGGCGCGCGGCACTGGGGCGTCAGCCTTGGCAGCTATCCGTCGCGCGCGGTGGCCGAGCGTGTGCTGATGCGCACGGGTCTCAGCGAAGGGGCGGCGCTGGGCGATGGCCTGCGCAAGATCGTGCCGCGTGCGAAAGGGTATGATGCAACATTCGCCGGGCTGACGCAGGATCAGGCCGATCTGGCCTGCCGCCGCCTGCAGGCCCGCGCGCAGACCTGCTTTACCATCGGGCCCTGACCTGCTGCAGACCCTGACCTGCAGACCCTGACCTTCAGGCCCGTCCCGAAGTAGGCGACAGGCTGAGCGGGTCGATCCCCATCCGACGCAGCGCCGCCGTCCATTTCGCCGTATCGTCGGGATCAAACACCAGATCGGGGGCGGCATCGGCGGTGAGCCAGTCATTGCGGGCGATCTCGGCCTCAAGCTGGCCGGGTGCCCAGCCGGAATAACCCAGCGCCAGCAGCGCCGAGCGTGGCCCCGATCCGGCGGCGAGTGCGGCCAGAATATCTTTCGTGGCCGTCATCCCGAACCCACCGGCGATGTCCATCGTTCCACCGGCATTTGGGTGATAATCGTCGCTGTGCAGCACGAACCCACGCCCCCGCTCGACCGGACCGCCGAAATGCACGCGGATATCCCGCCCGTCGGGGGCGCGCGGGATTTTCAACTGCTCCAGCAGACCCGCAAAGCTGAGATCGGGCACCGCCTTGTTGACGATCAACCCCATCGCGCCTTCGCCGGAATGGGCGCAGATCAGGATCACGGACCGTTCGAACCGTGGATCGCCCATGCCCGGCATCGCGATCAAGAGCTTGCCATCAAGGTCCATACCCGCCCTCCCCTCAGCGCAAGATCAGATATGGCCCGCCCCGCCGCGCACCTCAAGGGCAGGGCGTGGCCGCGTTGGCACGCCCATCGAACGTCGCCTGATTGTGATTGTGCAATGCGCGCGATGCCGCCTAACTGGAACATATGCGCATTCCTTCTTTCCTCTCCGCCCTCGCCCTGATTTCCGCCACACCTGCCGTGGCGCAGGACGGCCTCTTGGGCGGAAGCCTGCACCCCGGCTGGCAGACGGCCACTGGCACCCACATTGCCGGGTTCGAGATTCAACTGGCGCCGGGATGGAAGACTTATTGGCGCGCGCCCGGCGACGCGGGTATCCCACCGCAGTTCGATTGGTCAGGGTCTGAAAACGTGGGTTCGGTGCGCATTCACTGGCCCGCGCCGGAAGTGATCGACCAGAATGGGCTGACCACTATCGGCTATCACGGCGATGTGGTGTTGCCGGTCGAGGTGACACCGCGCGATCCCGCCCGCCCGGTGCACCTGCGCGCCCGGATGGGATTTGGTGTGTGCAAGGATATCTGCGTGCCCGCCGAACTCACCTTCGATACGAAACTGATGACCCCCGGCACCACCGACCGGGCACTGAAGGCCGCGCTGGCAAACCGGCCGCATTCGGCCGGCGAGCGGGGGTTGAAGAACCTGGCCTGCACCGTCGAGCCGATCCGCGATGGCTTGCGCCTGCGCGCCGAGATGCAATTGCCGCCGCAGGGTCCGGGGCACGAGGTCGTGGTGATCGAGGCAGCGGAAGAGGGTGTCTGGGTGTCGGGCTCGACCGTCACCCGCGATGGTGCCCGGCTGGTGGCTGTGGCCGATTTGGTGGGGCCAACTGCGGCGCCGTTCGCGCTGTCGCGCGCGGGGCTGACCGTCACGGTGATCGGCCCCAAAGGCGCGGTAGAGGCGCGCGGCTGCCCGGCGCCCTGACGCCGGGTTCAACGCGGTTTTCTAGATCGCGCGGCGACGCAAGATCAGCCACCCGCCCGCATAGGCCAGAAGCGCCAGTACCGCCGCCCCTGCCAGAAAGATCCCCGTCGCCGCAGGCAACGCAGGTGCCGCCGCCAAAGCGGGCCACATTGCAATCAGCGGCGCCGCCAGCGCCCCGGTCACCGCGACGGGCACCAGCGTGGCCGTAAAAAGCCCCGCCGTCAGCAGCGCCGCGCCAGCCAGAAGCCCCCGTGCCCGCGCGGCCCGCCCGCGCCGCGCCCGCAGGCCCCGCCGGAATGCGCGCAACTGTCGCCCCACATCCGCCTGCATGGCCAGGATCGCGGGGACAAGGCACAGCACCAGCACCAGCCCGAACCCAAGCCCGTAGACCAGCGTGATGATCGTGGGTTTCAGGAATAGCGCCTGCGAGCTTTTCTCGAACAAGAGGGGTGCAAGACCCAGCACCGTCGTCAGCGTGGTCAGCAAGACGGGCCTCAACCTGTCCGCCACCCCGTCGATGATCGCAGGCACCAGCCCGCGTTTCTCGGCGTATTCGTCGATGGTCGAGACCAGCACGATGGAATCGTTGATGATAATGCCCACCATCCCGATCAACCCCACGACCGAGAACAGCGA
Organism: Rhodobacterales bacterium; assembly: GCA_038251625.1. Lineage (GTDB taxonomy): Bacteria > Pseudomonadota > Alphaproteobacteria > Rhodobacterales > Rhodobacteraceae > JBBQXK01. The sequence continues at coordinate 10,879 of JBBSBE010000038.1, forward strand.
CAGCGACACCCCCCAGTACCAGTGCCCCCAGATCGCGCCCGTCAGGCCAAAGGGGATCACCGCCATCACCACCAGCGGCCGCGTCCAGCTGGCAAAGACCCAAGCAAGGCAGAGGTAGATGCCAAGAAGGCAAAGCAACAGCCCAAGCGTCGCATCGCCCAGAAACTCCCGCTCCTGCTCGGCCAGACCGGAGAGGCGGAAGGCCACCCCGAAGTCGGCTTCGATCCGGGGCAGGATATCTTCCCGCAAGGCGCGCTGCACCTCGTTGGCGCGCGCGGCATCATCGCCCGCGATATCGCCGGAAACAGTGACGAGCCGCAGGCCGTTTTCGCGCCGGATGGTGGAAAAGCCGGATCGTTCCGTAACCGTCACGATATCGGCCAAGGGCACATAGCTGCCGGGGCCCGCGCGCAGCATCGTGCGTTCCAGAAAATCGGCCGTCAGCTCACCTTCCGGCAGTTCGACCCGGATCGTCGCGGTGCGCGTCCCGGCGGGGTAGGTGGCGGCCTCGATCCCGTTCAGCCGCTCGCGCAGCACCCGGCCAAGCGACCCGATGTCGAACCCCAACGCCGCACCTTGGGGGGTCAGGTTCAGGATCAGCTCTTCCTTGTCATAGGCAAGCGTATCCTCCAGCGCCGAAACTTCGGGGTAGGGCAGCAGCGCCGCCTTCAGCGCTTCTGCCGCGGCCTTCAGCGTTTCGGCATCCGCACCGTACAGATCGACCGACAGCGCGTCGCCCCCCGGGCCGTAGCGCCCACCCCGAAAGCTCAGCTCTTCCAGAAGGGGGTGGTTGCGCACCTCTTCCTGCAGATCGGCAACGAAGGCAAAGCTGGAATAGGGCCGGAAATCGGGCTCGATCAGTTCGATCGAGATGCCACCCAGAAGGTCGGTATCCTTGGCATCCGCACCGGTCAGCCCGCGCCCGACATTGCCACCCACCTCGGCCAGCACAAAGGTTACCGGCGGGGTGCCGTGCTCGGCGCCAAGCCGCGCTGAAACCGCCTCGGTCGCGCGCTGCAATTCGCGCATCATCGCCAGCGTGTCATCGCGCGTGGCGCCGGGCAGCATCGAGAAGTTGCCGGTGACCGACGATTGCTCGGGTGCGTCGAAGAAGCGGAACTGGATGTCGCCGCGCATGAACAGCGCCACTTGCGAGGCCAGCAGGAAAAACGCGGCCGCCATGACCGGATACCGGGCCAGCACGATCAGCGCGACGGCGGGGCGGATCGCACGGTCGCGCAGCGATTCAAAGCCGCGGTTGACGGTGCGAGAGGGCCAGTCGTACCACGCATCCCTGCCGCTGGCCGCAAGCGCATGGACCATGTGGTTGGGCAGGATCAGGAAGCATTCGACAAGCGAGGCCAGAAGGACCGCGATGACCGTAAAGGGGATATCGGCGATCAGGTCGCCGAAGCGGCCCCCGATGGTCACAAGGCCCGCGAACGCAATTACCGTGGTGATGGTCGAGGCCGTCACCGGCATCGCCATCCGGCGCGCCGCATTCTCGGCCGCGTTGACCGGCGCCTCGCCCAGGGACCGCGCGCGGAAATCGGCATGCTCGCCCACCACGATCGCGTCGTCCACCACGATCCCCAGCGTGATGATCAGCGCAAAAAGCGAGATCATGTTGATCGTCAGCCCCGCGCCATACATGACCGCGATGGCGGCCAGCAGCGACACCGGTATGCCCGCCGCGACCCAAAGCGCCGTGCGCGCATTCAGGAAGAGAAACAGCAGGACGACAACAAGGCCAAGACCCATCAAGGCATTGTCTAGCAGAAGGTTCAGCCGCCCGACGATCAGATCGGCCCGCGCGCGCACAAGCTCGATCGTCACGCCGGGCGGCAGACTGCGCTGCAACTCGGCGGCCACCTCCTGCACGGCGCGCTGCATGCGGATCGCATCGCCCGTCTCGGACCGGTCCACCCGGATCGTGACGGCTGGGTTTGCACCCACGAACGTGGCGCGGCTGCGGTCGGTGGCCTCGGCCCGCACCATCGCCACTTCACCAAGCGTCAGCTTGGTTCCATCGGGCGCGGATCGCAGCACGATGCCCTGCAAATCCTCGACGCTGCGCTTTTCGGCACCCGTGCGCACCCGCGCCGACCCGTTGGCAACCTCGCCCGCCGGAGCGCTGGCCGTCTCGGCGGCGATGGCGGCCGAAATCTCGGCCATGGTGATGTCATAGCGCATCAGGCTGGCGGATGGCACTTCCACCATCGTCTGTGGTGCCGCGATGCCCCGGATCGTGGTGCGGGTTATCCCCTTGTCGAACATCCGCGCCACCAGTTCATCTGCAAACCGGCCAAGCTGGTCGATGCCCACAGGGCCGGTGATCACGATATCGGTCACCTGATCGCGCCACGCGGTGCGGCGCACTTCGGGCAGGTCGGCATCCTCGGGCAGTTCGTTCACGGTATCGACAGCGGCCTGCACGTCATCGGTGGCCTGCATCAGATCGGCGCCGGGTTCGAACGATACCTCGATGCTGGCGCGGCCCTCGACCGCGCGCGAAGTGATATCCGTCACGCCGTCCACGGTCAGCAGAACAGGCTCCAGCACCTGCACGATGGCGCGGTCCACGTCTTCGGCACCCGCGCCATCCCAGGCGACGCTGACATCCACCTCGGAGATGATCACGTCGGGAAAGAATTGCGCCCGGATGCGGCTGGTGGCGGCGATACCCGCCACCACCATGATCGCCAGCACCAGATTGGCCAGCGTGTTGTGCCGGGTGAAGTAGGACAGGATGCCACCCGGCCCTGCATCGCTTGGCTTGGTGCGCGCCATCCGCCCTAGCCCCCGCTGCGCGCTTCAAGGCGGGCGACCACGCGCGCGGGCACGCGGTCTTCCGCTAGCTGCGCCAGAACCCGGGCCTTGGCCTCGGCGGGCATCCGGGCGTTGCGCTCGACCAATGCGATCAGCGCCGCGCGCCGCTCAGGCGTAAGATCGATCATTTCGGGCGCGGCGGCGGATTCCTCTTCTCCGAGCGCGGCAAGGCGGACGGGGCGCACCTTGATGCCCGCACCAAGCAGGGGGGATCGTTCTGCCACCACATCGCGGCCATCAAGGCCATCACCCCGCACGATCACCAGATCGTCCTGCCGCCGCAAAAGGGTGACGGGCAGCGCAGCCAGCCGATCCTCTGCCGCAAGCACCAGCACCTGCCCGTCCGAGCCAAACGCGCGGGCGGGAAGTGCTATGGCATCGTCAATCGGCGGCTCCTCGATGCGCAGGGTGGCAAAGTCGCCGGGGCGAAAGCCACCGGGCGCGTCGATATCGGCATAGACGATCCGCCCCGATTGCCCCTCGCCCACCGAGGCGCCAACCCGGGTCAGCCGCCCGGGCGCCACGATCTCTTCCCCCGCGACGGCCAGAGACACGGTCAGGGGCAGCGCCCGCACACGCCCCGCCTCATCGATCAGGCGGATGTATTGCGCGGTCGAGACGCGGAAAGCCACTTCCAGCGCGTCAGGATCGATCAGTTCGCCCAACGGCTCATTCGCCGAAAGGATGCGCCCTTCGACCACCGACACGGCATCCAGAACGCCGTCGAATTCTGCAAAAAGCTCGGTATCGCGCAAGGCGCGTTCGGTTTCGGCAAGGGTGATGCGCAGCCGGTCCAGTGTGGTTGCCGCCTGATCGACGCGCGCTTCTGCCTGCGCCAGTGCGGACCGGCGCGAAAGGACCGCCTGATCCGCGGCCGACAGCGCCAGCGCCGCCGTCTCGACCGCCGCATCGCTGCCCACGCCGCGTGTCCGCAGGTCTTCCTGCCGCGCCAGCGCCTGCGCGCGCAGGCCCGACTGCGCCTGCGCCGCCGTCAGATCGTCTCTTGCAAGGATCAGCCCCCGCGCCGCTTCGCGCCCCTCGGCCTCTGCCGTGGCCACATTCGAGCGTGCGATATCCCGGGCCGAGGCGGCATCAGCCGGATCAAGGCGCAAGAGCAACTGCCCCGCTGTCACCCGCGCGCCATCGCGAAACCCGTCGGCCAGTTCCACCACCGTGCCGGGGCGGGGTGCGCGCAGTTCCAGCGTGCGGCGGGAACGCACCTCGCCGAATACGGTCAGGATAGGCTGCACCGTGCCCGCCTCGGCGCGCACAAGATTGGCGCTGAACACACGTTCCCGCGCAGGGGCGGCGGGGCCACTGCCGGCCAGACGGGCGCTGACCGCATCGCGCAACACCAGTGCAGACATCGCCAGCAGCCCGATCGTCAGGGCCACCAGAAAAAGCCCCAGCACTGACCGCCTGAAGAACCGCATGCCTTCGCTTTCCCCTCCGTTTGTCCGACCATAGAAAGGGGCGCGGGCGGATCATTCCCCCCGCGCCCCGGATATTCTACGCCAGACCTTATGCTTTCCGTCGCAGGCCGCGAAAAGAATCTTGCCCGGCGTCAGCCTTCCAGCATCGTCTGATAGCTGGCAGGCACATAGCGGAAGCCGTCTTCGCGCGCCTCGACAAAGCCCACCGACGGGAACGGCATGTGGTAGCCGAGGAACATCATCTTGTCGGCGGCGAGCATCCCCAGAACCTTGCGGCGCGAGGCGGCGGCGGTGGCCTTGTCCATGTCGAACGTGACTTCCCAGTCGGGATAGGCCAGCGAATAGACATAGTGGTTGGCAAGGTCGGCGGTCAGCAAAAGCTGTTTGCCGCCGCTTTCCAGCATGTATCCCATGTGGCCCGGCGTATGGCCCGGTGCCATCATCGCGGTGATGCCGCTTGCCACGCTGCCGCCATCGTCAAGGAACGTCATCTTGTCGTTCAGCGGGCGTACCTTGCCGTCAAAGCCTTCATTCGCCGCACCCATCCAGTGATTGTGCTCGACCGAACCTGTCACATAGCGCGCATTGGGGAAGGTCACCCCAGCCTCGCCCGACAGGCCGTTGATGTGGTCGGGGTGCATGTGCGTCAGCACCACCACATCCACCTGATCCGCTGTGTAGCCCGCAGCCGTCAGCGCAGCCAGCGTGCCTTCCGGCGCAAGCCCGGTGTCGAAAAGCACCAGTTCGGCACCGGTGTTCACGACGGTGGGAGTAAAGAAGAACTGCGCCTTGTCGGCGGGAATGAAGTTGGCGGCAGAAGCTTCGGCAAACGCCTCGGGCGCGGCGTTCAGGCCGAAAATCTTGTTCGGATCGGGCACCGTCCTGTTGCCGACCATCAAGGCCGTCACGTCAAAGCTGCCAAGCTTGAAGCGGTTTGCCAGCGGCTGGGTCGGCGCCATCATCTCGGCCGCGGCGAACGCCATGCGGGGCAGGGCCGCCATCAGCGGAACCGCCGCAGCGGCAATAAGCGCCGAACGGCGCGTGAAGGTGGGGCTCTGCATCAGGGACATCCTTCGTTGGGTCATGGGCTTTGCCGAAGGTAGCGGAGTGCCATCATGGGGCAACCGCCGTTCTGTGCGCCAACGCAGACGTGATGTGCGGTCCCCCCCCGCCCATATTCCTGCCAGAGCCCCTGCTCCCACCAGCGCCCCTACTCCCACCAGGGGTCAACGGCGGCGATGTCCGCATCGCTCCAGCCAAAATGATGCGCAAGTTCATGCACCATTACATGGGTGACCAACGCGCCCAGCGTCACATTTCCCCGTTCGACCCATTCATCAAGGATCGGGCGCCGGAAAAGCCAGATCACATCGGGCCGATCCGGCTGGTCCATCACCGATTTCTGCGTCAGCGGGATCCCGTCATAAAGCCCGGTCAGGTCGAAGGCATCCTCGACCTCCAGATCATCCAGAATGTCATCGGGCGGAAACTCCTCGACCCGCAGCGCGATGGCCGTGCCTGCTGTCCGGTAAGGTTCAGGCAGAGCCAGCACCGCGTCGCGAGCCAGCGCCTCGATCTCTGCGGCGCTGGGGGCGATAAGGGCGGCGGGCTCCATAGCCGCAGATATAGAGATGCGGCCCTGCACGCGCCAGTGGCCCCCCACTCGACAACCACGCCCCGCTGTGACAGGGAATGTGCCTTCCCGCACGATCTGGCAGAACCATGACCACCACCCGCTTCGCCCCCTCGCCCACCGGCTATCTCCATATCGGAAATCTGCGCAGCGCGCTGATGAACTGGATGATCGCCCGCCAATCCGGCGGCACGTTCATCCTGCGGCTCGACGATACCGATCAGGAACGGTCCAAACCGGAATATTCCGATGGCATCCGGCACGATCTGGAATGGCTGGGCCTGACCTGGGACCGAGAGGAAAGACAGTCGGCAAGGCTTGATCGCTATCGCGCTGCGGCGGATGACCTGCGCGCATCGGGGCGTTTCTACGAGGTGTTCGAGACGCCGGTGGAACTGGATCTCAAGCGCAAGAAGCTGCTCAACATGGGCCGCCCCCCGGTCTACGACCGCGCGGGGCTGACGCTGACCGAAGCCGACCGCGACAGGCTGCGCGCCGAGGGGCGCGAGGGCTACTGGCGCTTCCGGCTGGATCAGGAGCGGATCGAATGGGCCGATGGCATCCTTGGCCCCATTTCCATCGATGCGGCCTCTGTGTCCGACCCGGTGCTGATCCGTGCCGACGGGCAGGTGCTTTATACCTTCGCCTCATCCGTCGATGACATCGACATGGGCGTGACCAATATCGTGCGCGGTGCCGACCATGTGACGAACACCGCGACCCAGATCCAGATCATGCAGGCGATGGGCGGCACGCCCCCCGCCTTTGCGCACCACAGCCTGCTGACCGGCCCGCAGGGCGAGGCGTTGTCAAAACGCCTTGGCACGCTGTCCTTGCGTGACCTTCGGGCGCGAGGGATCGAGCCGATGGCGCTTTTGTCTCTGATGGCGCGGCTTGGGTCGTCCCATCCGGTGGAACTGGCGGCAAGCCATGCCGATCTGATCGCAGGCTTCGAGCTTGGCAGCTTTGGCGCAGCCCCCACCAAGTTCGACGCCGAAGACCTGTTCCCCCTGACCCGCGCGCATGTGCAGGCGCTGCCCTTTGCCACGGTCGCGCCGCAGATTGCAGCACTGGGCGTTCCGCCCGCGATGGCCGAACGGTTCTGGGATGTGGCGCGCGCGAATATCACCGTGCTTGCCGATCTGGGCGAGTGGTGGACGCTTTTCCGTGACGGCGCGGCCCCGCTGGTGGACCCCGAAGACCGCGCCTTCGTGGCCGAGGCGCTGGCGATGCTGCCGCCGCAGCCTTGGGGGCCGGAAACCTGGGGTAGCTGGACCGAAGCGGTCAAAGCTGCCACGGGCCGCAAGGGCAAGGGCCTCTTCCGCCCCCTGCGCCGCGCGATTACCGGGCGCGACGCGGGGCCAGAGATGGCCGACGTGATGCCCCTGATGCAATCCCCGCCACGGCCGCTGGCCTGACCGTCCGGGCCGCTTGACTTCGCGCCCCCTGCGTGACCCCTTTCTGGTGGCACAGGCGGAGGGGCGGCATGGCCGATCATGTTCTGGTCACGGGTGGCGCGGGCTATATCGGTTCGCATGCCTGCAAGGTTCTGGCCCGCGCGGGATATGTTCCTGTCACCTTTGACAACTTGGCCACCGGATGGCGCGAGGCGGTCAAGTTCGGGCCGTTTGTGCAGGGCGATCTGGCCGACCGCGCGGCCCTCGATGCGGCCTTCGCGCGGTATCGCCCCGTCGCCGTGATGCATTTCGCGGCGCTGTCGCTGGTGGGCGAGGCGATGGCCGATCCGGGCCGTTACTGGCGGGTGAACGTTGGCGGGTCACTGAACCTGATCGAGGCGGCGCTGGCGGCCGAGTGCCGCGATGTCGTCTTTTCCTCCACCTGCGCCACCTATGGCGAGCCAGACGGCGTGGCGGTCGATGAAGACACGCCGCAAGCCCCGATCAACCCCTACGGCGCCTCCAAGCGCGCGATCGAGGAAATGCTGCGCGATTTTGGCCGGGCGCATGGCCTGCGGTCAGTGATATTCCGCTACTTCAACGTGGCCGGTGCCGACCCCGAGGCCGAGGTGGGCGAGTTCCACCAACCCGAGACGCATCTCATTCCCGCAATGCTGGAGGCGATCAATGGCGTGCGCCCTGCGCTGACCTTGCACGGCACCGACTATCCCACCCCCGATGGCACGCCGGTGCGCGACTATGTGCATGTGATGGACCTTGTCGATGCGCATGTGGCGGGGCTGCGGCGCTTGCGCGACACGGGCAATGGCGGTGTGTTCTGCCTTGGCACCGGCAACGGCTTTTCGGTGCGGCAGGTGATCGACGCTGCGGCGGCGGTCACGAATCGCGCGGTGCCTGTCGTTGAAGGGCCGCGCCGCGCCGGTGACGCGTTGCGCCTTGTCTGCGGGTCCGAACGGGCACGCCGCGACCTTGGGTGGGAACCGTCGCGGTCCACCCTTCGCCAGATGATCGAGGATGCGTGGCGCTGGCATTCAGGGGCGGGTTACAAGACCTGAACGCGTTGCAGATAGGCGGCGCTTTGCAGCAATGACACGTTCGGCGGGTGTAATCGGTTGACGGTTCACCTTGCCGGGATAATGTGTCCCGACAGGCAGGAACAAGATCGACCAAGCGCGGCAAAAAGCGCTGGCTCAAGAGGTACGAAACGATGCAGATCGGACGCCGCCGTTTGCTGGCGATGGGAGCTTGCGCTGTGGCGTCAGGCTGCAGCTTGCCGCGCGGCGCCGCCAACGGGCGCGCCTTGCTGGCCAGCGCCACGAAGGACAAGGACGGTAACTTCGCCGTTTACGAAGTTACTCAGCCTTTCCTGCAATCCCTGTCGCAATGGCCGATGACGGGGTCCGGCCCTGCGGGCGATTGGCTTGCGGGTGGCAGTGGCCGTGGCGCCACCACGATCCGCGCGGGCGACCGGCTGGATATCGTGGTCTGGGACAACAGCGAAACGTCGCTTCTGGCCACCAACGGCACGAAACAGGTGGTGCTGAACGGAATCATGGTTGCGAACAACGGCATGATCTTTGTGCCTTACCTCGGCCATGTGACGGTCGCGGGCCGCACGATGGAATCTGCCAGAACCGAATTGCAGAATCAGTTCATCACCATCGCCCCCTCGGCGCAGCTCCAGTTGAATCACGCATCCGGGCGCAACAATTCCGTCGATGTGCTGGGCGGGGTCGGCCAGTCCGGGTCCTACCCGCTGATTGATGGCGGAAACACCGTGCTTGGCCTGATCGCGCAGGCAGGCGGCGTGAGCCCGACGCTGACCACGCCGACCGTCCGGTTGGTGCGGGGCGGGCACACCTATGTGACAACGCTTGACCGTCTTTACGAAAATGCGTCGCTCGATACCGCGGTACGGGGCGGTGACCGCATCATCGTCGATCAGGAGCGGCGCAAGTTCGTGGCGCTGGGGGCCGCGGGGCGCGAACAGATCGTCGTCTTCCCGTCCGACAGGCTGAACGCGCTTGACGCGGTTGCCGCAGTCGGGGGCGTGAACGACACGCGGGCAGACCCCAAGGCGGTGCTGGTGCTGCGTGAATATCCGCCCGCAGCGGTCAGGGACGGGGTGTCGGGGCCATCCGCGCCGCGCGTCGTCTTTGTGATTGATCTGACCACCGCTGATGGACTTTTCAGCGCGCGGCGTTTCCTCGTCCACCCCGATGATGTGCTCTATGTCTCGGAAAGTCCCGCGACGGGATTTGCATCGCTTGCCCAGATTGCGGGCAGCGTGTTCACCATTACCCGTCAGGTCGAGGTTGTGGGCAACTAGAGGCGCGTCCTTTCCCCCGATCACGCGTTTTTTTGTCGCAGCCCGCCTTGCATTTGCTAGCCTCGCCGCAACCAACCGGGGGACGGGTAGATGACGCTGCGATCCATGGCCATTGCGGCGGCGCTTGTCGCTGCCCCGCTGACCGCGCTGGCAGAGGGGGGAACGCCCGTCACTTTGAAGGGCGAGATGATCGACACCTGGTGCTATTATTCGGGCGTCATGGGCGGCCCGGATGCCGTGGTCGGATCGGCCCACCATACCTGCGCGATGTGGTGCTCGGCGGGGGGCATTCCTGTTGGCCTTCTGGCCGAAGATGGCACCGTCTACATGGTCCTGAAGATCGGCGAGGATGCCACCTCGAACGGCGGCGATGCTGCCTTTGCGCTGGCCAGCCACACCGTCACCGTGGACGGAACCGCCTACGCACGCGACGGCATCAACTATCTGACCATCGCCAAGGTGACGGCGGATGAGGGCATCGTGAACCTGACGCACGAGGAATACGGCGTTGTCCCTCCCTTCGCGATCCCGGAGGCTGGCCAATGATCCGCGTTGGTTTGGCCCTGCTGGCCCTTGCCGTTCCCGCCGCCGCGCAGGATTTCTCGGCCGGATCCGAGGCGCAATCTTGGAACCTTTACGCCGAAGCCCCGGCCCGGTTCGAGGCGACGGTGGTTGATCCCTTGTGCATGATGTCAGGCGATTGCCCGGCCGATTGCGGCGGCGGCGCGCGCCAACTCGCGCTTTTGCGGACAGACGACAGTGTTCTGGTGATGCCGCTGAAGAACAACCAGCCGCTCTTCACCGGCGCACCGAATGAACTCGCGCCCTTCTGCGGTGCCGCGGTCGAGGTGGACGGGCTGATGCTGACCGACCCCGATCTTGCGCTTCGCAATGCCTACCAGGTCCAGAAGATCCGCCGTCAGGGCGATGCCGAATGGACGAAGGCGAACCAGTGGACGAAGGATTGGACGGCGCGCAACGCCGGTGCCGATGGCAAGGGTGCGTGGTACCTGCGCGATCCCCGCATCCGCGCCGCCATCGCCGCGAATGGCTATCTGGGCCTAGGCCCCGAGGCTGACAAGGCGGTGCTGGAGGACGCGAATTGAAGGCAACGGCCCTGCTGGCTTTGCTTTTGCTGGCCGGGCCTGCCTTTGCCGCCGATCCCTTTCCGCTGCCGCCTGCCACCCCCTTTGCGCTTCACACCGGGACGGGCCAGCCCCGGACCGAGGCAGACCCCGCCGGTCAGTACCAACTCCTTTATTTCGGCTATGCCAACTGCCCCGACATGTGCCTGACCACGCTGCCCCATATCGCCGACGTGGTGGATGCGCTGGCCGCGATGGGCATTGCAGTGACGCCGGTGATGATCACCGTCGATCCCGGCCACGACCAGGGGCCGGGGATGGATGCGACACTTGCCGCCTACCATCCCGCCTTCGTGGGCCTGACGGGCAGGCCACAGGATTTGCAGCCTGTCTGGAAGGCGTATGGAATCCGGGCGGAAGCGCTTTTCTCCGATCCTTATGGCCAGCCGATCCTGGCCCATACCGGGCACCTCTTCATCCTTGATCCACATGGGAAACCGCTGACGCTTCTCCCCCCCGTCCTGCCCGTCGAGGCCACCGCGCGCATCATCGCAGGTTACGTCAGGGGCACAGGTTGAACCGCCGCCGGATGATCCTTGCGGGTGGGGCGCTTGCCCTTGCGGGCGCCACCGGCTTTCTTCTGCCCGGGCGGCGCAGCTTTGCAGGCCCCACGCTGACCGCGCCCCAAGCGCTGGCGCAGGCAACCGCCGGAACCCTGACGCTGATCGACATTCGACGCCCCGACGAATGGGCCGACACCGGCATCCCGGCACCCGCCCATCCAGTGGACATGCGCGCGCCGGATTTCGAGGCGGCGCTGACCCGCATCATGATGGGCAACCGCGATGCCCCCGTTGCCTTGATCTGCGCGCGCGGCGTGCGGTCCATGCGGATGGCGGCGCGGTTGCAGGCGGCAGGCTTCACCAACGTGATCGACGTGCCCGAAGGGATGCTCGGCTCATCCGCAGGCCCCGGCTGGCGCGCGCGTGGCCTGCCTGTGGTGCGGCCTTGATACGGCTCGCGGCCGCGTTTCTGGCGTGTCTCGGTCTGCCGGCCTTCGCGGGGTGTGGGGCCGATCCTGCCCCCTGCACGATCCCCGAAGGCAGCTATCACATCGTGTTGCCCGAAACCCCTGCGCCCGGCCCGATCCCGGCCGTGATATTCCTGCACGGCGCCGGCGCCAGCGGTGGCGCGATGCTGACCATGGGGGATGTTGCGGCCACCATCACCGCGCGCGGCTACGCCTTCATCGCGCCCGATGGCCTGCCGCGGCCGGGTCGCGGCGCGGGCTGGTCCTTCAGGCCCGGCGATACCGCCCTGCGCGACGAACCCGCCTTCTTTGCTGCCGTCAAGGCCGATGCCGCGCGTCGCTTCGGGCTTGATACTTCGCGGATGATCCTGTCGGGCTTTTCCATCGGCGGGTCGATGACGCATTACACCGCCTGCGCAAACCCGGATGCCTTCACCGCCTATGCGCCCGTGGCAGGTGCCTTCTGGCGCCCGCACCCCACGGGATGCACGGGCCCGGTGCGCCTTTTCCACACGCACGGCTGGACGGATACAACAGTACCGCTGGAGGGGCGCCCCCTGCGCAACGGCACGATCCGGCAGGGCGACACCTTCACCAGCCTTGAAATCTGGCGTGCAACCAACGGCTGCGACTACGGCGCGGCAGATCAGTTCGAAACCACCGGCCCCTTCATGCGCCGCCGCTGGACCCGCTGCACCGATGGTTCGGCGCTCGAATTCGCGCTCCATCCCGGCAGCCATTCGGTGCCGAAGGGGTGGGCCACGATGATGCTTGACTGGTTCGAAGGCCTGCCGCCACCGAAGGCCTGACCGCTTACACCGTCCAGCGGTAAAGCCAGACCTCCGAGATACGCGCCCCGCCCAGCAGCATCTGTGCGCGCAATTCCACCGATGACTGTCCACCGGGATCAAAGCTGAACGCCAGACGCGTGCCCCCCGTTTCGGGATTGCGCTGCAGGATCCCCGGCGACACGCCGCCCACATTGGCGCTGGTGTGAACCGTCACCTCTGCCAGGTCGAGGGGCACCGCCACATGCGGCGCAAAATCGACAACAGCGATCCGGCGACCATCCTCCTGCAGCCCCATCCGGGTGGACAGCACGCGCGCCACGCCACCCGTCTCGGCCGGTTCGCCGGCGCCCCACGTCATGCGATAGGCAAAGTCATGCGCCATGCCCGCAGGGATCGGCGCCGCGGGGCGCCAATAGGCCACGATATTGTCGTAAACTTCCTTGTCAGTGGGGATTTCCACCAGCGTCACCGCCCCCGCGCCCCAATCCCCCACGGGCTCGATCCAGAGGCCGGGGCGTTCGTGATAATGCGCCTCGAGATCCGCGAAATCGGAATAGCGGCGGCTGCGCTGCATCAGGCCAAAACCTTTGGGCGATTGATCGACAAAGCTGGAAATCTGCAATTGCACCGGGTTCGCCAGCGCCCGCCACAGCCGCTCGCCCGCGCCGTTCAGGATCTCCAGCCCGTCGCTGTCGTGTACCGCCGGGCGGAAATCGCTGAACCGCCCCGGCGTCTTGCCATCGAAAAGGAACATGCTGGTCAGCGGCGCCATCCCTGCATGCCCAAGCGCCCGGCGCGGAAAGAGGGTGGCGCGAACGTCCATCACCGTGGAGGTGCCGATCTGGATGTCGAACCGGTAGACACCCGCCAAGGACGGGCTGTCGAGCAGGGCGTGCAGGGTAAAGGTTGCGGCGCCGATCGCAGGCGCCTCCAGATAGAACTCGGTGAATTCGGGGAACTCCTCACCCGTCGGTTCCGCCGTATCGAGTGCGAGGCCCCGCGCGGACAGGCCATACGTCTCGCCCCGCCCGATGGCGCGAAAATAGCTCGCCCCCTGAAAGACGGCAAATTCCTGAAAGATGCCCGGCAATTGCGTTTCGGCCCTGAGCCGAAGCCCCGAATAGCCCAGCGTGTCATCCACTGGCAGGTCGGGAAAGGTATCGGTGCGGTCGAACAGGCCAAGGTCAAACGCCACGGCCCGTGCATAGCCGCCCTCGACGGTGAACATCTTCACCGGGCGCGGGAAATAAAGGCCGGGGGGAAAGAAATCCACCTGCAGCGGCCCCGGCCCTTCGTGCCAAAGGGCATCGGCATCGCGAAACCAGATGGACCGGTACTGATCGTAGGTCAGGGCCTGCCAGGCTCGGGGAATCTCGGCCCGCGGGGCGAAGGGGGCCGTTGCCATCGCCTCGGCCCGCGCGCGCAGGGTGCCTTCATCAAACGGCAGGGGGGCGCCCAGCGTCACGCCCGGCCCCCGGTGATGCGCGAACGTGGCCATCGGCCAGACCGCCGCCACCCCGGTCAGGAAATCCCGCCGCCTCATGCGCGCTTCTTCCACGGCTGACTTTTGATCCAGCCGCCGCCATAGGCGACCCCCACAACCAGCGCCGCGCCGCCCAGGTTCACCGCCAGCATCGTGGCCAGCGACGATCCCGTGACATCCAGCACAACCCCCAGCGCCCGCGCCAGCACCATCGAGAAGACGAACACGATCAGCGACTGTTGCCCCACCTTCAGCAGCACCGCCACGATCCGGTTCCAGATCTGCCCTGCCACCCCTTCGCCCGCCGCCAGAAGCCGCGCGCCGCCGGGGCCCGCGAAGGCCCAGGCGATATAAGCGAGCGACAGGAAGTGGACGTAGCGCAGCAGGCCGAAATCCGTTTTCCAGACCAGCGGATCGATGGCCGCCCGGATCTCGCGCAGATCGGCAGAGCCGTTCAGGATGCGAAAATAGGAAAACGGCACCGACAGGATCACCACGGCACCCGCCAGCGCCAGCAAAAGCGGTGTGACAGGCGGCGCAGGCAGCCAGCCGCGCATGAAGGCAAAGCCGGTGAAGAACAAAAGCTGCCAGCCGAAGGGATCGAAGAACCACGCCCGGTTCGACCACGGCTCTGCCGGCAGACCCGTCCATTGCAGGTTTGCCGCCAACCACAGCGCCACCACGAATGCCGCCGCCAGCCCCCGCGCCACACCCGCCAGCGCCACCACAACCGGCATCATGGCAAGGATCACCATATACATCGGCAGAATGTCGAAATAGTTCGGCACATAGGTCAGCGTCATCAACCCGGGCAGGTTCAGCGCCGCACGGTTGAAGAAGGGGTCGAGGTTCAACTCGCGCGTATAATCGATGCGGAACGCGCCAGACGAATCCAGAAGCGCCAGCATCGTGGCAATGGCCAGAAACATCCCGATATGCGCCCAGTAGACCTGCCACACCCGGTAGGCCACCCGCGCCGCGCCCACGGCCCATCCCATCCGCACGAAGGTGCCGCCAAAGGCGATGGCTGACGCCATGCCGGAGCAGAACACGAAC
Source organism: Rhodobacterales bacterium (assembly GCA_038251625.1). Classification (GTDB taxonomy): domain Bacteria; phylum Pseudomonadota; class Alphaproteobacteria; order Rhodobacterales; family Rhodobacteraceae; genus JBBQXK01. The sequence continues at coordinate 25,966 of JBBSBE010000038.1, forward strand.
ATCTCGGTCGCATCGGAGAAACCAAAGCGGGCAGGAATCCAGAGCGTGGCCCAATTGTCGGGGATATGCGCAATCAGGATGATGAACATCGCGATGCCACGAAAGAAATCCAGGCGGATGTCGCGCGTGCCCGCCTGCGCCCGCAAGGCGGGGTGCGGCACCGACATGCGTGCATCGTCGTAGGTCGTCATCGTCTCTCCCCGGCCCGTTCGCCTGTGGCCCCGTGTCAGACAGCCGCGCGCCGATGCGCCGCCGCTTCCATGTCGGCGATCATCGCCATGCGGGCTGCGGAATAGCCATCCTCGTGCCCGCCCCGCCGGATCGTCCGTTCGACCACCAGCGCCGCCGCTTCGTCGAAGTAGCCCGCGCGAATGCCGCTGTCGATGGTCAGCCGCTCAAAGACATCGCGCTGGGCATGGCTGCCGCCTGCGCGGATCATGCCCGGGCGCGCCGCACGCAAGGACCGGAAAGCGCCCGCATAGTTGCCGTTGCCAAACGCCTCCAGCCCCACCGCCGCCGCCACGCCCGGATCGGCCATACGTTCACGGGCCTCGGTATCGCGGGCCGCTGCATCCCTGCGGATGCGTGACACCAGCGTCGCTGCCGCATCCCGCGCCTCTCCGCCCACAAGCGCCAGAAGGTAGTGCAGGTCGGCGAAGATCAGGCACCCGTCATCGGTGCGCTTGGCCGACAGCGCCGCCAGTTCGTCCCAGCGATTGCCGGTGTTCACCCCGTCAAGATCAAGCCTGCACAACAGCGACGCCGCGTTCGAGATATCGCGGTAGTCATCCGTCCGGTCGGCCCGGATCGCGGTGTCGTACAGCGCCAGCGCCTCATCCGTCTGCCCAAGGTCAAGGTGCATCAGCGCCTTGTGCCACCAGACGTGATAGCGGAAATTGTTGCAGTGCATCCACGCCGCCTCGCGCCCCGTCAGCCATTGCAGGCCATCTGCCGCGCGCCCCGTCATGTCATGCACATGCGCCACGGCATGCAGGCCCCAGGCATCGTCCGGCGCAAGGGCCAGCCCTGCATGTCCCGCCCGTTCTGCGGCGCCGTAATCGCCGGTTTCCTCAAGCGAAAAGGCGTGGCAGCCAAGGATATATCCGCGCAGCGGATGGTCGGCGGCCATCCGGGGCAGCGTCGCCTCCAGCGATGCGCGCATTCCCGCGCCATCGCCAAGTATAAAGCGGATGGAATGCCCGATCTTGATTGCGAGGGCATCCTGCGGGTCGTCGCGCAGCACCGCCTCCATCGCCGCAATCGCACCGCTTGCGCGTCCGTCCAGCCAGTCGGCAAGCGCCGTCACATAGGCCCGTTCGCGCGCAGTTGGCGCCGCGCCCGCCCTTGCCGCCGCCAGCGCCTCTTGCGCCACGGGCACCAGTTCGCGCCGCCCGAGCATCAGCATGAAAAGGCCACGTACCGCCTGACCCATGGCAAAGCCGGGGGCCAGTTCCAGAACGCGGCCCAGATGCTGCCCGGTGTCCGCGCCATGGGCGAGGAAACGGCGCTGCATGGCATCCCACGACCCGACGGCCTCGGGCGTGTCGAGCGAGGTTCGCGTTCCGCAAAGGTCTGACTGCATGCTCTTACTCACCTTGTTCCAGAGGGCCGGTCCTTAACCGCCATTCGCCCCCGTCATGCCCAACGTTACAGGCCAACCCCGCCAAACGTTTCTTTCGTCGCCCACGTCACGCGCCTGTGACGCAAAATGCCTAACGCAAAGGCATCCCGGAACGTTCCCGCCCCGTTCAGGGCGCCGCTGCCGCATCGGCGACGCCTGCGAAAACAGCATCCAGCTCGGTCGCCAGTGCCGCCAGCGCATCACCGCCCTCGTCGCTGTAGGGCGCGAACACAAAGCTTGGCGTCTTCCACGACAGCGACGCCGTGCCATCGGGGTTCTCGGTCACATACATCCGGATTGGCGCCTCGATCCCTGCCGCGACCGAGGCGTCCAGCATCCGCCGGGCATAATCGTTGCGGTAAAGGCCGAAGACGCGGTTGCCGGGAATGGTGATGCCCGCGCCTTTTGCCCCGTCCGAGGCGCTGGCCTGTGTGACAATGGCGATCGGCGCGGCTTCCACCGCCGTGCGCACACGTTCGACAAGCGTGTCAAAGCTGTGTGGCGTCGCCCGCACCACCCATCCTTCGCGCGGGGCGACGGTCTGGGCGGTCAGGGGCGCGGCAAGAAGGGTCAGCGTCAGGGCAAGGGCACGCAGCATGGGATATCCTCCGATGGGTCGGCGCGCAGCCTAACCACAGGCGCCCCCTCCGTCAGCCCTCGGGCGGCAGGCCCGCGATCACCTCTTCGGTATCCTGCCCGAATGCGGGCGGCGGTCGGCGATAAGTCACCGGTGTGCGCGACAGTTTCAGCGGATTGCCGAGCATGCGCAGGGTTTCGCCGGGTTTCGCCGGGTTCGGCATCTCGACCACCGCACCCCGCGCCGCCGCCTGATCGGACCCAAGTGCAAGGTCCAGCGTGTTGACCGGCCCCACCGGCACCCCCGCGCCTTCCAGCCCGGCGATGATCTTGGCCATCGGCCGCGCGGCAAGTGCGGGGCGCAAGGTGGCCATCAGCGCCTCGCGGTTGGCCAGTCGCGCGGGGTTCGTGGCGTAAGCCGGATCAATTCCAAGCGGGGCCAACCCCAGCGCCGTGCAGAAACGGCGGAACTGCCCGTCATTGCCGACGGCCACGATCACATGGCCGTCCGACGCCTCGAACACATGATAGGGCACGATGGAGGGGTGCCCGTTCCCGCGCCGCTCCGGCACCTTTCCGGTGGCAAGATAGCTTGTGCCTTCGTTGATCAGCCAGGCCATCTGGGTATCCACCAGCGCCACGTCGATATGCTGGCCCTCGCCCGTGCGGTCACGGTGGCGCAGGGCGGCGAGGATGCCGATGGTGGCATACATCCCGCACATCACATCCGCGATCCCCACACCCACCTTCATCGGCTGGCCTTCCGGCTCGCCCGTCAGGCTCATGATCCCGCCATAGCCCTGCGCCAGAAGATCGTACCCCGGCTTTTCGCGGTGTGGCCCGGTCTGCCCGAAGCCCGTGATCGAGCAATAGACAAGGCCGGGACAGGCCAGCAGCAGGCTTTCGTGGTCCAGCCCGTACTTCGCCAGCCCGCCGGGCTTGAAGTTTTCCACCACCACATCCGACGCCGCCGCCAGCGCCCGGATCTGCGCCTGGCCTTCGGGGCTTGCAATGTCGATTGCGACGGATCGCTTGTTGCGGTTGGCGGCCATGAAATAGGCGCTGATGTCGCTGGGGCCGTCCGCACCCGGCGCATAGGGCGGCCCCCAGGCGCGCGTGTCATCGCCGCCCGTGCCGGGGTTTTCCACCTTGATGACGTCGGCCCCCAGATCGCCCAGCATCTGCGTGCACGTAGGCCCCGCAAGGATGCGCGTCAGGTCAAGCACGCGCAGCCCGTCAAGGGCGGCGGGGGTGTCAGATGCGCCCGTCATAGGCCTTCCTTTCGATCTCTGCCGCGATCACCGTGAAACGGTCGGCGGTCAATGCGGCCTCCAGCGCCGTGCGCAACTCGGACCGGCTTGTGACCCGGTGCCCGTGCCCGCCGAAGGCCCGCCCGATGGCCGCATAGTCGTGCCAGCCGAAATCCACGCCTTCATTCGGCATCTGCCGCTCGCGCTGCTTCTTCTCGATCAGGGCAAGGCTCTGGTCGACAAAGACGACAAAGATCACCGGCAGCTTCATCTCGGCGGCTGTCGCCAACTCGCCCGTGGTCATCAGGAACCCCGCATCCCCCATGAACCCCACAACGGCGCGCCCCGGGTTCATAGCCGCCGCCCCGATGGCCAGTGGCAGCGCGCAGCCCATCGTGCAGAGGCCAGAGGATTGCAGCAAACTACGCGGGCCCGTGCAGCGCCACATCTGGCTTAGCAGGATGCGGTGCGCGCCGCTGTCGACCGTGGCGATGGTCTCGGGCGGCAGCGCGCGGCGGCATTCGTCGATCACAGCACCCGGCCCCCAAGCATCATCTGTGGGAAACGCCCGCGCAAGCGCAGATTGCACGGCGGCCGGCTCTTGTCCCGCCCAAACTCCGCGCACGGGCGCAGCCTCGGCCAGCGCGGCCAGCGACGGGCCGACAGCCCCTATCACGTTCACGCCTGCGCCGTGCATGAAATGCCGGTTCGGGGCGGCGGCGATGTCGATCACGTGCTGCTCCGCAGCATCCCAGACCGCGCGCCAGCCGGTGCGCATCTCGATCGGATCGTAGCCAAGGCAGAGGATCAGATCGGCGGCCCGCACCAGCGGCAGCAGATGCCCGTCGGCCAGCGGCGACAACCCCGCCGCACCGAGGCAAAGGGGGTGATCCTCGGCGATCACACCCTTGGTCTTGTAGGTGGTCAGAAACGGGATGCCGTGTCGTTCCAGCACCGCCTGCACCGCAGATCCTGCCCCCTGCACCATCACGTCCAGCCCGATGATGGCCAGCGGCCGCGCAGCGCCCGCAAACCAGCCGCGCGCCACGTCCCAATCCGGCCCGGGCGCAGGCATGGCGGGCAGGGCAGGGGGCAGGGACGCCCGCCGCGCCCGGCCCAATCCGGTGTCTGCCGTGCCGATGGGCAGGTCGATGTGCACCGGCCCCGGCCGCCCCTCCAGCGCCAGCCGCACCGCCTTGTCGGCCACGATGTCGGCAGCCCCGGCGCTGACCTTGAACGTGCCCTTGGTGATCGGCGCGAAAACCGCGCCGTGATCCAGCACCTGATGGGTATAGGTTTCGGCCTCGTCCGCTTCCACGCAGCCCGTCAGCACGATCAGCGGCACCCGGTCCTGATCGGCGTTGGCGACGGCATTGACGGCATTCATCGCCCCCGGCCCGATGGTGGCCACCAGAACCCCCGGCGCCCCCGTCGCATGCCACGCGGCCTCGGCCATGAACCCCGCCGCCGTCTCGTGCTTGGCCAGCACGAAGGCGATCCCCGCCCGTTCCAGCGCCCGCACCAGGCTCAGCACCTCGCCGCCCGGCATCCCGAAGGCATGGCGGCAGCCCGCCTCGGCAAGGCGCATCGCGATGCAATCTGCGGCAGTCGGGGAAAAGCGGGTGTCCAAGTGGCAGGCTCCTCTGTCTGGTTTTCGCCCTTAGCCCAAGATAGGGCCGCGCGAAACGGAATTCCCTTCACGCCCGCGTCACCACGGCCTTGTTGCAGATTGGCCCGCGTGACCGGGCATATTACTCTGGCGCACTGGTGGCCCGCCCGACCCTCCGCTAGGGTTGTAGCCGAGCTGGGGGGCTCGAGCAGGAAAGAGATGGAATGACCCGTGCCCTCTGCGCCCTTCTGGCGCTCGCCATGTCCGCGACACTCTGTGTTCCAGCCGCCGCGCAAGACCGTGGCACGCTGGGCTTCGGACGGCTTTTCACCAATGACGCGATCGGCGACAACAAGGACCGCTGGCATACCGGGTCTTACGTCATCAGCATGATCCGTGGCCCGGCCTGGGACGGCCATCTGCCAGGTGCGCCCGGCGCCCTGATCGAATACCGCCTGCGCGCCGATATCATCGCCCCGGCGGATCTGAGCAATCCCGCCCCTGGCGACCGGCGCTATGCGGGCACGCTGTCCATCGGCGCACACACCTATTTCGACTGGCACGGCAATGAAACGCGGCTCGGTTTCGATCTTGTGGGAACCGGCCCGGGCACGGGCATCGGGCGGTTCCAGAAATGGGCGCACAACGTTCTGGACCTCGAAGAACCCGATCTCGACAACCAGATCGGCAATGGCCTGCACCCGACGATATCAGCCGAACTCGCGCGCAGTTTTCCCATCGGCAGCGCCGTCGTGCGGCCCTTTGTCGAGGCGCAGGCGGGCGTCGAAACGCTTGTGCGGGCGGGGGCGGATGTGACGATCGGGGGCTTCGGCACCGGCAGCCTGATGGTCCGCGACACCACCACGGGCCAG